>JAGAQU010000040.1 GCA_017622575.1 Lachnospiraceae bacterium
AGAGATTTGCTTACAGCTTCCTTCAGATTCCACCTCACGATGGACACCCTTGCTGTTCGGCTATACACTTCCCACTATCCGGGCGTGTTCGGGACTTACACCCGTTAGAGCGCGCCCATGGCGCGCAAACAAACAAAACGGTCACACATCGTGTGGCCGTTTTTTTTGATTGCAATTTCTATTCTGTTATTCCTTCATTTCCCCGTGATAGCCTGTCACCGTGTAAATATTTTCTTCCCTTTCCGATAACACAAGGTCAAGTTCAAAAGTGTTGTCTTCAACCAGGGCAACAGAGGAAACGACAGGAATAAAAATCTGAATTTCCGCTCCCTCCTTGGGCAGACCGGAAGGATTCCTTTTCACCACCGCTGTGTACAGAACACCCGCTTCTTCAGCCTCGTTTTCCAAAGGCTTTTCTTCTGCTTTTTTTACTTTCACGACTATATTTTTCAGTTCTTGGGCATTCTGTTTATTGTAATCCTCCGGAGCTGCATCCTCGCAAACTGCATCATTCATGGCACTGTCCGCTTTTGCGGATTCCTTTACCGCTCCCGACGCACTCTCTTCCTGCGAAAATGCCTCTGCCGCAGCCATGGAACTCTCCACTTTCGATTCTTCTGCTTCCTCTTTCCGTTCCATTTCCGGTTCTTCAGCTGCGGTCTCTGCCGTTTCTGCTTCTTCCATCCTTTCCGAAAGTGCCTCTTCTGCTTTTGCTTCCTCTGCCACTGCTTCGTCACAATATGCACTTTCTGTTGTAAAAGCCGGTTCTGTCGCACTCTCTGACATAAATTTGCTGTCTGATTTTTTCATCACGATCATGGTGGGAATCAGAATGATCGCACAGACGATTGCCGCTGCCAGAGCAGAATATTTTCTCATAAATACTGCTATTTTTGTTTTCTTATTGACTGGTGCAGTCTTCTTGTTCTTCTCCGCTTTTGTTTCTGCCGGTGCGGATTTTTCGCTTAAGCCTGCTTCGATTCTGTCCCACAGATCCGGAACTTCTGTTTCTGCAAACTCTTTGTATGCTTTTTCAAAGTCTTTCTTCATATCCACACCTCCTTAGCTTTTTGATCGCATTCCGGTATTTCCATGTCACAGTTCCCATGGGAATTCCCATGGCTCGGGCGATCTCTTTAAAGGTCATCTCGCCGAGCACCTTCAGAGAAACCACCTGCCGCTCCGACGGATTCAGGGTTTCGAGTGCTTCCTGCACCGTCATATCACGGATCACGCTCTCTTCCACTTCACTTTCCGTCTCTTCCTTATAGTACTGTTTCTTTGACTGCTCCTCTTCCTCCGGACCTGCCTCAATGTCCTGCATCATGGCAGTCAGCTCTTCTCTCCTGTGCTTCCGGATATAGTCGATGGCCATATTTCTCGCCATGGTGGCGAGATACCCTTTGTGACCTCCTCCGGGCTTAAACTGATCTGCCTTGTCCCATAGCCTGATAAAAAATTCGCTGGTGACATCTTCGGCATTTTCCCTGTTTTGCAGCACCTCATAGACGATCCTGTAAATATAACCGATATAGGCTTCATAGATTTCCTTAAGACCGGTTTTATCCCCCTGTACCATCCGTGCCACAGCCTGTTCAAATTGCTGTTCGTTCACGGTTTCCTCCCTTTCTGTATATAGATACGTTTTATTTTCCTGTATTTTATGGTAAGGCAAAATAACTTTCCGCAAACACTGTCATGAGCAAAAGCCGCAGGATAGAAAACATCCCGCGGCTTTCACTCTTCTTTTAATTATATTACAGTGCTTTGATTCTGTCCACTGCCTCAACGGTATTCTCATAGCTGCCGAAGGCTGTAAGTCTGAAATAGGTTTCGCCGCTGGGTCCAAAGCCTGAACCGGGAGTCCCTACCACATTTGCTTTTTCCAGCAGATAATCAAAAAATTCCCAGCTTGTCATGCCATTTGGTGCTTTTAACCAGATATAAGGTGCATTCACACCACCGGATACGGTATAGCCTGCCTCCTTTAATCCGTTCAGAATGTAAGCAGCATTTTTCATATAGTAGGAAACAAGCTGCTTTACCTCTGCCTGGCCTTCCTTGGAATACACAGCTTCACCTGCGCGCTGCACAATATAAGGTGCGCCGTTATATTTGGTTCCGTGTCTTCTTGCCCATAAGGAATGAAGGGAAACGTCTCCGCTCTTTAATTCCTTAGGGATAACGGTGTAGCCCAAGCGGACACCGGTAAAGCCTGCATTCTTGGAGAAGGAGTGAAGCTCAATGGCGCAGGTTCTTGCGCCTTCACATTCATAGATGGAATGAGGAACATCCTCCTCGGAAATATAGGCTTCATAGGCAGCATCATAAATGATGACCGCACCGTTTTTGTTTGCATAATCAACCCACTCCTGAAGCTGAGGCTTTGTGATCGTAGATCCTGTGGGGTTATTGGGGAAGCAGAGATAAATGATGTCCGGTACTTCCTTGGGAAGCTCGGGTGCAAAATTATTGTCTGCGGTACATGGCATGTAGATCACATCGCTCCATGTCTCTGTTTCCTTATCATAAGTACCTGTTCTGCCTGCCATCACATTGGTATCCACATATACGGGATAAACAGGGTCACAGACAGCGATCTTATTGTCAATACTGAAAATTTCCTGAATATTGCCGGAATCACACTTGGCACCGTCCGACACAAAGATTTCATCAGCGGCAATATCGCAGCCTCTCTTCTGATAGTCGTTCTCCGCAATGGCATTTCTTAAAAATTCATAGCCAAGATCGGGCGCATAGCCTCTGAAGGTCTCAGCCTTCGCCATCTCATCCACCGCACCGTGAAGTGCACTGATGATTGTGGGGGTAAGGGGCTGCGTCACATCACCGATTCCCAGACGAATGACCTTCTTGTCGGGATTTGCTGCCGCATAGGCATTTACCTTCTTACCGATGGTGGAAAATAAGTAGCTTCCGGGGAGCTTTAAGTAATTGTCGTTTACTTTAAACATGTTGTTATTCCTCCTGTTTATCATTTATCTGAGCTCTGCGAGCTAAATTTCAATCTCTCCTTCAAAAACAGTGGTTGCGGGGCCGGTCATATAGACCAGGTTTTCCTGTCTGTCCCACTGAATCCTGAGGGAACCTCCTAATAGTTTAACAGTAACGGTGTCATTCGTCAAACCATTTAAAATGCATGCCACAACGGTTGCACAGGCGCCGGTCCCGCAGGCCAGCGTCTCGCCGGTTCCCCGCTCCCACACACGCATCTCCACATGTTCTTTATCGATCACTTTTACAAATTCCGTATTTGTTCTCTTGGGAAATCTCTCATGGTTTTCAAAGAGAGGCCCTATCGTCTCAATCGGAAGCTTTTCCACATCATCCATAAAAACAACTGCGTGGGGATTTCCCATTGACACGCATGTCATTTTATAAATTTTGCCGTCAACCTCAATGTCTCCGCCTACTACAGGCTCTTCTTCCCTGTCTGTAATGACAGGAATATCAGCAGCCCTTAAAATAGGAGCACCCATATTGACTTTTACGGTCGATACCTTTCCGCCCTCTGTCGTAAGATCCAGGTATTTGACTTTGCCGGCACTGACGATACTGATATGCGTCTGATCCGTCAAGCCCTTATCATACACAAACTTCGCCACGCAGCGGATACCGTTTCCGCACATCTCCGCTCTGGAACCGTCCATGTTGTACATTTCCATCTCAAAATCAGCCTCTGTGGAAGGATTGATAAAGATCACACCATCCCCTCCGATTCCGAAATGTCTGTCACTCAGTTTTTTTACCACATCGGGCTTTTTTTCCTGTGGGATGATCTCTTTCGCACCATCCACATAAATATAATCATTGCCGCACCCATGCATCTTCGTAAATTTCATATTTTTCCGCTCCTTTGAATGAAAAAATGTGATAAACCAAACCTTCTAATTTTAGTTTACCACATTTTTTCATTCCTTGTATCGTTTTCCTTGCGGTCAGGTATGCAAAAAGTGCTGTTTCCTTATACCCTATAAAATTTTTTTCTTTTTAAAAATAAAAATACATCCTGCAATGACTACCAGACCTAAGACAATGACTCCCGGATAGCCGTTCTCAAGCTCCGGCATATTCTTAAAGTTCATACCATACCAGCCTGTGATCAGCGTAAGCGGAAAGAAAATAGTGGATATCACTGTCAAAAACTGCATATTACGGTTCTGCTGGGCATCCACCTGAGCCTGATAGGCATCCTGCACCTGCTTGGCATATTCCAGCAGATGGGCAGTTCTTCCCATAAGCCTGTCGGCACGGTCGGCGATGATACCGAAATACTTCAGCCTCTTTTTTGCAAAGAATCCGTTTTCGTTTTCCTCCATATCCATGATCAGCTTTTCATATCGTCCTAAGGTTTCCACATCACGGCTCATAAACTGCCCGATAAAATTATAGATGAAATGTTCCCTGGTTTCTCCCTGCTTCGTCCTGTTCTGACGGATCCGCATGATCAGACGCCAGGAAAAATCATTGTCATCAATGATCACGATATGCCGCTGGTTGATAAAAAACAGGATTCGATACCGGCTTCCCAGAACATCCAGAAGCTTGGGAATGCAAAAGGAGCCCGCAAGACACTCCTGCTGGGCCTCCATTCTGCAGAAGCTGACTGTCTGAAGATTGATATCACCTTCGTACACCATCTCAGCCAGCTCCATCACTTCCTTTGCTTCTTTCGATGTGGCAACAAACACCGCCGACCTGTCCTCTGCCTTAAATAGTTCTTCATCGATAGGTTCCAACGTTTCTCCCAAAGCAAGTATGATCACTTTACCACACCTTCCTGATTACCGGTATTCCGGTCATATGCCTGTTGATAAAAATATTCCCGGGAATTCAAAGGTGTGTCTGTCTCCTGAATTCTGATATAGTTACCGTCGCTGAGCATCTGTCTTGCCTGCTGATTGTCACTGAGCATGGTAATGAACATCTCCCTCAGCTGCAGTTTTAAATCCCTGTCATGAACAGGGGCTGCCACCTCCACACGTCTTATGGTATTGCGCGTCATGTAATCGGCGGAAGCAATGTAAATCTTTTCCTGTTCCCCTTTTCCGAAAATATAAATTCTGGAATGTTCCAGAAAGCGCCCCACAATACTGATCACGCGGATATTTTCCGTGGCTCCCTCCACGCCGGGAACAAGACAGCAGATACCGCGTACGACCAGATCGATCTTCACGCCTGCCTGTGAGGCCTCGATAAATTTGTCAATGATCCTTTTGTCGGTGAGCGAATTGATCTTGATACCTATGTAAGCCTCTTCCCCGTTCTTTGCTTTCGCGATCTCATCCTCAATCATAGCGATCACTCTGTTTTGCAGACATTTGGGCGCAACCAGCAGTTCTTTTGTGGATTCCACCACTTCTCCCATGGCAAGAGCCTGAAAAACACCCGCTGCCTCCTGGCCGATCTCCTGATCGGCAGTCATAAGGGAAAGGTCTGTGTAGAGTCTTGACGTTTTTTCGTTGTAATTTCCGGTACCGATCTGGGTATAATATTCCGTTTTGCCCTCATTTCTTCTGGTGATCAGACAAAGCTTGGAATGTACCTTATAGCCGCCAAGGCCATAGATCACCTGACAGCCTGCCTCCTCAAGACGTCTTGACCACTCAATATTGTTTTCCTCATCAAAACGGGCCTTCAGTTCCACAAGAACCAGGACATCCTTGCCGTTTTCAGCCGCTTCTATCAGTGATTCCACAATCTTGCTGTGCTTTGCCACCCGATACAGCGTCATCTTGATGGATACCACCGACTCATCGTTTGCCGCTTCACTCAGCATTTCAAGGAACGGTTTCATGCTCTCGAAAGGATAGGAGAGGAGCTTATCTTTTTCCCTGATCTGTGCAAGAACAGATTCCCCGCTCCTAAACTGGGAGGATTTTTGGGGGATTCTCTTCTCAAAAAAGAGTTCCGGTTTCTGACGCAGAATATCCTGGAACTGAAACAGGAAAGACAGTTCAAGAGGTGTATTGTTTCTGAACACATACTCCTTCTTCACCTCCAGATAATCGCAAAGTGTATCCACGATATCTCCTTCCAGATCTCTTGACAGCTCGAGACGCACCGGTGCCAGTCTCTTACGCTTTTTGATCATCTCTGCCATAAATTCACGATAATCAAGATCTTCATCATAGAGGGCATCCGCGTCGATATCCGCATTTCTGGTAACCCGGAGAAGTGACTTGGATTTCACGAAATAACCGCTGAAAATCTTGGGTACAAAGTGAAGGATCAGTTCTTCCGCCAACATGTAGGTACCCTCTTCACCGGGTATCTGGATCAGTCTCGGAAAGACGCCGCTGCTGCAGGGAATGATCCCCAGTTTTTCCTTACCGTTCTTTTTCTCCAGCACGGCAACCGCATAAATCTCTCTGTTGCGAAGGAAGGGAAAGGGTTGTCTCTTTCCGACGATACTGGGTGAGATCAGAGGCGCAATCTCCTGATCAAAATACCATTCCAGATATTCGCTCTCCTTATTGCCGATCTTGCGGAAATCCACCAGTTTTACTCCATAACCGGCAATGCTTTCCATAAGCTCCTCATAGACGGCATCTTTTCTTCTGTTAAGCTTCTCTACCTCCGTGAGGAAGGCTTTGATCTGCTCTCCCGGTGTCATCTCCGTCTTGTTGTCACGGACTCCTGTGGATAGAAGCTTCTGATCGATCAGAGTTCCCTGTTCATATACACTTTATTTTTGCTCATTTGTCTGTTCTCCTTCCTTCTCACCGGCCTCGATAAAGTAAGTCATATCCACTTTGCCAAGAGCCGCATCCGCAATATTGACACAGCAGTTTCCCATACGGTCCACGCTGTGAAGAATATTGTTTAAGGATGCTGTCATATTGGCTGCGCATTTTCCCTTGCTGACTCTTTCCATATGTCCTTTACGCATCTCAATATCAAGATCCAGTACCTTTTCTCTTCTCTTCCGGATTTTCTTTGCGCTGTCCTGATTACCTGAGGTCATGACATCGATGGCACCTGAATACATCTCTTCGATCACCTTAAGGCTCTTTTCCAGATCCTTCATGGCATCCTTGGAATACTTATACTTCTTTGCAAGCTTATCCTCCAGGGAATCCGCAATATCATTGCAGAGAATTCCCATACGTTCCACATCGCTGAGCACATACATGATCCCCGCAGTCTGGTTCGCCTGTTCCTCGGTCAGAACACCGGCGGAAAACAGCCCGCTCAAATATTCCGTAATTTTACTGCTTAAGCTTTCCACCGTCTGCGCCTTTTCATTCATGGAATCAAGAAGCGCCCTGTCCTCTTTTCTCGCCGCCACTGAGGCATTCTGAAGCAGCTCCTCCACAATGTCACTGACGCGGAGCACCTCCCTCGCCACCAGCTGGAGTGCAGCGGCAGGCTGACCCACAAGACGCTCATCCAGATAGACAGGCTCTGACGGATGTCCTGCTGCTTCCTTACCGTCAGGGATGAGTCGCATTACGATCTTTACCATCAGCCAGAGAAGGGGAGTCCATAATATTGTCATTACCAGATTGAAGCCGGTGTGGGCATTGGCGATCTGCCTTGAGATCACTTCGATCTCCGGTCCCTTAGGCGAGATCATTTTGATAATCTCCGCAAAGGGTGTCACGAACCAGATAAACAGAAAACTTCCCGATATGTTAAAAATGGAATGGGCAAGTGCTGTTCTTTTGGCATCTCTCGGCTGACCGATACTGGCAAGGAGCGCTGTGATCGTGGTACCGATATTATCACCCAGCAAAATGGGAATCGCGCCGGCAAGCCCGATGATACTTGTGCCCCCGTCCGCTCCCGGCTGGGAAGCAAAGTTCTGGAGTACAGCAATCGTAGCACTGCTGCTCTGCACCACCAGTGTCATCAAAGCGCCCACCGCCACACCGAGCACCGGTATATCGGCAACCTTGGCAATCATAGTGGTAAAAACGGGACTGGAAGCCAAAGGCTTCATCACACCTCCCATGGTCTCGATTCCCAGAAACAAAAGACCGAAGGCAAATACTGTCTGTCCGATATTTTTTATTTTTTCCGATTTGGAGATAAAGGCTACGATAAAGCCTGCAAAGATGAAGAGATAAATATAATCACTGATCTTAAAAGCTATGATCTGCGCCGTCATGGTGGTACCGATGTTGGCACCGAAAATAATGGAGATTGCCTGTGGCAGCGTCATCAACCCTGCACTGACAAACCCGATCGCCATAACCGTCGTTGCGCTGCTGCTCTGCAAAACAGCCGTAACAAGCGCACCGGCAAGTACTCCCATGACCGGATTTTTCGTGAGCATCCCGAGGATTGCCTTCATTTTTTCTCCGGCTGCCTTCTGCAGACATTCACTCATCATATTCATACCAAAAATGAAAATGGCAAGTCCTCCAAACAATCCAAATAAGATTTCCACTGTACTTTGCATATAAAATTTACCCTGCTCTTTCTTATGGTTTGATCCCATTATACAAAAGCAAGGTAAATTCCAAGTTATGCCTATGTCAAATCTATGTAAAATTTGAGGTAAAATCTATCATTACCTTATACAGATCCCCGTCGATCTCCACCTTCAGCTTTCCGCCCTGAAGCTCCGTAAAGCTTCTGGCGATGGCAAGGCCAAGACCGCTGCCTTCCGTATTTCTTGCACTGTCACCCCTGACGAAACGCTCTGTCAACTCGTCGGGATTGACGTTAAGCTCACAGGCTGACATGTTCTTCATCTCAAAGTGAAAGCCTTTTTCCGTCTTTTCTCCCACCACATACACTCTGGTATGAGGCATGGCATATTTTATGGCATTGGTGTAAAGATTCTCAAATATCCGGTAGGTTTTCTGGCTGTCCAGTTTCAGGATTACCTTCTCCTCCGGCATGGAGAACCGGAAGATCAGATCAGCTTCCTCCACTTTATCCTCGTATTCCAGATACACCTGCCGTATCAGATTGCAGATGTCCACATCCACCGGATTTAAGGTCACATTGCCGCTGCTCGCCTTGCTGACCTCAAACAGATCCTCTATCAGGAACCGCAATCTTGCGGTCTTTTTCTTTAACACCCCGAGATATTCCTCTCTTTTCTCCTGCGAAAGACCGTTATCTTCAAGAAGCTCCACGTAGGTAGTGATGGCAGTCAGGGGTGTTTTCAGATCATGGGAGACATTGGTGATCAGCTCCGTCTTCATCCGTTGGCTCCTGACCTCTTCCTCCACCGCCTTTTTGAATCCCGCCTGAATGGAAGCAAGCTCCTTCTTATAGGATTCAAATACACCGAAATCCTCCTCAAGAGAAGTGTTCAGATTGCCCCCGGCTATTGATCTCGTTGCTGTCAGAACTTTACGGTACTGTTCCTGAATTTTCTGCACATACTTCTTCAGACCAAAGTAAAGCACCGCCGAATATACGAAAAGGGCAAACCAGCCGAACATCCAGAGGGTACAGGCAATTGCCAGAATGGCAAAATTGAGAACTACCAGCTTAAGGATCGTCTTATTCGCTTTTTCTCCCAGATCCACATGGAGAATCTCCTCCTTCAGTTTCTCAGCGTTTCTCTTTGCTAAGCCACAGAGGCCCCGCCAGCATTTCACGATCAGGCTTCTCTCAAGAACAAACTCCTTCACGCCAAGGCTGACCACCTCACCCAAAGAATTGGATAGGTAAAACCATACGCCAAACAAAAAACTGAGCGAGACGAGATTGACGATAAATGTAAGAACCGGATAAAGCTGTATCGGAAGCATGGTCAGATACTCCCGGTAAAAATCCTCAAAATAACCTCTTTTTGTACTGTTCATCAGATATACTGTCAGTTCCGATGCAACTGCAACCCAGAAAAGGCCTGCGGGCAGGGAAAACTCCAGGTACAGATGCGCTCCCCTTCCTTGATGAAGGGTATACCTTTTCATCAGAGGAAGAAGAAGGGCACACAAAAGAAGTGCAATCAGGATCACTCTGAAAGCCTGAGGCGCCCCTGCCTGATAATAGGCGTACCAATGGTAATACTGATCGCCTTCTCTTATTTGAGACATCGCCTCCTTCTGCTCCGTGGTCAGCGCGTAACAGACAGTCACATTCTTTGGTCCTGATATGGTATATCTGACACGATAGGATTCTGTGTCGTCACTGTAGAAAGCAGAAACAATATTTCCGGAAGCATCTGATCCGATTCCGATTGTGTCCATGAAATCATTGCGCAGGGTATAGCCTTTCATGGTGCTTTGGACTCTCTTAAGAAGGCTGTCTGCACCTTCGCCCCTGACTGACACATCCTTAAGGAAACCGGCACTGTCGTAGGTAAGCTTAATATAATAAGGATACTTTTCATTCAACACATCATCCGCATCCTCTGTTCCCAGCCTGTCAAGCTCACTCTCCGTATTTTTTACCTGTCTGTCCGTAGCTGAATCGACCATACAGTAATCAAGATTCTGAAAGAGGCTTTCCTTCAGCTTCTGCTGCCAGAGACCAAGAATGTCATCCAGGACTCTTCTTGCCTGTTCTTCGCAGTTCTCTATGCTGATCTGCGCATACTCCTCACTATCGTAATCTTCCTTCTCTATGGAAAGGAACAAATCGCTGTACAGAAGATTTTCTCCGGCCGAGATCTCCGCCATTTCTTTATACAGCACAAAATTTGCCTCATAAAGTTGTTCCAGAAAGCCGTCAGACTGCAGAATATTCTCCTCATACCGTGACGCCCTTTCGTAAAACACAGGATAAAACGCCATAAAAATAACTGCGGCAAGGATAATCAACGTCCCTGCAATCACCAAACTGAATTTTTTACTGTTTTTCGATTTTGTATCCAACGCCCCACACCACCTTTAAATATTTTGGTTCCCGGGGATTTAACTCAATCTTTTCCCGGATTTTCCTGATATGTACCATGATCGTATCTGTATTGATCGCCTGCTCATTCCAGACCCTCTCATAAATTTCTTCCGCCGAAAACACTCTGCCCGGATTCTTCATCAGAAGAAGCAGTATTTTAAATTCAAGCGGCGTCAGCTTTGCCGGCTTTCCGTCCACACAAACCTCCACCGTCTCCTCATTTAATTCCAGTCCGCCGATCACATGAACCTTGTCATTGTTTTGCTGCCCGCCCACTGCTTTCAAAAATTTCCCGTATCTGCGAAGATGGGAATTCACTCTGGCAAGCAGCTCCATAGTGGTAAAGGGCTTCGTCACATAATCATCCGCGCCCATATTCAGTCCCATGATCTTATCCACTTCCTCCGATTTGGCAGAAAGCATGATCATCGGAAATTCATATCCTTTTTCTCTCACCTTCATCACCATGGTGATGCCGTCCATTCTCGGCATCATCACATCCACGATTGCCAGATGGATGTCTTTTCCCTCCTGTGCCTGCTTGCAGATACAGGCAAGTCCATCCACACCGTCCTTCGCCTGCAGCACCTCATAGCCCTGATTCTTTAAGTAAATCTCAATTCCTTCCCTGATTTCCTTATCGTCCTCTACGATCAAAATCCGATATGTCTCCATCTCTTATCTCTCCCTTATATTTACCATCATGTTCAGCCGGACATTATGCTCACATATGCATTGCTGAACTAAAGTATACCACATCCCCTCTCTTCCCGAAATGTCTCTCTTCCTCCTTCCGGGCTCTGCGCCTGATGGCTTCCATGTAAATTTTTTCAGCCTTTGCAGCGATCAGATCACTGCGATAATTCTCCGCCGTTTTCTTTGCGCCTTCCGTCAAAATCTGGAGTTCTTTCTTTTCCAGAATATCCATCAGTTTGTCCGAAAATTCCATTTCTGACACATTTGTCATATATCCGTTTTCCCCGCAGATAACAACATCTTCGGTTCCTGTTGCCCTTACGGTAAGCACCGGTGTGCCTGCTGCCATTGACTCAATCAGTACTATCCCCTGCGTCTCCGACCGGGAGGCAAAAAGAAACAGATCCGCCGCATGACAGTAATTTCTGATCTCCTCATTTGTAACTGCTCCCACAAAAACAATTTCTTCCTGTACACCCAGCTCTTCTGCCAGCCTTTGCAGATGTTTTCTCTCCGGCCCGTCACCCACAAGCAGCAGCTTAAAGTCACTGCCCCGCCTTTCTTTTATCAGCTTCACACTGCGGATCAGGAACTCCACATTCTTTTCCTTTGCAAGCCTTGACACACTGACAAAGAGATGCTTTCTTCCCCGCAAATACATCCTTCTTATCTGTGCCGCCTTCTCTGTATCAGGCGAAAAGCTGTCCATGGGAATTCCGGTAGGTAATACGCTTACAGGCGGTTTTACGGAAATTCCCTCGAGATATTCCTTCATAAGCGGCGTAGGCGCTATCACCAGATCGCAGGGAGCGGTGCAATGTCTTAAATAGGACGGCATCAGCCGGGAAAGCCCGGACAGTCCCACATAGTGAAGATACTGCTCATATCTTGTGTGATAGGTAAAGACCAGCGGTACCTCATATCTTTTGGAAAGATACCTGGCTGCTTCTCCCATCATCATAGGGTGATGCACGTGTATCACATCAAAATCTTCCTCCCTGAACCGCTCTTCTATGATCGGGTCAAGGCTGTTTGGGACGGAAAATCCCCCTGCCACATTCCGAAGCAGGGATCCGTATCTCACCACATCCTTCTCCTCTTCCTGCATATCATAGCTTGGTGCAAATACCACCACCTCATGCCCCATTCTTCTCAGCCCCTCGGTCAGCCGTTCCACAGAAATGGGAACACCGGCAACAAAAGGCTTATAACTGTTTGTCATCATTGCTATTTTCATCGTCTCCGCCTCCTTTACCTCAATACCGTATCGCCGAAGAAAAAGCCGGCACCTACGAAAACTAAGTTCCATACAAATATTCCGAGTGTGGAACTCACAATGTATTTGCCGAGATTCATTTTTGATACCCCAGCGGGTATGGAGATCAGCGTTCTAAGCATGGGAATCAGCTTACTGACAAAAATGCCGATGCCCCCTTTACGGCGCACCCATTGAAGCTTACTTTCTATCGCCGGGCGCTGTTTCGGATATTTGTTTAAATATTTTTCCAGAAACAATTCGCCGCCTTGATACCCCAGAAAATAAAGAATAAGACTGCCTGTCAGACCGGCTGCTATGGTGATCAGAAGCGCCAGAAAGAAATTGATATTCCCCTTCGCTGCCCAAATCCCTGCAAGCGGCATGATCACGCCTGCCGGAAATCCCGGCAGATTCATATATTCCAAAAGAACAATGATAAAAATGGCGATTCCGCCATAGCTTGTAAAATATCCTGTAATGGTTTCCACTGTCATAAATAAGACCTCCCTTTCCTCTTTACTAACTATAACGTAGAAACCTAAACAAATTTCTGCACCAATTCCAAAGAATTTCTTAAGAAATAGATAATTTCACATAATTTTTACATGGTTTTCACATGTTCGTGATAGTTAGACGGGAAATAAATTTTTATAATATAAAGAAAAGTTTCTATGATGGATTTCAGAAACATAGTCATGTTACAGGAGGTATCATGCGACATGTTAGCACTTTATAAATATTTGAATCAAAAAAAGAATCCTAATCTTGCCATGTTTTGCTTTTTACTTACGAACATCATATTCTGGTTTCTTGTCGGCTCCCTAGTCGGTGCTTTGATCGCTACCCTTTTGTTTGACAGAGAACTGATTGTTTCCTGCGCTGTTACCCTAGGGGCATGCCTTGCCCTTATTCTGGGTTATGTCAAAGGATATATCTTCGTGATTCAGCATTCCTGATTCATTTGCTTTTTATTATTCCCTTCATATATAGTTACCCTAACCAAAGAGGCGAAACCGATTTATCGGTTCCGCCTCTTGGCTTTCCTGCTCATTCACTGCGATTGCTCTGAGAAGGCAGCTGCTTACTGCCTGTACCGCCTTGTAGATATAACAAATATCCGTTTCAAAGTTTCCTGCCTTTATCAGATATTTTTCATGATTCTCTCTCAAATACCGGATTGTTGCTGTAAGTGACATGGCAGGCTTATTCTCTTTCTCTGAGAATACCGCTTCCCCCTTCAGATAATCTTCCAGCTGTCTTTCATACAGAATATGACTTGGAAGCCCGCCCTCAAAAACAAAATTATGGGCAAGCGTATAAAAATCCTCCACATAATGAAGTACCCAGCTTCTTTTCTCTTCCGGCAGATTTTTCACAATTTTTTCTGTTACAAACAAATGACTTCTCTTGTTCATCTCTATTTCTTCCTCCTCATAATCCGGATGGTTTTATGCCTGCTTTGCCCAAAGAGAAGCAAGCACCTCCTCATAGGAATTCATCAGATCATCCATCACGCCTGACCAGCTTCTTAGCTTTGCCGTTTTCAGTGCACCCTCCGAAAGCTTTCTTCGAAGCAGAACAAGCTGTGCCAGCATTTCTCCCCGGACAAAGCCTGTCAGCTTTACATTGTCCATACCGCAGTTTTCCAGATATTCCCTGTAGGGTCCGTCTCCGGCAAAAAGAAATACTGTATTTTTTTCACCGCCTGCTCCAAATGTCCAGATGGGTATACCCCTGCTCCTTCAACTGTTGATAGGTCTGCCGGGAAGGACACAGCGTCAAAAGCGCCTGACTGTGAAAATTCTTAAAGTATGCCTTTACAGGTTTTTCCAAAAGCTTTGCATGGAAATATTGAAGATACTGGTCGATATTGGTGTGAAAGGATGTCACAAGAGGAATTCCCGTTTCCCTGGCGATTCGGAGACCCTCATTTCCTATGGTGAACTCTGTTACGACATGGATCAGATCCGGCTTGAATTCCCTTAAACCGCAGAATGTAATCCTCCGCTGTCTCCTCCGAATATTCCGGTGCAAAAAAGATATGTTCAATTTGATTTCTTTCAAGATATCCGTGCAGTCTTGACAAGGTGTTGGCTACGCCGTTAATCTCGGGGTAATAAGTGTCTGTAAAATAAGCTATCCTCAGTTTCATGTTCTTTTCCCTCGTAATTTCATTTTTCTGTACCTGTTTACATCGTACTATTTTGAAGGAAATCAAACTATCAGAGAAAAATATATTTTGCGTAAAAATCCGGTAAAACCTGTCATTTCACCTGCTCAAGCTCGAGCACCACCCAGTCATCCTCCTTCAGGTCATACTCTTTACCGCAATACGGACAATACCTGATTCTGGAGGCGTCAAAGCTGCCACCGCAGCCCCGGCACTGCACCTTTCGGATAGAAAAGCCGTAATCCTCTGGCTTTTTGATATCCTTACAGAGCTTCATTCGAAAGATATCATTCTTTTTATATATTCTATTGCCGCCGTCATGAATGTCCGACATGAACAGGTTAATATCCAGATAACAGTATTTTCCTTCCACCTGACAGCTGTTTAATGTTGTGGTTCCCTGATAGGCAATATCCACAATATCACGGAATGCGTCCCCCGCCACTTTACCCTGGCATACCGCCAGATTACTCCTGTCGTCGGTAAAGAGTATGATTTTCAGAAGGGATACCACTTTACTCAGGAAATAGTCATAGGAAAATGCAGGATCGTATTTCTTGAGAAATGCTGTGATCTTATGCCTCGCCCGATCTCTTCCCACAAATCGATGTACGGAAAACAACCCCCGAAACAGACTGTAAATCAAAAACAAAACGCCAAAGAACAAATATCCCAAAAAAGAAAACAAAGGCATCATAAAGTTTGATACCGCGAATCACGCTGAGGTTAACTTCATAATCAGAATAATGAAAGTCGGTAACTTTGGGAAACAAATCTGTCATCTGAAATCTTGGTGTTCCCTTTTTCCCGGCTCTATCCGAGAAACGATACTCCATACGGATGTTTCTTCCTCTCCGGCAAATGCAACTCCGTAAGTTTTCTCCTGCCTTGTTTCTTCCATGATAGAATCTCCCCTGTTTTCTGTTTTCTTTCTCTATCCATGATTTTCATAATCCTTTTATTTTAGATTACTATACTTTCTTTTTTTTGAAATATCTCTTCTCTGTAAAGCGTATGTAAACTTTGAGTAAAAGCTCATTAAAACAAAAAAATCTTCGGACCGAAGCCCGAAGAACTTGTTAAAACATTTTTATTTTTGAATTATGACGATGCAGACCCCTCTGCCTTGACCGCACACCGGAAGATCAAAAATCCTATGACAAACAGAACCGCGATCATTCCCACACCTGCATTCATGCTGCCTGTCATCTGGGAGACTGCGCTGACAATGGCTGTGCCCATAAAGGCGGCGCCTTTCCCGCAGATATCCATCAAACCGAAAAACTCGCCGGACTGGCTTGCCGGAATGATCTTGGTGAAATAGGAACGGGACAGTGCCTGAATACCACCCTGAAACATTCCCACAAAGATTGCTAAAATCCAGAACTGTACCTGATTCGTAAGGAACACAGCAAATACCACAATGCCGAAATAGGCAATGATACACACCATGATCAGTTTTTCCGCTCTGTACTTCTGGGCCAGCCTTCCAAATAAGATTGCAAATGGGAAGGCCACAATCTGGGTTACCAGCAGTGCCAGCAGAAGCCCTGTGCTGTCAAGACCAAGGGCTGAACCATAAGCGGTTGCCATATCAATAATCGTGTAGACACCATCGATATAGAAGAAGAAAGCGAGCAGGAATAAGAATGCCTTCTTTTCCTTTTTCGCATTGAGGAAGGTTCTGCCGATCCTTGCAAAGCTTTCCTTTACTGCCCCCTTCCTTTTTTCCACATAGTGCTTCTGTTTGTAAGTCTTTAAAAGAGGAATCGTCATCAGCACCCACCACGCAGCGGTGATGAGAAAGGCAATTCCCATGGCTGTCTCCATCGTGATGCCGATCGCTCCGGCTCCCAGAACGATCACAAGGGATATCACAAACGGAATACAGCTTCCGATATACCCGAATGCATAACCAAAAGACGATACCTTGTCCATCCGTTCCTCACCGGTCACATCCGGCAGCATGGAATCATAAAAAATCAGGCTTCCCGAAAACCCTACCTTTGCAATCAGAAAAATGACAAGAAACACCAGCCAGTTTTTTGCTAAGCCGAGACTGATGCACCCCACCGCACCTATAATTAGTGAAATGACAAAGATCGGTTTCTTGTAGTCCTTTGTATCTGCCAGCGAACCGCAAACCGGTCCCATAAAAGCCACAATAAGCGTGGCAAGAGATGCTGCATAACCCCAGTATGCAAGATATTCCACATCGGAAAGACCGGCATTTCCTGCCAGATAGTTGAAATAGATTGGCACGATGGTAGTAATCAAAAGGGTAAAGGCGGAATTTCCCACATCATACAATACCCAGTTTTTTTCCTCTTGAGTCAGCTTAGAACTCATTTATCATTTCCTCCTCTTCCACCTTCTTTGATCCGAAGGTGTACTGATAAATCGGGTTTAACCCTTCTTTTCCCTCCGAAAATTCACCATATTCATGGATCAGCGAAACGGCCTGTGTTTTCGCCTGACCGTAGCGGTCAAAAAGTGTTTTTGTGCTGTCTGCACAATCTTTATTTGACACATAGTTGATCACCAGTCCGTGGAGATCCTTATAATTTCCTGTCAGTTTCAAAACTGAATCAATCAGAAATCTCTTTCTCTTGGAAGGTGCAACCAACAGATTCAGGTATGATACCATTCCTTTCAGTGTACCCAACACCTGCGTGCTGTCTGCCTCCCTAAAAAAAGCCTGAATAATTTCAGCGTTTTCTACAGAAGGTACGATATGTCCCGTGGGCTTGTACCTGATGGGATCATGCCCGTCTTTTACCATCAGCATTCTGTCAAATTCGGCTTCGATCTCCGTGTGACTGATACCGCTTTTCGCAATTTTTTCATCAATATAGCCGTGGCAGGCCACATCCAGGGCAAAATGACAGATAAAACCATACAGATAGGAAAGATAGGCATGATTTCCGTCATGCTCTCTCACCACCTCCGCTGCCGAGGCAAAAAACGCTTCTCCGGCACGCTTATGCATCTCATGTCCGATCTGCCTGACTCTGTTATTAGAAAAGGGCCTATAGTAAAAAAAGATATCCGGTCCATGAAGTCCGATCATAAATAACTCCGGAAATTCTTCCACGATTTTCTTTTCCTTTTCCGGCAGGTCTTTCCTTACCTCCTGCCCAAATCTGTAATGAGCGTACGTTGCCGGCATCAAAAGCCACCTTCCTCCCTACAATATCTTACTTCCGTTGGCGGTGAGTCTGAACCGTAGTCCCAAAATCTCTGCTGCCTTTCTACACATCATCATTCTGCCTAAGAAGATATCAAAATAATCGTACATGGTACAGATATTTTCATCGATCTGAAGATGCAGTGCTATGACCTTTTTCTCTGTCTGAATCTCCAGCTCCGCTTTGGTGACAGCATAATTTACTCTGTCATGAATATCAAAGCTGGACATATCAACATTTCTTACCCTGTTTCTTCTCACATCCGTTTTGTCTGCGATGATCAGTGCTGCCGACACCGGTTCGGTAGCGCCTCCTGTGGATTCATCATGGTTTCCGATGGCAGATACTACCGTCACTCTCTCCTCCAGAGATAAATCCGTATTTTTCAAAATATCGTTGGCAAGGATGGCTCCATACTCCGCGTGATGGGAACGATTGACTGCATTTCCTATGTCGTGCATGAAACCGGCTATCTTTGCCAGTTCAATCTCTTTTTCCCCATAACCGAGCGTTTTTAAAATATCACCGGCCCTCTCTGCCACCAGAGCGCAATGCGCTACTGAGTGATCCGTATAGCCCAGCACTCCCAGATTTTCATTTCCCTTTTCCAGGAATGCAAGCACCTCCCGGTTTTTCTTTATCACTTCAAAAATCATATTTTTCTCCGTTTATAATACTGTAAGAATAATATTCAGTACCCACAAAGCAATGGCAACAATCAGACCAATGATACAGAGGATTTTACCGATATTAGCCTGTTTTGCTTTGCTGGAACCTGACCCCATTCTTGATCTCGCAAAACCGAGGCAGGCAAAAAGAATGCCAAAAAGCGGTATGATAAATGCAAGAACCACAGAAAGAATACCGAATAAAAGCGCCTGAGTTGCCGCACCGGTATTATCCACTGTCTGAACCGGAACAGATATTGTATTTTCCAGGATGTTTTCCTCCCCTTCCGGAACATCCTGCTGCAGGACAGTAAACAGCTGTTCCAGACTTTCCTTATAAGGTTTCTTCTGCAGACAGCCTACAAAGCCCTCCAAGTTCCACTCACCGCCAAAGCTTCCTTTCAGCCAGGCTTCCACATGAAGGACACCGTTTTGATAGGACCACTTCAGAAACTTGAAGCCTTCCATCATGGCATCCCCTGCGCGATAAGCAGGTTCTCCCTTCCAGTCAGACATGGAGAACTTGTTTTTCTGCAGATAGTCATTCATCACAAATTCCACGAAGTTCTCCGGTTTGTTTAAGGTTAAATCTTTCGTAAATCTTGCCATCTCTTTTCTCCCTCTCTTAAATCAGATTTTTATTTCCGTTATTTTGATTTTATCATTACGTTTGATATGAATCAACTGAAATCCTGCAGGAATCCACTGAAGATGAGGCGTGACTGCCATTCCGTTTACGATCGTAGTTTCTCCCGCCCGGTACATTCTGGTCTGCGTAGTATGTAAATGACCACTCAGTATCAGCTTTACCACTCCTGAATTCACGATTCTCATAAAGCACTCCTGGTTCTTTATAACTTCAGGCTGATGATGCATAAGCAGTATGACATAACTGTTATCCGAAAAATCGTCAAGCTGCAAAAAAGCATCATCAGGGATGAATGCTTCATCAAAAAACTGTAGGGACGTCTCTGTACAGGTATTGATAGAAACAAAGCAGAATTTCCGCTTTTCTCCTGTTTTTTTATCCTTTTTCTTCACCGGATAATCATATTCACTCTTGCCGTAAAATTCATTTAAAAATGACTGATAATGATAAAAGGAAGAGCCTTTGCCCTCCGTGTCCGCATCATGATTTCCCGGGCAAAAAAAGATTTTTTCTCTTTTTACAGATAAAAACGCAGATAGCTCAAGCAGATATTTCTTTGCCTGCCTGAATTCACACAGATCACCATGACAGGTAATATCCCCGGTCACAGCCATGACATCCACTTTTTTATCCCCAAGCTCTTCCTTAAGCTTTATTTTTATATGATTCCATTTTTCCCTGATCTCATTCTCCTCAGTGTCCCTTGAAAAATGCAGATCCGTCATATGCAGAATATCCATCTTCTGACAACATACCTTTCCTATTTAATACCGGAATGCATAAAACTTTCCATAAACTGTTTCTGGAACAGAACAAACAGGATCAAAAGCGGCGCACACACAAGAACGGTTGCCGCGCTGACATCACTCCACTGCGCCCCGGTCTCGTAGGACATGGCAAACATGGCAAGGCCCAGGGACAGCGGTCGTTTCTCCACAGAATCCGTCATCACAAGAGGCCATAAAAAGTTATTCCACTGGAAGGATGCGGAGATCATACCAAAGGAGATATAGGCAGGCTTTAAAAGAGGAACATAGACTCTCCACAAAATCTGAAACAGGTTAGCCCCATCCACCTTGGCTGCTTCCTCCAGTTCATAGGGAATGGTCTTCACAGTCTGCCTTACAATCAGGGTACCCATGGCAGAGGCAAAGAATGGAAGCATAATACCGATTTTCGAGTCTGTGAGTCCCCATTTTGCCATCATGGTATAATTTGGCAGAATCAATACCTCGGGAGCGATCATCATCTGAGATAAGAATATCACAAAGAGCAATTTAGAGCCATAAAAATCGATTCTGGCAAAGGCATAGCCAGCCAGCGTAATCATGACAAACTGGGCAGCCAATACTCCCAAAGTAATGATCAGTGTATTCCCATAATACTTTCCAAAAGGCGCCGCTTCCAGCACTCTCTTAAAATTGTCAAGCACCGGCATAGCCACAGCAGTCAGGTCAAGAGCCAGATTCTGAGGGATAAATGCAGTTCTGATCACCCAGAGAAGCGGTATCATATTGACTAAAAGCAAAACTGACATCAATGTCTTAATTAGTGTTTTTCCAATATTTATTCTTTTCCTTCTTTTCCCGTAAACAGCAGGCTGGTACATCTTTCCTTTCCTCCCTGTCAATCGTTATAGTAAGCTTTCTTATCCTGTCTGAAAAAACTGACAGATTTGTCGCGTTTCCCGGACCGCCCTTTGTCATGATATAGAGGTGATCTACCATCTTATATGCATTTGTCAGTGCAATGATCAAAACATAGATTGTAGTCGGTTTCAACATGGGCCATGTAATGGAAAAAAAGGTTCTGGCGGCTCCCGCCCCGTCAATTTTTGCTGCTTCAAATAATTCTCTCGAAATCCCATGTAAGCCTGCCACATAAAACAGCATGATATAACCCGCCTGTTTCCACACAAGCATCACCATAAGCGCCCAAATGGCTGTCTTACTGTCCGCAAGGAAACGCCACTGCGGATTAAGATAGCCCAAAAGGCCGTAAATTGGCGTATAGATGAACATCCAGATATTTGCGGCGGCTACCAGCGGAATAAAAGTTGGATAGGTAAAGCCAAGTCTTGCAATACCCTTTCCCCGTTTCAGACTGTTTGCGAATAGCGCCATGGCAACCGCAAGCACAATACTGACCGGAACAGTCACTACTGCAATCAGCAGATTATTGAAAAAGCATTCCCAGAATGCTTTTTCCTGAAACACTGCCTTATAGTTGGAAAATCCTGCAAAAACAGGTGTTATGGTTGATAAATTATCTATGTATAAACTGCCTATAAAACTCTTGATAATAGGATAAATGGTAAAGATTACTAAAAAAACAAGAGATGGTGCAATCAAAAGCCATCCCGTCACGGTTCGTTTCCATTTATTCCTGATTTCTTTCTCCAGTGCGCCTTGATAGGTCTCTCTCCTATCCTGCACATCTGTGGTCAGACCGGGTACTGTCATTTCCTGTCCAATATCCATTTTGTTTCCTGCCTTTCTTTTTCAGGAAAAGGCCGGTTGCTTTTCAACCGACCCTGTCCCTCTAAAGGATACTATTATGAAAAATAATTATTGATAAGCTTCCAGAATTTTTGTTGCGGTCTCCTGTGCTGTGTTCAGCGCTGATTCCACATCGGATTGACCGGTCATGACATAGGAGATTGCATCATCAATGGCCTTCTGCACCTCTGCCTGATTATAGGTGGAAAGCTCCGCATAGCCATACTCAAGCTGATCTCTTGCCACAAGGCAGTAAGGGAATTCTTCCGCATATTTTTTCATCCTCTCTGTCTCATAAGCACTGGGTCTTGTAGCAACATATCCGGTATCAATACTCCACTGGGCAACTCTCTCATCGTCTGTCATCCATTTGATGAAATCAAAGGCTGCCTGCTTTCTTTCCTCGGATACTCCCTTGAAGATATAGAAGTTACCGCCACCTGTGGGAGAACCATAGGATTCATTTGCAGGAAGCATTGCCACACCGAAATCAAATGTTGCATTATTCTTTACATTGGTCAGGTTACCTGTCGTGTGATACATCATGGCTGTTTTACCTTCAATGAAATCGGAAGGAGTGGTAGACCAGGCTACGATGCCCTCAGGCATGGAGCCGTCCTCTGCAAGGGATTTCCAGAAGGAAAGTCCTTTTGCTGTTCTTGCGTCATTATAGTAAACCTCTGTACCGGTATCGTTCATCAGGTTAAATCCGCTCTGCTGTGTGCAAAAGGTCTGCAGCATCCAGTACGCATATCCGTCAGAAGGAATTTCAATACCATATCTTGTGCTACCGTTTTCCGTCTTGGTAAGCTTTGCCGCATATTCCTTTAACTCATCCCATGTTGCAGGTGCCTTTTCGGGATCCAACCCTGCTTCCGCAAATGCTTCCTTGTTGTAGTAAAGTACGATTGTACTTCTCTGCCATGGAATACCGTATGTAGTCTCTCCATCACGACTGTTCATCATAAAGCCGTCATAAAATCCGTTCAGCCAGTTCTTGTCTTCCTCCGTGGTACAGAAGTTGTCCATGGGGACAATGGCATCCATGGCAAGCAAGGAATACAAATCGATGGAAAACATGATGGCAAGGTCAGGGGTATTGCCACCTTTGATGGCTGCCTGTACCTTGGTTCTGGTATCAGCATAGCTTCCTGCATAAACGGGCTTAACAGTTACGTTAGGATTTTCTTCGTGATACTGTGCACAGAGTGCATCAATCAGTGCGTCAGGGCCGCCACCCACAGAAACGGGGAAATACATGGTAAGTTCGATGGGTTCGGTATTTGCTGTCGCTTCTGCTGCTTCTTTTGTTTCTTCTGCGCTCTGCCCTGCAGTTTCTGTTGTATTTGTCGTACTATCAGTTTCATTTGCTGCTGTATTCGCACTCTGTCCGCAGGCTGTCAGGGACAGGGCCATAACTCCGGCAAGCAATCCGCATAATATTCTTTTCATATTCTTTCTCCTCAATTCATCATTTTCTTACGTACGCAAGCTTATTTTACCTTAGTGAGATACCGGAAACTATCACGAAAAGGTAAGTTATTTGTAAGAAATTTGTAAAAAAATGACCACGAATGCTTTCACATTCATGGTCATTTTTCTTTTACACTTTCATCATTGTCAGCACCATCTGTGCCGTTTCTACCATATTGGTTCCACTGTCCATACTGCATTTCTGTATGTACCTGTGGGCTTCCTCCTCCGTCATATGATTGCGATTCATCAGAATCTCTTTTGCCTGTTTAATCAGTGCCACTTCTTCCGGATTTCTCTCCCTGGGCTTTAATCTTTGCTTCCTCTTTCTCCTCTCAATGGTCTGGATCATCATATCAACCGTGTTGATCAGATCGTGCACCTTAAGGGGCATGGACAAACACATGATTTCCTTGTCCACCATACCGCCACCCAGTATCTGTTGGGAAGCCATAAGGAGCATTTCAAAACCGAAGGGAAGATCGTCATGAAGCTGCGAATAAATCATATCCGTCATCTTATATCCGCAGATGATGATGCCATAGTTTAGTCCGTCCGCAAGGGCAAGGGCCTGAGCACCGGTTGTGCATACACCAGCCACCGGAATACCGCTTCGGACTAACAGATTCTTAATACTCTTTGCATCATCTATCTTCGGGAGGGCTATGATCACGCTGGTCATAGGCACACCTCCTCTCACTTACAGATTGTTCAAAACTAATACTGATTTAAATACTGGTTAATTTCCCAATCTGTAACCTGAGCAGTATAGTTTGCCCATTCCTTCTTCTTTGCCTCGATATATTTTACAGAAACATGTTCTCCGAGAACTCCTTTGATAAAATCATCCTTCTCAAGCTCTGCAACGGCTTCACTCAAATTACCCGGAATCGCTTCAATACCTATCTCTTTCTTCTCTTCCTCCGTCATGTTGAAAATATTGCAATCAACACTTGCGGGAGGCTCAATCTGATTAACAATACCGTCAAGTCCTGCACGAAGGCACACCGCCAGTGCCAGATACGGATTAGCCGAAGAGTCAGGGCAGCGAAGCTCTATTCTGGTATGCTCTCCTCTTGCTGCCGGAATCCGGATCAGCGGACTTCTGTTTGTCGCACTCCACGCAATATAAACCGGTGCCTCATAGCCGGGAACCAGTCTCTTATAGGAATTGACAAGTGGATTGGTGATTGCTGTCATTCCCTTCATATGCTTAATGATACCGCCAATAAAGTAATACGCTTCCTTGCTAAGGCCGTTCTTGTCTGAAGAATCGGAAAAAATATTTCTTCCATCCTTTGCAAGAGACATGTTGATATGCATCCCGGAACCGTTCACACCAAACTTCGGTTTCGGCATAAAGGTGGCATGCAGACCATGTCTTTTGGCGATGGTCTTTACTGTCAGTTTAAAGGTCATAATATTGTCAGCTGTGGCAAGGGCTTCGTCATAGCGGAAATCAATTTCATGCTGGGCCGGTGCCACTTCATGATGGGATGCCTCCACTACAAATCCCATCTCCTCCAGTGTCAGGATCATATCTCTTCTTGCATTTTCGCCAAGATCAAGCGGTCCCAGGTCAAAATAACCCGCCTGTTCATGTGTCACAGTTGTGGGCAGTCCGTTCTCATCTGTGTGGAACAGGAAAAATTCGCACTCAGGTCCTACTTCAAACGTATACCCTAAGTCTGCCGCCTCTTTTACGGCGCGCTTTAAAATATATCTGGGGTCTCCCTCAAAGGGCTGACCGTTCGGTCTGTAAACATCACAGATCAGTCTGGCAACCTTTCCCTGCTGGGGTCTCCATGGAAAAATCGCAAGCGTGTCAAGATCCGGATACAGAATCATATCCGATTCTTCAATTCTGACGAATCCTTCTATGGAAGATCCGTCAAACATACATTTATTGTCCAGCGCTTTTTCAAGCTGGCTTACGGTAATCGCAACATTCTTAAGCTGTCCAAACATATCAGTGAACTGCAGGCGGATAAATTCCACATCTTCATCCTTCACAAGCTCCATGATATCTTCTTTGGTGTAATGCTTATGCATATGATTTCCTCCCTTTCCTTATTGTTTCGTATATACATATTCAGACACTTTTATAGTATCCTAAAATGGAAAAGCGCCCTTACAGCGATAGTCAATCTCGCAAATTACCTACTGCTGTAAGGACGCCTTTGTCCTTACCTATAATAGCAATGCTCGCGCGTGTTTGTCAATAGTAATTCTTCTACCAGTACTTTGCCAGCATCTCTTCTGCTTCAGGTTCAGTCAATCCAAAAATATTTTGAAGTATTTCTTTTGTCTGTGAAATTTCAATTTTGTCATTTCTGTTTTTCTCAATAACGTTCTTTATACTATTATCAAATTTAGTTTTCAGTTCCTCATTCTTGATCTCCAGTTCTTCCTTTTCTTCCGTCAATAATTTAAATGCAGGCTCCATCATCTTACGCACCTCCATATGAAGCTCCGGTTCATCCCTGAGCAGATAGTCGCAGGATCTGTATAGAAAATCCAGTAGATTGATCCTTGCAGATTCTGTCAGTGTTCCGTTTTCTTTCTCACGATATACTATCATCATACATTTGTGAATGAGGTCTGTCAATTCCTTTCGGACAGTTTCATGAACTGCCTTTTTCTGTCCGTCTCTCCCCTTCCTGCCTATGTTCTTTTTAAATCGTATCGGCAGGAAAGGAATCAGCATGTTCAGATGCTTTTCTTCAATCATCTCAGGTGTATATTCCTGCACCTTTAAAACCGGCGGCTGGTAGAGATAAGTGCTGCCATCCGAAAAACGGATACGTAAACTTCCATCCTCTTTCGTCCTTTCCGGATAGTTCAGATAGATCACGGCTGACTTTGGAAGTTCGATGTCATCTACTGCATTTCCGGAAGAACATTCCTTTCTCCTGTACACGGTCCACCGCATATTCCGTGGAGAGCAGCCTGATTTTGACATCTACTGGATAAGCTTTGTGAAAGACTTCTTTGATCAGCGGCAGGACAAGCCACGGATGTACTTCCAACTCTCTCTTAAAAATCTCATCCCAGATAAAAAACTGTCTCCTGACCTCCGGTGTCAGCTGTTCCAGAACTTCCTGCGGCAGCATGTCCTGATATATGACCGGCTCTTTTACTGCATCCTGTCTTTCTTTTTCATTTGTCTTTTGCCTTTCCTTCATAAAAAATAACCTCCCTATTACTTTTTGAGCCTGTAAATAGGAAGGTATCACAAAAAGCGAAAAACAGATAACCAAATCACTACTTACAGTTCTGCCAATAAAATGAAATCATATGGCGATAAGCCATGAAACTTATCACGTTCCCTTCCGGGAACCAAGAACGTGCCCCAGATATTAGAAATAAATAAGCACGATTATTTTTATTTACCATAGCAGAACCAGCGGGCAATCGCAATGGTTTCCATCAAATTTGTTTTCTACTGAAAATAACTGTTGTCAATCTGCACAAACCTCTTTTTCTCACTGTTTATCGTACTTTTCAAATTTTATATTTTGTTTACAAGTAAAAATAGGATGAATTTTCGTCATATTTACTGTTCTGAATATCGTTTGATAAGCATTTTGTATTGATAAGGGAAACACAAGATTTACAAAAATTCTATCCTTTTCTATTCTTTTATGTGTCATAAATCATACTCTGGGATAATAGTATAGTAAAAAGAATGAAATCGGTGATATTCACATGAGTTCCAAAACCAAAATTGTTGTACTCCATCTGAAAGAATTAATATATACGGGAATTTTCGTATTATTCGGCATCCTGTTCATCATTATGCTGATCATTATGTTCGTACCGGAAAAAAAGAAGGAAGAAACCTCTGTAGAGACTCCGGCAGCCACTTATGTACCGGGAATATATACGACATCCCTGATCATCAATGACAATGTGGTGGATGTGGAAGTTACCGTGGACGAAACCAATATAAACGATATCCGCATTGTCAATCTGGATGAGGCTGTGACCACCATGTTTCCACTCCTTGAGCCATCCTTTGACGATCTGGCAAAGCAGATCATTGCAAATCAGTCACTTGAGAATATTACATATTCCGATGACAATAAATATACTTCCATGGTGCTGTTTAATGCCATCAAAGCTTCCCTTGAGAAAGCCGCATCGCCTTCTCCTTCGGCAAGCCCCTCAACATCGCCAAAGGCATCATAATCCGGAAATAAGATGAGCGCTTCGTAGTTGAAACGGTGCGGCCTATGGGCCGCACCGCTTTTTCTTTTCTATATTAATACAATTCGCCTACTGCCGGGTTCATACTGATCGACAGAATATCTCCTGTCCACATAAGGGACAAAAATTTGTCCTCCAACTTCCATTGCCATTTCTTGCTTCCGGCTTCCGATGATATTTCATCATAAACGGGGTCCGTTCCCGCAAATTCCGTCAGTCTCTGAAACCACTGTTCCACTTCCTCCTTTGAAACTTTCCGCTCACCATTCGCCAGCCATATAGAAACCGAATTAACGATCATATTTTCATCGCAGCTGGTATAGACCGGGTATTGAGCATCGAATAGCTGAACCTGATAAATACGCCCAATATAAAAGCTCTTATCCTCTGTCCAGTTTTCCTCCCCGCCACCAAGCAGATTGGCTGTTTCGGGATCCTGCTTTCCCAAAAGAGCTGCCAATTCCTGAAAAGTCGCTTCATAGACAACATTCTCTGCAGGCGCGGCTTTCTCCTCTGCAGACTCATCCTCTTCAGAAGGCACCTTCTCCTCTACGAACTCCTGCTCCTTCACAGGCTCTTTTGCTGTTTCACTCTCCTTAATCACTGCCTTCTGACCACAAGCCGCGAAAACAAAAGCTGCCATCAGTATCACCAAAATTCCTGTCTTTTTCTTCATATCACATTTCCTCCTTATCGTTCATTGATTTCAATAATTAATTCCCTGAATTGCAAGTTTACCGTTCACCACACCAAATAAGATATTTGGACCATCACCCGTGTACAATGCAAAGCCTGCCATGCTCGGAGAAAGAGCTGTTTCGTCCGCATTGCCGACAGACTCCTGCATTTCCGGTGTAAAGACTTTCTCTGCTCCGAGTCCGATCAATTCATCTGCTGATTTCACAGTCACACTTCCGTCTTTGAATCCTACGTACAGGGGATAAGATGCAAGATCCGCCAGAGCGCCGATATCTTGCTCTGCCACGGCTTCCTTTACTTTCTTTCCAAAAGCTGCAGCCGCTTCACTGTCCACGGCAAAATTGTCTTCATACTCTATCATTCTCTCAGCGGTTTCCTGTTTTTCCGGCTTCGGCTCCTCCTGTGACGGCTCCTGTATGACTTTCTCCCCCTCTGTCAAATTGCCTCCAATTTCAAATTCCACTTCTCCGGCACTTCCGGGTGCTATTTCATATTTTTCGAATACAACCACCGGGTTTCCGGATTCATTTATATAAAATTTAACGTCATCCGATATTCCGGTAAAGCCGCCTTCTTCCGGGCTGAAGAATACCTCACCGCTTTCTTCCCTGCTTTGCATCTGCCTCTGAATATCAGTATTTATGATTGTAATATAATCCTCGCCGAGAATATCCTCAAGAGTAACCAATTTCTCACTCTTCAGATCAATATTGTAATATCTTGTTTCGCTATAGGCCGAAGTCCAGTTTTCCGTTCCTGACACTGCAAAAGAGAGAAAGTCCTCTGTCTGTGATTTGATCTCATAAAAAACTCTGATTTCAATGTTGTGGGCTTCCCATTCCTCCTGTGTTCCGCCTGTTCCCATAAAGGCTTTCTTATATTCCTCCGCCCTTTTTACTGCCTCGTCCGCATACTGCTCACAAAGTGTATGAATTTCCTGATTGACGGAATCCGCAAGTCCGTTTGTCTCTTCCGATATCATTTCTAGACTTGGAATCTCTACGGAAACCTTCAAATCATCACTTTCCTCCACATAGGAGCGGAAAGTAAAAATACGTGCGACAGCTCCAAGCACCGGAATCTCACTGATTTCCCGCGCAAATGCCGTATTGGTATTTAAAGCCGTGACAAAAAGAATCATCGCTGCCGCAGCAGCCAGAATTCCTGCACGCTTCCCCGGATATCCTGTTCTTTCTTTGTCCCGGATTTTCTTTCCTACGGATGATTTCTCTATCTCTTTCTGCACTCGTACATATAATTCTTCCGGTACGGGAATCGCATCATATCTTTCCTTTGCTTTCTCCATCTCTCTCATCGTCATCCCTCCTAAAATTCCTTTTTAAGCAGCTTCAAACCGCGATATAATCTTGCCTTTACCGTATTCAGATTCACTTCCGCAATTTTTGCGATTTCTTTCAAAGTCAGTTCCTCATAAAACCGCAGCTTAATCACAGTCTGTATCTCCTCCGGCAGCCTGCCGATTTTTTCATAAAAATCATCCTCTGTTTCAAACTGCTTTTCAATATAAGGAACTTCCATTTCCCCAGCATCATCCAGAGGTTTTTCCTTCTCTCTGCTTTTTAGAAATGTCATGCTCTCATTCACCAGAATTCTATAGCACCATGTTCTGATTGCATTTTCGTTTCGTATTCCCTCATATTTTTCCAAAATCTTGCAGACAGCATTTTGTACGATATCCAGAGCATCCTCCTGGTTGCCTGCATAGCTGTACGCCAGACGATAGAATTTGTCCTGATTTTCCACTATATAGTTCACTATCTTTTCATACAATTCCTGCCTCATGAAATCTCTGCCTTTCTGTTCTTTTATACTATAGACATTTTAGCATATCAAAAAGTTGCAGTTTTATTACTTTTATACAAAAAAACCGCATCCACGACTTTTCGGTTCGCAGATGCGGCTCCTTTTCCTGCAAATATTCTACTTCCAATATTTTTCCATATATTCTTCTGCCTTTTCCTCAGGCAGATTGAACTTCTCGGTTATTTTTGTTATGGTATTCGCTTTTGAAATTGCCAATTCTCTACATGTTTCAATCACAGCTTGTATTCCCTTCTCAAGTCCCTGTTCACGTCCCAATTCAAGCCCTTTATTAATTCCAACATCAAGAATATCCATTCTAACTGCCTCCCATTCTTCGGATTCTTTAACCTCTGAAACAATTGCATCAATTTCCAAAAGCCTTTTATCCTTAATCAAAATATCGGGGTTTTCAATATCTGTCTTTTTCATATATTGTAGCAGACTTATCAATTCTTTGGAACCATTTTTACTCGTCATATTCAAGAAAATTTTGGTAGTCCCATCCTCCAGTCTCAGTCCTTCTACCTCCTCACACTGTTCAACAAAAGTATATTTGGCCAGATCTTTCTTAAAAATATCATCCTGAGTAATAAAAATGATTGTACTGGAAGGAAGCTGTCTGTACTTCGTTCTTTTACCGGATTTTAGTACAGGACTATCCATTAATCCCTGATAAAATCTGGAGCGTTTTGGTATAGAATCCTGATCAGTATCATTTTGCATTTCCATATCAAATTGTCTGTCATCGTCTGACAGTGCCCATGCATCAAGACGAATAGCTCTTTTACCTGATTTATTCAATATTACCTGCTCTACTTTTACATCTTTCAATCGAATATCAGGTTCATCCAGAATAATACTCAAAGTATTTTGATATGCTTTTCGTCTTTTCATTACAGTAAGGAAAAGGGCAAAATCACTTAAATTTGACTCCATTTCATCCGTAACATGATTAAATGCTTGAATGTTTTTTGCTTTTCTTTCGGCTTCCATGTTATTCATCCTCCTCGCAGAAGCCATATAACACCCATACATCCATCTTCATTGGCTTCTGCCATATGCTTTTTTATAAAATAACTGAGTTCTGTGGCAGATGCTGCCGAATATACGAAATGCATCCATGCTCTGTTCCTGAAATTTTTTCATTCTGTACAGATACATGTATCAGAGATAAAAAGAACTCATTGATATGTTTTAAGAATAATTCTCATTTATAATTATGTCAATGTATTTATGAAATTTTAATAATTTTGAACAATTTTTTAGGAGTGGGAAAATCCCACTCCCAATATGTTTTACAATGTCTTTTAAACCTCCGAAAAGCTTCTGCTTTGTATATCTTATATCTCAAAACATATCTTTTTTATTCTTTTTCTAATATTTTTTTGAACAACTGAACTCTGTTATTTACTCCCAGCTTACGATAAATATTCAGCGAATGCTTCTTAAAGGTATTGATACTGATCACCAGCTGGTCGCAGATCTCTTCCTTGGATTTTCCCTCCATAATGCATTGAAGTACCATTTCCTCTCTCTTGGTAAGCTGAAATTCCTCCGCCGCACCAACAATCGTCCACTTATGAGGATTGTTAAGGCGCATCTGCCTTTCCTTTGAAAGCCGGAAGGATAAATGATCACGCAGCATATCTACAAAGAAAATATCGTCATACTCAAAATTATCTTTGCCGATAGACCGATACAGAGTAGCAAGGCCGAGGAACTGCTTATCCTTCGCCAGAACAATCTGCATGGAATAATGCCAGTTGTTGGGTTTATATACCTTCTGATAATATTCACTTTCTTTTCTTTTTTCATCATCTATGATATCTGTCTCGCGATACACCATACTCTTCCCGCCATAGAGAATGCCTCTGCTGTAATCCAGCTCATCATACTCTCCGGACACACCGTCGCAATTGTAGGAAACAGGGTTCTCCAGACCAAACTCTCTGTCATCGGCTGCCAGATAAAAATCTGCCGCATCAAAATCTATCAGCATCTTGAGTTGTTCCAGAAAAAGAGTTCTCATCTCTTTTTCATCTTCTATAGTATAGATCTTGTAGATGATACTGTTCAACATCAGCCAGTCATTGGTATCCAATGTTTTCATATATATCCCTCCCCGTTTACCGTTTTCGTTTCATAGGAGATTCAGAATACAAAAAAAGCAGCTTCCCTGTTAAGGTAACTGCTTCTTTGCAACTTTTTTACATCATAACCCAAATTCACGATTTTTGCAAGTTTATCTTTTATTTCTGCGGACATACAAGCTGTCCATATGCCTTTGCGCTTTCATCCACCACACCGTCTTTCATCAGCACCCGGCCTCGCAGAATGGTATAACTGATCTGGCAATTCATTTTTTTCCCATCATAGGGAATAGCAATGTCCTTTGCATGAGAATAATTCTTTTTCTTATCTACTATTGTAGTATGATCAAAATTAAACACTGCAAAGTCTGCATCAGCACCTACGCGAATAGTACCTTTCTTTGGAAAAATCTGAAATACCTTCGCAGGATTGACACACAAAAGTTCAATTACTTTTTCCAGTTTTATTTTTCCTTCCGTTACTGCATTCAGCATCAGAGGAAGCCGAAGATCGACCCCCGGGAATCCTGAAACAGCTGCAAAAATATCATCAAGTCCCCTTGCTTTTTCTTCATAAAGGAAGGGGCTGTGATCACTGCCAATATAATCTACCGTACCGTCATTTACATATTTCCAAAGTTGATCGACAAGCTCCTGTTTTCTGAGCGGAGGATTGCACTTTGCAAAGGGTCCATACTTTTCCAAATCATCTTCATTCAGGAAAAGGTAATGAGGGCAGGTCTCCGCATAAACATCCATGCCGTTTTGCTTTGCCTGCTTGATCAATTCCATAGCCTGCGGTGTGGACACATGAGCAATCTCCACCCTTGCACCTGTCTCTTTTGCAAACCGGAGCACTCTTTCCACGCTCTGCACTTCCGTAATGACTGGCCTACTCAATGCGTGATCTCTACCGGAAACCCTGCCTTCTTCTTTAAATTTTTTAATATAATACTGAATCAGATCATTGTCTTCTGCATGAAAAGCACAAAGCAGTCCTGTCTTTGCAAGTTCCTGCATACCAACTACAAGCTGTCCGTCATCTGCCATGGTCAGCCCCTTAAATTCCTGTTCTCTTCCATTTGGTGCTGCGTGCAGAAAGGTTTTGAACGCCACAATTCTTCCGTCCCTTGCAAGCTTTGTGATCTCTTCAGGAAATTCTCCGCCGGCAGCCCCGTAAAAACAAAAATCAATCACGCACTGTTTCTCTGCTCTCCTGATGCGATTCTCCAGTATCTCTACATTGTACTGCGGCGGAACACTGATGGGATGCTCCATGATCGTAGTCACACCACCGGCTGCTGCAGCAAGTGTTTCCGTATAAAAGTTACCTCGCTCTATATGACCGGGATCACGCACATGCATATGGGTATCAATAGCTCCCGGAATTAGATACTGTCCCTGCAGATCGAGCACTTCCTTTGCATCAAATGTTTCATCAGCATCTGTGATCACTACAACCTTTCCATCCCTGACGCCCACATTTGCCGTCGTAAAACATCCATCCATAAATACCTTTCCGTTTTGAATCCATAAATCAAGCATTTCTATTCCTCCCTGCTTTCCAAAAACTTTATTACCTCTATCAAAATTTCCATTCCACAGTCAATGTCATCCCAGTCTGTCCATTCCTCCTTAGAATGACTGATTCCCTTCTTACTCGGTACAAAAATCATTCCTACCGGCATTTTCAGTGCCATGGCATTGCCGTCGTGGGTAGCACCACTTGGCATTTTACGGTAAGATATCTGTTTTTGTCGGCATAACTTTTCCGTTATGTCAATCAGCTTTTCACTACATTTTACAGGACTCTTCTGCACAACAGGTTCTATCTTTATTTTCGCCATCATCCGTGCCTGCTTTTGATATTCTTCCATAAAGTCATCCATCAGCTTTTCGTCTTCATTTCTGATTTCCAGAATCATCTCAACACGACTTGGAATCACAGGTGCACTGCCAGGAAATACACTCAATACTCCTACTGTTTCCACAAAATTATGTCCTGTCCTTCGCGCCAGTTCATCTCCCATCAGAATGATTCTAGAAGCAGCTACCAATGCGTCCTCACGATCCTCCATCATAGTGGTTCCGGCATGATTACCGATTCCGTAAACAGTGACCCGGTACCTTCTAAGACCTACGATTCCTGTAACAATTCCTATCTTCTCACCATGGTTATAAAGCGTTGGCCCCTGCTCAATATGGAGCTCCAGGTAACATTTTGCATGAGAGGTATCCATTTGGGCATGTAAAAGATCCTCTTTGGAATATCCGTAAGCTGCTGCCTTTTCAAGATACTCATCGGAACCACAGGGCAAAAGCCCCATCATTGCTCTGCTTCCAAAGGTTCCTCCAAGTTCATTGCCTTCTTCACCGTTGGTTGCAATGATATGGATATCTTTTGTCAAATGGAATTCTTCTTCCTTAAGCAGTTTTATCGCTTCTGCACCAGCTACTATTCCAAGCAGTCCGTCAAAAATCCCTCCCTGCTTTACCGTATCAAGATGTGAGCCAATCAGAATTTCTCCTGCATTTTCCTTTCCGCATTCCAGACTTCCGTGTATATTTCCCACACTGTCCATCCATGTTTTAAGACCGCATTTGTGAAAATATTCCATGATCTCTGCCTGGCCTTCCTTCATGAATTTGCTTCCAAAGATTCGGCTAACCGCGCCTTCTTCATCCATTCCAATTTTGGAAAACTCTTCTATCTTTTCTCTTACCTGTTTCAAAGCTGTTTCTCCTTTAAACAAACATCTTTCCCGCTGTTTCCTTACAGATTCGGTCAATACTTCCGCAGGCAGAATGAGGCGTATACGCGCCGGTCACTGCTCCTGCCGCAAAGCTTTCAATATTCATGGTGATATTAATCCCATCTCCCTTTAGCTGAATTGTATGAGCATTGGTAGACACCGCGGGATCTGATATGATTTTGGAATGTGTTTTGTCAAAGCCAATACCTGCAAGTGCTATGGCTGCATGAACATTTACGTTTCTCGGATAAAGCCTGCAGGCTTCCCTTGTGGGGCCCTCATAAACCACAGTCCTTTCCTTGTCCTCACGTCCAAGGCTTTTGGAACTTTTCGTAGTAATGATGCTCACTTCTTTCCACACTTTTCTTCCATCAAAAATACCATCCAGTCCAAGGATTGCACCATGGGGAAGGAAAATGCGTCTGTTATATTTCCTACAAAGTGTATCTGCGTACTGCGCAAATTCCGCATCCGAAAAAGCAGTGACAGAAAACATAAGAAGATCAGCATGCTTTAAAATAATATCAATATGCTCCTTTAATACATCCGCAGTGGCACATTCCACGATCAGTTCTGCCTTTTCATATGCGCTTTCTTCTGCCTTACGGATTACCGGCTCCCCGGAAAGCTCTACATAGGGATCCTCAATAAAAACAATTTCCCCATAACCTTCTTCTTTTACATGCTTAAGCAGTGCCTGACCGATTTTGCCACAACCCAAAAAACCTATCTTTTTCATTTTTCCTCTCCATCTGCCGTTTTACGGCCCGCTTTTATTATTTTGTACGATAACGCTCCATAATTACGAGCAGTCTCTTCGCCGCATCCACAGCAGCTCTGTGATCCTGTGAAAAATTAATACGAAAACTGTTTGTAAACTGCGGTCCGAATTCTGTACCCGGAGTTACCGTAACCCCTGCCATTTCACGTACTATTTTAACAAAATCTCCAATGTTTACGTCAAGCGCCGGCATAGTAACGAACAGATAACTACCTCCGTCCGAAGGTCTTGCAGTTACCCCATCCACAGCGGTGAAAACCGTAACCAGTTCATCCCGAATGGCCTGATGCTTTGCAATTCTATCCTCCATAAAACCCTCCGGCTCATTAAACCATACCTCAAATACAGCCTGGCAGTATCCCGCACAGCGCAAAGAAACAATTGCCTGCAGTTTTTCCATTCTGGTAATGATATCCTTTGATCCGAAAGCCACACCAAGACGGAATCCACTTAATGATTCTGTTTTAGAGGGGCCTATAATTGTGATCAGATTGTCCGGTATCTCCTTTTGGGCTCTTAAATGGGTATAGGTTTTATGATCGAAAATCTGTCTGGAATACAATTCATCTACCAACAGAGTAACATTATATTTCTTTGCCAGCTTTGCAATGGTAATAATTTCATCATATGAATAAATGACCCCTGTCGGGTTATTGGGATTAGAGAAAAGAAACAGTTTCACGCCTTCCTTAAATGCTTCCTCCAGAGAATTCAGATCAAGCCCTGCGCAGCCCTCCTTTCCATAATAATCCATCTGAACGGGGACCAGCTCTCCTTCAAAAAACTCCACCAGTTTTCTATTTGCAAAATAATCGGGTTCTACAATTGCTACCTTGTCTCCTGTCGCTACCAGTGCACCCATAGCAAGGAAAAGTGCCCCCTGTGTGCCAGGGGTCAAAATAATCTCGCTTGCCGGATCAATCGGTGCTCCTGTAAAATCAGCCAGCTTTTTTGCCAGATCCTCTCTGATATTTTTCTTACCGCTATACTCCGTATATGCCTGTTTTCCTCCAATGTGATATCCCTTTTCAAAAGCCTCAAGACTACCAGGCAGAGGCAGAAAAGCATCTACGTCTCCGTGGGAAAAATCCACGGGGATACCCTCAAGCTTTTCTCCTCTTAGATTAAGCTTTCCATTCTTACGCTTTCCTTCCTGTCCAGGGGCATTATCCACACCCAGTTTTTCAAATTTCTCCAAAATTGTACTCATCACTTTTTCCTCCTTAGTTAAGTTTGATCACATTTTCCAGTTCTCTTCCCGCACGGTAATTGTCTATGTTACGCATAATCAGTTCTCCGATGAATCCTTTCCAACTGTCACCCATTCCTGCCTTGTGTGAACTCATATACAGGTTCTCCACTTCCCATAAAGGACTTTCTGTGGGCAAAGGCTCCTGTTCAAAAACATCCAAAGCCGCTGCTCTGATTTTCTTCTGTTCAAGAGCCTTTATCAACGCTTCCGTATCTACAAGAGGCCCTCTTGCAATATTAATCAGAATGGCCGAATTCTTCATCATCTCAAAGGCTTCTTCTCCGAGAAGATGCTTTGTTTTTTCGTTCAAAGGGATACAGACTACTAGATAATCACAGCAAGGATAAAATTCTTTCAATGAATCAGCTCCGACAAAACATTTGTCAATCCTCTCATCCCTTTGCTCAAAGACATCGTAGACATATATTTTCATACCAAATGCCGCTGCCCTCTTTGCAATCTCACTGCCAATAGAACCATATCCCATAATTCCAAGTGTCTTTCCGTAAAGATCTTCATAGCAGGAACACATCCATTGATCCTGTCCGAACATATCCCATATATGCTCTTTTTTGTCCTCTTCCACACGGCGCACCTGCCTGCTAAAAAACAAAAGTTTGGTAAATACATCCTCAGCTATAGATACCGACATTACACCTCTGGTATTGCTCATGATCAGGTTTCTTTTCTTTACTTCTTCCACATCCACACGATCATATCCAGCTCCGGTTATCTGCACGAATTTCAGTTCCGGCATGCGGTCAAGAAATGCTTTATTTACATAAAAAGGCTGTAGTACCGCCATTTCCACATCAGACAGATCGTATCCTTCTGCCTGAATATCACACTCCTCATTGTCAAGGAATAAAATGTCTTTATAATATTCCTCCCTAATCAAATACTTATATAGAGAATTACAAATCACCTTCATTTCTATATTCCTCTCTCTTCTATTATTTTTTCAATTGCTGCAATATTGGCACAAATGCAGAATAACTTCATCGCTTCCTTCAATTCCTCCATGGGCGGATAAGTAGGTGCCAGTCTGATGGTAGTATCCTCCGGATCATAATGATAAGGGTATGTAGATGCCGGAATTGCTACCTTTACTCCCACATCCTCTGTCATTTTCAGAATCTTTTTTGCACAGCCGCCATAACTGTCTACCGTGATAAAATATCCTCCATCAGGTTTGATCCACGTATAGACATCTTCATACAAACGGTTCTGTGTCAATATTTCGTCTACCATATCAAATCTGGGTCTTAAAATGGCAGCGATATCCTTCATATGATTCATGATATTTTCAGGTGTCTTCAGGTATTTTACATGTCGAAGCTGATTTAATTTGTCGTGACTAAAGATTTGAAGCTTAAGCAATCTCTTTGTTTCTTCAATAGTCTTGTCTCCGGAAGCCATCAGACAGACACCGGAACCCGGGAATGTAATCTTTGCCGTGGAAAAGAAATAAAGAATACGGTCTGTTGTCCCGTAAGGCTCTGCTGCTTTTAAAATATCTTTTACAATATGCTCCTTATATAAATGATGTACGGCATAGGCATTATCCCAGAAAATTCTAAAATCCGGTGCTGCCGTCTTCATTTTTGCCAGACGCTCCACGGTTTCATCACTGTAAACGGTACCCGTAGGATTAGAATACTGCGGTACACACCAGATACCTTTAATGGTGGGATCCTGGGCTACCAGCTTCTCTACCATATCCATATCAGGTCCTGTTTCCAATAAGGGAATGTTAATCATTCGAAAACCAAGTGCTTCCGTCAGATTGAAATGACAATCATAGCCAGGAACCGGGCACAACCACTTTAACTCATGCTCCATGGCCTGCATACTCCATGGTTTCTCACCGAGCGCGCCAAACGCATAATATCTCATAAACTGGTCATACATCAAATTTAGACAGGATTCCCCTCCAAGAACAATGTTTTCACTGGGAATATCAAGCAACTCTGAAAATAATCTGATACATTCCGAAAGACCATACATGACACCATAATTTCTGCAGTCTGTTCCGTCTTCTGCGATACAATTGTTTTCATCAAGAACATGAAACATTTCCGCATTCAGATCCAGTTGCTCTTTGCAAGGTAGTCCCCGGCTGATATTCAGATTCAGCCCTTTTCCACGATACTCTTCATATTGCTTTTTTAAATATTTCAAATCCTGCTTCAACTGCAGGGTAGATATTTGTTTTGTTTTCATGCTATTATTCCTTTCGCTCCTGTGCATTTCCTTTTGTATTTTCCTCATACATTTTCTTTAAATAACTTGATAATTTCATATTTTCGGAGTAATCCACCGGACAATCTATAATAACGGGTACATCCTGCTTAAAGGCCTTTTCCAAAGTCGGCAGTAAATCCTCTGCTTTCGTAATTCGATAACCGATAGCATGCATACTTTCCGCAAATTTTACAAAATCCGGATTGGTATAATCCACAAAACAACTCTCTCCATATTGTTCCTGCTGCTTCCATTTGATCAGCCCGTAACTGCTGTCATTAAAAATCAGTGTCACAAAAGGCGTTTTTTCTCTGAGTGCAGTTTCAAATTCCTGACAGTTCATCATAAAACCGCCGTCTCCGGTAATTGCCAGCACTTTTTTATCCGGATTGATTAATTTGGCTGAAAGTGCTCCCGGCACAGCAATCCCCATGGTTGCAAAACCATTAGAGATAATGCAGGTATTGGGTTCATAACAGTTATATTCTCTGGCAATCCACATTTTGTGGGCACCAACGTCAGAAATCAAAATATCTGATTTTCCCATAACCTTTCTGACATCCCACAGAATTTTCTGGGGTTTCATAGGAAATGCGTTATCATTTTCGTACTCATTATACTCTTTCAGCATCTTTTGTCTGATTTTCATTGCCCATTCCGGATTACTTTCTCTGCTACATCTTAATGCAATCTGTTTCAGGGAATAAGATATGTCTCCTATAACCTCCAGATCCGGCTGATACAGCTTATTAATGTGACAAGGTCTCGTGTCTATATGTAAGATCTTATGATTTTCCTGCGCATTCCACTTCCTTGGTGCGTATTCTACAATGTCATATCCTACTGCAATGACAAGGTCAGCTTCTTCAAAAGCCAGATCCGGGTAATCCTTTTGAGGGATACCTATTGTCCACAGCGAATAAGGACTGTCATAAGGAATGACTCCCTTTGCCATCATCGTATTGATCACCGGTATTTTAAGTTTTTCGGCAAATTGGGTAATTGCCTGTGACGCTTTATTTCTGATCGCAGAATGACCTACCAGTATCAAAGGCTTTTTGGCCTGAAAAATAATACCTGCTGCCTCTTCAATATTTTCCACGCATGCCATTTCCATATTAGGCGTATGATGCTTAAGGGGCCTGATTCCCGGACCTTCCGGTACCTCCATTTTGGCGATATTGCAGGGTAGGTCAATATGGCAAGCACCCGGCTTTTCATTTTCGGCATACTTAAATGCAATTCTTATAATTTCATGAACCGTATCCGGTCTCACAATCTGCTTGCTTCTCTTCGTAATAGGGGAAAACATATTGACAAGATCAAGATATTGATGAGATGTCAGGTGCATTCTTTCCGTGCCAACCTGCCCGGTAATGGCAACAAGTGGTGCCCCGTCAGAATTGGCATCTGCCACACCGGTAACAAGATTGGTTGCTCCAGGTCCTAACGTTGACAGGCAGACACCGGCCTTTCCCGTCAATCTGCCATACATATCCGCCATGAAGGCTGCCCCCTGTTCATGTCTGACAGTGATAAACCGAATGGAAGATTTTTTGAGTGCCTGCATAACAGCCAGATTTTCTTCCCCCGGAATCCCGAAAATATATTTTACACCTTCGTTTTCCAGACTTTTGACTAATGCCTCTGCTGTGTTCATTTTCGTTCTCCTTACGATTGTTTAGTCTAATTGAAATTTCTTTTTTGCCAGTTCTGCCAAATACTCTGCAGTTCCATCAATTCCAAGAAAAGAAGAGTCAAGAATAATATCTTTATACTTCGGATCCTTTGGAGAATATTTTGCATATCGCATATGATATGACTTTCTTGCCTTATCGACAGATTTAATCATCCTTGCTGCTTCCTTTGGCTCCATCATCAAATTGTTGACACAGTTATTGTATCTCTGCTCATAAGATGCATAAATATAAACTCTCATGTGGTTTCTATAATCTCGCAGAACATAATCTGCACAACGTCCCACAATGATACATCTCTCTTTAGAAGCCAGATTCTGAATGATATCCTTCTGAATCGTAAAAATCTGATCTTGCAGGTCTGTTGTCGTATTTCCAAGCGGAAACATTCTTGCAAAATAACTGCTTGCTTTTTCTTCCGCATCCGATATCGTGGGCACAGGAAGTCCCATTCTCCTTGATACTTCCTCCACGATATCTCTGTCATAAAATTCAATATTAAGCGCCTCTGACATTTTTTTTGCAATCGTGCGCCCCATACTTCCGAATTCTCTTGAAATTGTAATCACATAATTTTCTGCCATTTTTCCATTCCACCTTTCTTTTTTTGTCTCTATTCCCTGTCAATTTTCAATTTTAATTAAAAGAGACCTATGAACTGATTCATAAGTCTCCTTGCCTTCCTTTTCGTCAGAAAGCAACTTGATATAAATTATATTTTCTTGGCATCAAGTCTTCTAAGCAGACTTGAAAGAAACAAGTTAATGAAAAAATAAACTGCTGCCGCCACTCCAAATATAATGAATGCATCCTTTGCCTCTATTCCATGTCCGGTATACTTATCTGCTGTTCCAAGAAGTTGTCTGGAACAATATAGGAATTCGGGAATCGCTACCTGTCCCATAAAAGAGGTATCTTTAAAAACAGAGATTGTCTGATTAATAAAATTTGGCAACACTCGTTTTATACATTGCGGCAACACAATTGCATACACAATTTGAAATCCGCTTAATCCCTGCGAGCGCCCTGCTTCAATCTGACCTCTCTCTATCGAATTCAGACCTCCTCTCACGATTTCGCAAACGGAAGCTGTCGATACAAAAAACAGTCCACTGGCTGCACGCACAAATCGATTTCCAAATGGTAATGCAATAAAGCACACGCACACCCAAAGTAAAATTGGTGTATTTCTAAAAATTTCCACATAAATCGTGATAAATCTTCCAAAAAACTTCCCTGCATATGTCTTTAACAATGCAAATATTGTCCCTGTCACCAGACTGGCAAGCAGAATTCCACCTGCCAGTTCAAATGACAAAAATAATGCTTTTAAAAGAGCCTGCAGAGTAACATTCGTATAAAGAAGTTTCATTTCTGTTAAAATACTCATTTATATTGTTTCCTCCCTGCCGGCCTTCATCTTTTTTTCATACTTTCTCGCTGTACTTGTCAGCGGATAACACATTAGGAAAAATATCAGTCCGCAGACCAGATACGCAGGTCCATAACTCAGTGTACCATTTGATGACCAGTTTTTTGTCACATACAACAGGTCACCACCTGCAATAATGGAAAGAACAGAAGTATCCAAAATCAGCCATGCCATCTGTGTTCCAAGTGGTGGCAATATAACTCTGATTGTCTGAGGTAAAATAACATGCTGCATAGTCTGAAAATAATTCAGTCCCTGAGAAGCTGCTGCCTCATACTGTCCTTTTGGTATGGAATTCAGTCCGGAACGTACAATTTCCGCTATATATGCGCCGGAACAAACACCTAGTCCCACGATACCTACTGTCATGGTAGATATTTTGATTCCTCCATATACACATCCATAATAGAAAAACATTATCTGAAGAGTCAGAGGAATGTTTCGAAACAGCTCCACATATATTCTCGCTATGGCACGAACCAATTTTGAAGCAAAAGTTGAAGCAATTCCTACCGTAAAGCCAATCAAAAGTGCCAGAATCAATCCTCCTATGGACAGTTCTAAAGTAATCACAAACGCCTTCAAAAACAGCATTCTGTCTGCCCATAAATATTCCCATCTCCATATTGCAAAAAT
>JAGAQU010000041.1 GCA_017622575.1 Lachnospiraceae bacterium
CACGGAAAGTACCACATTGGGTCCTCTTCCCGCCAGCACCGCATTTAGGAGTGCGGAAGGATCTACGATCTCCACATTGACCTTGACCCCGGTTTCAGGGATAAAGGTGTCATCCACCATAGTCTTTAAAATGGTACCCTGGTCACGTCCTGTGAGCACCCATACCTTGATTACCTCTTCGTCATCCTCGTAGACATCACCTACCGAATTGTAATCAACAAAGAAGGATGCAAAGAAGGATTTGATCTCGTGCCAGAGCTTTGTGAAGAAATTTGCTTTATCCTTCTTCACCACCGCATCCGTTCCCGAAACCACCAGATAGTCCACATCCAGCTTGGTATCACTCATGTTCAGGGTAGCTGTTCCGAGAGCAGTAATGTTATCCTTGAAGGTTGTAAATTCTGTTGTGATCTTGTTTGGCTTTTTGCAGAACCGTTCCAGCTGCTGGGCAATGGTCTGTGCTGTTGCGATCTGGTCAGCTTTCTGTCCGCTGTATGCCACCATCTCATCTACAATTTTGTAAAGACGTTTCGATTCCAGATCCATGGCCTGCATGATCTCGGGATAGGTGGTATCAATATGGTAATCTCTGTACTGATCCGGATTGGCGCCCGTATAGACAAGTACTTTTCTGTAAATCTGGTTCAGTCGGTATGTGGAATCTTCAAGTTCCTTTAAGATGCTGCCCATACCGCCAAGCGTAGCTTCAAGTCTGATCGTGTGAATTCCCTTCGTCAGATAGAACTGATAGGGTGTTCCCTGCTCATCCGCAAGCTCCTTGCACTCCCAGTCATTGTCATATCCGAATGCAATCTCCTCAAGACCTTCAAACGGAATCTCCCCGTCAATATAGACAGCTCTGTTGGAGACACTTCCTCTGGAATAATTCTGTCTTGCCTTGATCATGATGTTGTAATAACCATCCTCCGGCACCTCAAATTCCCATTCAATCCACTGCCCCGAACTTCTCCAGGTCTCGCCGCCCACATAGTTCAGAACGGTGTTGGTGACACTGTTTGGATAAGTCGTTGGTGAGGATCTGTCATATTTTGCGTAAAGAGAAGACTCGGATCTTCTCGTGGAGTTCTCTCCTTCCACGCGCTGTATGTAAGTGGTATCTCCCTTTGCAGAAGGCTGCTTGGCAAGATACTCTTCATAGGTTTCTCTCTTCCCGATAGGCATAAGTGACAGCCTCTTTATCACCATCGGCTCATTTTCCGCCAAAAGCGAAATGGTATTTTCACCCTTTTCCAGATAAAACTTGTATGGCTCTACGATATAGCCCATGTCATCCCTGAAATAGGATGCCTGCCAGTCATAATTTTCCACCTGTACGGGACGGATCTCATTTCCCTGATTGTCCACCCTGACAACATCGCCGTCCTCCCAGATACGGGAGAATGCGATACATCTGGCATCCTCGAAGGGCAGCTCCCCATTGATCAGAACGGTTCTTTCCGCCGCCACACCTCTTGCCTCCGGTATCAGATACTCCATATACAGATTGTAGAAACCTGTTTCCGGAACGATAACCTGATAGGATACAAGGGAATTCGTCTCCGTTCTGACTGCTTCGGATACCCCTTCGTAATCCTTGCAGGCAGCCGCTTCTCCTTCCAGGACCTCAAAGGAGAGAACATCCACCTCTGCAGCTGTGGCTGCATTTGCCGCATCCCTGTGTGCTTCCAGATATCCGTTGTAGGATCCCGTTCTTTCCATGCCGGCAATTTCCACCGTCAGATCAGTCCCTGCATATTTTTCCTCAAAATTCGGAACCGGGCGCATGGATAAAAGAACACAGATTAATACAAATACAGCGATAACACTTATTGTAATGGTTACTTTTTTGGCAGTCTTGTTCATTTCGACCTCCGAACACAAAATTGTCATTCTACAAATACCCAGAAGCAGGGCTTTGGTTCATAATTTTCATCAAACAAAAGCGGACACTGAGGAAGTCCCGTTGTATTGCCGCCGCCCACATTGGAGCGGTTCTGCAGCCAGGAATAATGGTCTGCTGTCCCCCAGAAGGTGATCCCCGTAAGGGCGACACCATCTTTTTGATTCGCGGCATTCATGGCAAAATAGAGCATTTTGTACCGTTTCCTCTGCTTCTCGTATTCTGCTTCTTTTGCATCATCGCTTCCGTCATAATCACCGCTTGCGGAAATATCCAGCTCTGTGATCTGCACATTTTCCACTATCTTTGCATAAGCTTCTATGGAGCTTTGCACCTCCGAAAAGGAAGGGTTATCCATTCCGTAATGCCCCTGCATACCCATGGCACTGATTCTGGTTCCTTCCCCGGGCTCACCCTCGCAGGCCTTCACAGCCTCAAGAAGCTTTATGATGCCGCTTCTCTTTACAGCATTGCATTCATTGTAATCATTGTAATAAAGCTCCAGGTTTGCAGGAGCATATTTGTTTGCATACCGAAAAGCATTGATGATATATTCTTCACTCTGATAGATATGCCACCAGCTGGAATTGCTTCCGTGTCTGTCATCCGAAAGAGGTTCGGAAGAATTTTCGCTGTCCGTTCTGTAGCCGCCGCTGTCACTTACCGCTTCATTCACCACGTCCCAGCCGTAAAACAGATCGCGGTATTTGCTGTCTTCCCCCGTAAAATGAGTCAGTACGGTTTTGATATACCACTCCAGCCTCAGGTTCATGGTTTCCTTATCTGCATATTCCTTTTCTTTATCATAATCTTCGTGAAAAAACCATTCCGGTGTCTGGGAATGCCATACCAGCACATGCCCTCTGACTTTGATCTTTCTGTCCGGATTTGCCTCATTCCATGCAAGAATCTTGTCCAGCATCTTCTCCGCGCGGGAATAGTCAAGAACAGGAACAACAAGCTCCCTGCCGTTTATCATATCCACCGAGGTTCCCGGGCAGACGCTGCAGCTGTAATTAAAAAGAGCATCCGGCTTTAACTCGTTGCCAAATGTCACGGTGCCAAAGTGGGTGGTGATGATCTCCCACACCTTTTCATCTTCCATCTCTGATAAAGTAACTGCTGCCCCTGTAAGGCATCCCATTTTTTCTTCCACACAGTCGCGGAGGATGGGAACCTCTCTGTTTTCTGTCTCCACCGGCTTTTCTCCCTCAGTTGTCGCCGCAGGTGCTTCCTCTGCCTGCTCTGTCTCTTCCGTCAAAGGGGCTTCCTGCACAGGTTCTTCCTTTGCGCTGCAGCCGGAAATCCCGATGCAGAAAATCAGGCACAAAATACTGACCTTTTTTGCTGCTCTATTTACCAAACTCATAGCTTTCATATCCTATTTTCGCTTTATATGTTTATCTTATAGTATTACCGCTATTCATTTCTTCCCAAATCATGCTTCATACTTCTCAACTTTTGCTCCATTTTAACAACTTAAATTCAACATAATAATCAAAATCATAGACACAATACACAAAAATACTGTTTTTTTTAGTTTTTTTTCACAACTATGCACAATTTATGGTATAATTTTTTCATAAGATTATCAGTGTAAAAAGCAATCAATGTTACTTTTTATCAAACCGGAATCATCAAAAAATTTACATAGTATTATCATAACGAGGAAATACGAAGAAATATGACAAAAAACAGTTTATCTGCAAAGAGTGGCCATACAGCAAAATCACCTTCCAATTACTGGCAGGCAAATTTGGATTTTACCGGCACAAGAAACGTTGCGAACATGCATGAACTGGTGGAATTCCACGCCCAGTCCATGCACCGGATATGGCTCAATGACCTTGCGGTTCCCTATGAATCCCACTGGCACTCCGCCATGGAGATTATTCTTCCCATTGAGAATTATTATGAGGTAAAGGCCGGGGATACTCTGTATCATCTGAACCCGGATGAGATTCTGATTTTACCGCCGGGCGAAATCCATGAGATTCTGATACCTCCCGAAGGGAAACGCTTTGTCTACATAATGGACATCTCTGTGATTTCCAGATTAAAGAGCTTTTCCGGTATCCAGCCGATTCTGTCCTCGCCCCTGTATCTGACAGCCGAGACCTACCCGAGAATCTATGACGATATTTATAATATTCTGCTGCAGATCCGTTCTGAATATTTTAATGAGAACAAGTTTGCGGAGCTGTCCATCCAGGCGTTGCTCTTAAATCTCTTTGTAAAACTGGGAGAAAACCGAAGCCGGGAAAAAGATCTGTTCTCCAAGTCCAGACCCGGCAAGCAGCACGAATACGTACAACGCTTCAACGCTGCCTTGGAATATATTGATACAAATTACATGGAGGATATTTCTCTGGATTATCTGGCAGACCAGGTGGGCTTCAGTAAATTCCATTTTTCCAGACTTTTCAAGGAATACACCGACTATAATTTCAGCGATTATCTCTGCATCCGCCGGATCAAAGCTGCCGAAACCCTGTTGGAGGATCCTGACTATTCCATTACCGAGGTTGCACTGAATTCCGGTTTTGCCAGCATTTCCACCTTTAATCGGATTTTCAAGCAAAAGAAAGGCATCACTCCCAGCGAGTATCGGAAGAGATGTACTTCTCCCAATTCCCGTCCGGTCGACTGAAAAGACCCCGGCATGGATTGTAAAATCATTCCATGTCGAGGTCTCTTTTTACTCTGTCAGATAGGAAAAATCTGTAAATACCGCTTCTCCACCTGTTTCCCGTGTAGAAAAAATAAACAGTCCGAACCGGTATCCGGTGAAGTGATCAAGACGGTAGAAAAGTCTGTGAGATGTCCCCACTTTCAGAAGTTTTCCATTCTCTTCATAAAAGAAATCCATCTCATCCTTAAGATTCTCAAAGTCTGTTTTCAGGCACACTCTTACGACAGGCTTTGAGAGCCGGATTTTTTCTATAAGCTCTCCCGGCATACAATCCCCGGTTCTGGGACTGTGCTTTAGCTTTTCCGGAGTTCTTACAACCTTGATCAGGAAATACTCCCCGGCACTTTTTGTGATTCCCAGATATCCGTAACAGCTCTGCAGTCCGCAGATTCCTGCCACATCCCCATCGTTTAATCCCGAGCCGTCCACAGTGACCTCCGCACCGCACCTCGGATACAGCATCCTCTGGGTAAGGCAGTTCTTTGCATGCGTTACATTGATGGATATTCTGTCCGTTCTGATGGAAAGACCTCCCTCCGAAAGCAGTTTCCAGAGCTTCGGATCCATCTGATGATTCCATTGCCATTGCGGCTTTAAAACAAATTCTCCATTCTCCCTCTGTACACACGGGAAGGTATCGGAAGTATAAAGCGTTTCATAGGTATGAGCCTTTTCCGGAACAGGAACCGGAAAATTCTCGGGAATCCGTCCAAGATTTCCGTAAATGGGCCACCCATCCTCAAAGTGCAGCGGTATCAGCACAGGGATTCTTCCCACCGCACCGTTGTCCTGAAACAGAACGCTGTACCAATCCCCTGCCGGGGTATCCACCATTCCGCCCTGGGCCACGCCCTGTTCAAAAAATCCCCTGTCATCCTGCAGGATATCACGTCCCTCAAAGGTTCCTGTCAGGGAATCACTCCGAAAACACGCCTGCGTCCGTATACCTCCTTTCGGCCAGTGGATCAGAAATACATAATAGTATCCGTTTCTTTTATAAATATGGGAACCTTCATATCCAAGTCCTTCCGCCTTATGATCACTGATAATAAGACGTGAAAGACCTCCTTTCTTCGGCCCCGACAGATCCGGCGAAAGCTCAAGCAGATGAATATCCGAATTACCGTAGGTCAGATAGACTCTGTCATCCTCATCAAAAAGAAGAGAACAGTCATGATAATATGTGTCATACACTCTTCTCTCCCAGGGTCCCTCAATATGGAACGAGGAAAAAAGATAGGTTCTCCCACCGTCTGTATGACTTGCAAAAATGACATAAAAGCGCCCCTTGTGATAACGAAGACAGGGTGCCCACATACCACCGGCGTAATCCACCATCTCCTTTTCCAGGCGCTCGCCCGGCGTATCGTCAAGCCTGTCAAACAGATACGTTACAATTTCCCAGTGAACCAGATCATAGGATCTTAGGATCACACCACCCGGGAAAAAATACATGGTGGTGCTGACCATATAATAAACATCTCCCACACGGATCACATCCGGATCCGGATAATCCATGCAAAGGATTGGATTAATTTGCTGCATTTTGCCTCCTTGTCTGTGTTCTATTCCACAATTCCAAAGCCCAGAATGGTAAAATCCTTATCAGTATCCTTCTCGTCAATTCTTATCTCCACACAATGCTTTTTGGCCTTCTCCTGTCTGAAAACAATTGCCGGATTACAATGTGTCCATCCTACAATATGAGGATCCAGAAAAAGCTTTTTCTCACCATCAACGTACACCGATGCCTCTCCCACAGAAACGGAAGCGGAATCCTTAAAAATGATCAGAAGAGCCCTGGCCATTACCTCCATGTAAAAGCTTGTTCCCTGTCTCCCTGCAGTTCCGCGATACATCCAGTTGTCGGCAAATTCAGGGCTTCCCTTTGTATCCAGATTGCGCTCCACATACTGCAGATCCGTGTCTGTATCCGTAAAATCTCCGGGGCAGATCGTGATATCTGCTCTCTTTACCGCCCGGTCTATCAGAATGACCTTCTCAAAATCTCCACCGATGGGAGGTTTTATCTGTGTGATATCCTTCTCCCGGTCCGACGGTTCCCGGTCTGCAAGTGAAAAAAGATGCAAAATCCCGTCCGCCATGATCCTGTGTCCCGCATTGGATGGATGAAAAAGATCATAAAAAAACTGATTCTTGGAGATCACATTGCCCTGATCCTTCGTCAGATAAAATTGCTCCACCACACTTCTTCTTGTGCTGACCATGGGGAGCTCATAACTGTATCCCACTTTGCACAGACGCTCCTCCAGATTCCAGTCATCGGCAAACACTGCAAACAGTAAAATGACAGCAGGCTGACCCGGTCCGTTATAGATTTTACGGACCAGAGAATCATAGCATTCTCCTTTTGTCTCATCCCCTTCGTCATTGACCGCAAACTCTACGATCACAATATCCGGCGTGACCTGACCGTCAGAAAGCACATCCTTCTCGTAGCGCAGCATACCCAGCTCGGACGGCGTTCCTCCCACACCGGCTTTCACATAATGAATATTCTCCTCTGTCCCTCTGCCCATCTGCCTGCAGAAGCCTTCAAAGGTGAGATAAGCGTAACAGGCTGTATTGATTGGCACCGCCCCGGCTCCCTGGGTAATGGAGCCTCCGATAAAAGCAATGGTGACATCATCCCCACTTCTTGCCTTTTCCATTGCCCTTTTCAGTCTTTCGTTATTTCCCATCTGAATCAGGGATTTTTTGATCATGTTTCCATAATTTTCAGAAGAAAAGTCCACAGGGTTTTGTTCTGACTGCGGAGGTGCCTGAAAACCGTCCCTGAGATAAAAGATCACGGAAACCTCCGCGAATGTGCCGGCTTTTTCAAATTCAAACCGGATCTGTCCGGGCACATTGTCATCCCCCGACCAGTCTGCCAGATCCAGTTCATATACATATTCCATGCCGTCGGATGGTACGTCCATAGAGAGCGTTGTCCCTGAAACGTACGGGTCGGTTTTCCCGTACATCTGAAATGCAAACCGTACCGGCTCTCTGCCATCCGACGCCTTTACGCTGACACCGATGCTGTGCACCAGGCTGCGCAGTCCCTGCACCGTTTCCATCAGTTTCAGGATCTGTTCATCCTCCACATTGCCAACCAGCTTTGCGCTGCTTTGAAGCCGCCCGTCACTCTCATAAATAAAGCAGATCCCCCTGCCGTCCTCCTGCGGTGCTCCGTTTATGTTTTTATCCCTCATAATGTAAAAACCGGGTCTCTTCGCCGTCGGATCCTTTGGTGCCACCGGTCCTCTTTTTTCTATGCTCATAACGCCATCCCCATATTTACCCAAAGCTACCAGATACGATAATTTCCGCTGAGTGCCAGAAAAGCAAAAACATAAAGACAATTATCGTAGTATCTGCGCTCTCCCGCCCGAAGCGGCATACCGAAAAATTTCATGACCCATTCCCTTGCCACATCATCCGGCTCCACAGCCAGGACAGACTGGGCAACCGTAGCTGTGATGGCAAAAGGATGTAATGCCTTCTCCCCCGCAATCTTTCCATCCACTTCATAAATATGATAGCTGTCCGCCCGCATATCCTTCAGCAGCGCCCGCTGAATCCTGTACGCTGCACGGACCTGACCCACATCAATACCGTTCCACGCATAATCCAGACCGATATTGGCTGCCGTTCGATACGCATCGCTGAAAAACCAGTCGTGACGGTCTGTGGTCCAGGGAATCGGTCTTTTCATAGGCGAACCGTCAAACTCTGCATATTCCGCCGAAAATCCCGTTTCCGGATGACATGCCAATGCCAGATACCTTCGGCTCACCGCCGCTGCTTCCTTAAAGAACACCGCATCCTCCTCATCTGCCCATTTGGCAAACAGTTCATAGAAATGAGGGAGATGATAGGAAGGATCCGTATAATCGCTTCCCGGCACAAACAAAATCTGGTGGTTGTCACGATTCCACATCGGATGGCCGGGACGTCCCTTTTCCCCTTTGTGCAGGCAGGCTCTCAAAATATCCTTTGCCTGTTTTTCATAATCAAAAATGCCTTCTCCGTTTCCGAAACGATGAGCGGCAAAAAAAAGTGCCATGGCAAAGAATTCTTCTCCGTCGGGTGCCGGACCATCTGCATTTCTGGTGCCGTCCGTTCCGCAGGACCAGGCAAAATACCCCTCATTTTCGCCGGTTTCCATATACATATAAGTCTTAGCCCACTTCCAGAGCCGGTCAAACTCCTCCTTCATACCCAGCTGAACACAGATCATCATGCCGTAGGACATCCCTTCCGTCCGCGCATCAAAATTACCTGTATCCTCCAGGTATGCCATATCCGCACCGGTCTCATGGTAGAAGCTGTCCTCCCCATAAAAAAACTGATGCTTTATCTCCTCAAGGCGTTTGCTTACCGCATCCTCCGGAATGCCCATTTCCGCAAAAACATTTCTGTATTGTTGATTCATTTTTTTCTTCCTCTTTATTCTCTGTTTTATCTTACAGTCTACAATATCTGACTTACAAATTCTCCCCATCCTTTGTCCGTACCTCTTCAAATTTTGCTTTTTTCCGCCTCTGCTTGATCTCATACATTCTGGCATCCGCATTTTTTACCAGTGCTTCCAGCGAGACCATATTTTTCAGGTTGTGTACATGACCCATACTTGCCGTCAATACAAAAGGCAGTTTTTCTCTCTCACTGTACTCCTTCAGGAAAATGCCGACGGCATTTTCCTTCTCTGAAAGCACCTCATCTCCTGCCTCTTTTCCTATCACCAGAAATTCATCTCCACCCATACGGACCAGGATATTTTCTTCCCGATACACTTCTTTTATAGCATCAGCCACACCCTTGATCGCCTTATCTCCCATGGCATGACCATAATTGTCATTGATGGTTTTTAAATTATCCACATCCACATAAACCAGATATATTCTGCCGCATTGCTCTGCAAAATACTGCTGCGCAAGCTGCACATAGCCAAATCTGTTGTAGAGACCCGTCAGCTGATCCCTCACATACAATTCCTGGAGTCTTTCATTGATACGCTGTACTTCCTCCTTCTGCCGGATATTTTCAAGGGCAAGTGACACGGTTTCCATTAAGGTTCTGTGGAGATGATTCTTCATCAGTTTGTCTTCGTAAACCGTCACACTGTACCCAAAAGTATTCTTGTTAAAGTGAAGAGAGGCTAACAGAAAAATTCTTTCCTCTCTCCACCCTGTATCTCCCGATATCTCCAGCATATGTTCCTCATAGCCCACAAGTTTGGTATCCTTTCCGCCCGTAAGCGCGCCCGGGTTTAACCGGAAAATCATATTGCTTACTCCCAACCGTTCAAAACAGGGCTTCAGATTATGTCGGAATTCTTCCAGAGTACTGCTGGTGCAAAGAAGCTGTCTGTTTTTTCTCTGTTTTTCCTCCAAATGCTCCTCCTGTATTTTTTCCAGATACATATTGCGGAAATCGCTTCTCAGATCACGCTTGCCCATGCCGCAGCCACAGCTTTCATTCTGTACGATTCTTCCCTTTGAGAAAAACTCATTTCCCGCTTCCTTCCTATCGATCAGGTCCAGTATGTGGCTCACGCTGTCATACCCCATCTGCTCCCAATTTCTGTTTACGCTTGTGATGGAAGGGCAGAAAAACTGTCCTTCGTCAAAGTTGTCAAATCCTGTGATCTTAAAGTCGTCGGGTGCGCAGTAACCATCCCTGGCAGCTGCGCTGCAGTATCCCACCGCCATATTGTCATTGGCGCAAATCACTGCGTCCGGCAGATGCATATTCTTTTTTTTCCAGATACGATATGCCAGATCACCGTCAGAGTGAATAAAGTTCAAATGCAATACTCTGTCCCTGTCCACGGGAATATTGTAATGCGTAAGGCAGTCTGTAAACGCCTGAAACCGCTCTCTGTTTTCCTCATGCTCCTCTGGGCCTCCCAGATAATTGATCGTCCTGCATCCGTGTGCCTTAATCATATGCTCTACCAGCTCATAAAAAGCGCGGTAATTGTCCACACCGATAAAAGATGCACCCGGAAGCTGCTGGTCGATACTTAAGACAGGTTTCTCATGATTCTTCCAGTCTCCGATCAGTTTTTCCATCACGGTATCATTTCCCACACTGCTTACTGCGCACAGCATCCCGTCATAGTCTTCCGCCTTTGCGAGAGTAAAAATCTCCTGCTCTTTTTTCTGAAATTCTGCATCCGAATCATAGGATGCCAAAATATAAAGCTTCGCATCCTCCTGTGCGAGCCTTCTTCTCATTCCTGAGAGCAAAGCAGAGATATAGTCCTCATGCCACACGCTGCATACCATCAATATCCTTCTCTTTTTCCCATCTGTCATACAAAGCACCTGCAATCTGTCTGTTTTGCTTTAATCCTCCTACTCTGTCTTAAATACAGAGATTTCATTTTTTAATTCTATCATATTTTGATTTAGAATATAAGAAATCCGGTTTAAATTTTGCACATTATCCTGCAGTTTTTCCGTAATACCGTAAACCTCTCTTACATTTTCTGCGTTCTCCCCGATTATTTCCGAGATGTTCTTCACTGAGGACAACGTTTCCATTCTCTCTGCATTCGCTTTTTCCGTGCTTTTCACGATGTCTTTCAGACCATCCACCAATAGAGACATCTGATGACTCATATTCTTAAAAATGCTTATTACCTTTTCCACCGCCTGCGTCTGAAGGGCTACCATCTCCTCCGCCTGTTTTGCATTGTTTACCGTACTGTTTGTCCGGGTAAAGATGAGTGACACATTATTCTGTATCTCTCCCGCTGCCTGTGCGGAATCGTCTGCCAGTTTTCTGATTTCCTCAGCAACCACGGAAAAACCTTTTCCGGCTGCCCCGGCTCTGGCAGCTTCAATGGACGCATTTAAGGACAGGAGATTGGTCTGTCTGGAAATACCGGAAATGGTCTCAACAAACTGATTGATCGATTCTGTCTCCCTTTGAAGAGCTGCAATATCATCTCCCACCCTGGTAGTAATGGCCGTGGTTTCACCGGCTCCTTTTCCGAGAGCCTGCACCATACACATACCATCTGCAATCATCCTCTCCGTTTCCTCCACCAGAAGCTCTACTTTTTCAACAGTATCGCTGACCTTCTGCATATCATCGGAAAGGGCCGATGTCTTTTCCACACAGACACGGGCATAGTCCGACTGTCTCTCCATCCCTTCATTAATGCCTCCTATGGCTCTTATGATATCTGCGGAATAACTGTTTATGATTCCGGAGGTATCCTTTACTTCTCCTGCAGAATTTTCAAGCTCGCCGGTGGATGCATTGACCTTTGACACCAGCTTCTTGTTGTTCTTTATCATGTCGGTGGCAGATGATGCCAGCTCATTGAATTCATCTTTTCCCTTTGCCTTCACCTCCACTGTGAGATCTCCCTTTGCAACCTCCCCGAATCTGCGCGATATCCGTTTCATGTTTCCCTGAATTCCTGCTGTAATAAAGATGCCGATCACAGACGCAATCAGTGCTGCCAGAATGACCAGCGTAACTGTCAAAGCTTTGATTCCTTCAGCCTGCCCGGTGATGACCTTCATGGGTACCAGTGCGCAGATGGTAGCATGATTCATCTCACTGCTGCTGTAGATAAATAAATATTTTCCGCCTTTATATGATACGGTTGCCGAACCGCATAAGTGTTCTTCATCCACAGAATCCGGGAAAAATTCCTGTCCGAAAAAGATCTGTTCCCCCTCTGTCAGCATGCTTTCTTTTCCATCAGGCAGATTCTCATAGAGAAGTTCCCTTCCGTTTTCTGTTACCAGCCCCATAATACTGCCCTCTCCCAAATCTACATTCTCCATCAGGGCTCTCACATTCTCCGGCTTTACATCCATAACAACACAAAAACTCTTATTGGTAGATAACAGCTGATAGGAAAGAATATACTCTTCCCTGTTAAGACCCAGCTTTTCATCCAGGAGCGGGTGGGAATCGATCCACTTTCTGGGTGTCTTGCCGTCAAGCGGCACATCTGCAAGATACTCTTCCAGAAATCCCGCACTTCCGGCATCACCGATTTTACCGGAACTTTTAGTTGTGATGAGTGTCTGGTCCGCTTTTGTGACAATATGAATATTGCTGATAAAGGCATTGGCTTTTTTTGCCGAAGTAATGTTGCTCTTTACCGTACTTACGATATCCGACTTTGCCTCCCTATCCAGCATTCCCAGTCCGTATTTATTCAGGCTGTCATCAAAAGCATATTTCATGGCTTCCGTTGCCATGAAGTCATTGCTCATCTCAATGTATTCCTTGACCATATTGATGGTCTGCAAAGTAGATTCCTGATATTTTTCCTTCATACCCGCTGCCGCCTTCTGATAGGAGGCAAGCCCCACAATCATCATAAAGACTATCGGAACCAGAAAGCAGATAAATATTTTACTTCTGATACCAAAATAATTTATTTTTTTCCATCTCTTTCTCTTCATAAGTTTCCCCTTTTGCTATCATATAGTGCAAAGAAGCATTCCATCATCGGAATGCTTCTGACCTTTTTATTCCTTTACACCACCGATGGTAAGACCTGTCACAAAATACCTTTGCAGGAACGGATACAGGCAGATGATTGGCAACATGGTGGCAATGGTGGCCGCCGATCTGACTGTGATCGGTGTCACTGCCGCTGAATTGGCACCCGCCGCTGATGCATTCGCTGCGCTGCCGCTCTGCTGCATGACAGAGGAAAGCAGCTTCATCAATTCGTACTGCAATGTTGTATATTCCGTCTTCATACGGTTGTACAGCATGGCATCGAACCAGGAGTTCCACTGTCCCACTGCCACAAACAGTGCAACCGTCGCATAGACCGGCTTACACAGAGGAGAGATGATTCTGGAAAATATGGTCCAGTAACCCGCACCGTCCAGCTGTGCCGATTCCTCCAGGGAATCCGGCAGTCCCTGCATATAGGTTCGCAGCACCAGCATGTTGAAGGCACTGACGGCACCGGGAACAACATAAACCCAGAAGGTACCTGTCAGATGCAGATTCTTATACAACATGAAAACCGGAATCAAACCACCGTTTACATACATGGTGATCACCCAGAATAAGGAAAGCTGGGATTTAAAGATAAACCGTTTGCGGCTCACAACAAAGGCAAGCAGTGCATTGGCAACGAGAGAAAGCACCGTGCCGATGATGGTACGCATCACCGTTATGTAAGCACCTCGCATCATATTTTCTTTGCTGAGAACCGTAATATAATTCTTTAAGGTAAACTTTCTCGGCCACAGATAGATACCGCCCCGGACGGCGTCAATTCCGTCATTAAAAGAAATAGCAAGTGTGTTTAATACCGGATACAGCGTGATGACTACAAAGGCGATCATGAATAAGGTATTAAAAACCACGAATATTTTGTCCGCTAAAGATGTTTTTCTCTTTTTCATGTCCTCACCCTCCTAGAATAATCTTTCTTCGCCCATACGTTTTGCAACGGAATTGGCAATCAGAATTAAGGCGATGCTGACCACACTCTTAAAGATACCTGCGGCAGTACCAAGGGAGAAGTCATTCTGACTGATTCCCCAGGTCAGGACATAAATATCAATGGTATCGGATACGCTCTTGATCAGACCGTTGCCCAGCAGATACTGTACCTCGAATCCTGCGTTCAGCACATTACCGACGTTCATCAGAAGCAGAATCATAATGGTAGGCTTGATACCCGGCAATGTAATATATTTGATTTTCGCCCATCTTCCGGCGCCGTCAATCGATGCCGCTTCATAAAGGCAGGGATCAATGGAGGTGATGGCAGCCAGATAGATAATGGCATTCCATCCTGTTTCCTTCCAGACATTGGCAAACGCCACAATTGGCCAGAAATATTCTTTATGGGCAAAAAAGTCAATTGATGTATCAATAAAGCCAAACTTCATCAGAAGTTCATTGATAATACCGGATGAGGACAATGCGTCATGCAAAATACCTGTAACAATAATCCAGGAAAGGAAATGGGGAAGGTAAGAAATGGTCTGTACCGTCTTTTTCGCTTTCGTGGAACGTATCTCATTCAGCAGGATGGCAAACAGGATTGCCATGAATGTACAGGTTACCAGATTCAACACTCCCATGCAGAAGGTATTTCTGATTACCCGCAAAAAGGTGACATCCTCAAACAAAAACTTGAATTTTGCAAGTCCCACAAATTTCGAACCCAGAAGTCCGTCCTTTGGCTTATAATTCTGAAAGGCCATCAGCCATCCCGTCAACGGCCAGTAATAGAATATAATTCCATATACCACCATAAAGAAAGAAACAACAAGCAGAAATTTCTGTCTTTTCACTTCTTTCCATGTTATCTTTTTATCTTTTTTTACCTTCACTACTCCTTGCTCCATCACGCCACTCCTATCTTACAGTCAAAAAGCAGCAATAGTTTTCGTTAGGAATGCCTATTGCTGCTCTTATCATGCAATTATTTCAGAAATACTGCAGTTCCCGATTCTTAATTTACTTAAAGGTATCCAGAATTGCCTGCATTTCGCTTAAGAAATCTTCAGGCTTGCAAGCATTGTATGCTTCCATATATTCATCCCAGCCTGCATCAAAGTCTTTTGCCATTACAACCTTGGGAAGATATTCATGCTTGATCTCACCCATTTTCGCCCATGCCACGCCGCCGGGAGTCTCTGTTGTAAAGTTGTTGGAGAAGCTGTACATCGGGAACCATGGACCGTTATCCTCGATAACAGATCCGATCATATCTACATAGTTGTCTGCTCCGTATGCTGCAAAACAATCCTTCAAAGGCTGCGCCATATCATTTTGGAACTCGGACGGCTGTTCTTCAGGCTTGTTGGCATTGATTCCGTCATCACTTGTTCCGCCCCACTGCGGCAGATAAGAATACTGGCAGCGGTGAGATGCCTGATATGCGGTGTCTGACCAGTTCATTCTCTGCTCATCGGTTCTATAGAACAATCCTGCGTCATCTACACTGTAGTCCACATCCTTAACACCCCAGAATCTCAGATCATGGAGTTCCTGATCCATAGCACAGTCAACAATAAATTTGAATGCTCTCTCGGGATCCTCGCAATCTACGGTGATTCCAATGCCGGATGCCTGGTTTACAGTATCGTCATATGTATGCCATCTGTTCTCCATACCTGCCTCTGTGGTAAGTCCGAGAGGTACATAGTTGCAGCCTTTTGCATCAAGACCCTGCTGCTTAAATACATCATTTACGGTGTATGCGAAATCCCACCACTGGTCTACCATACCAAGAACACGGCCGGTGGAAAGCTTTGCGATATATTCGTCATAAGTCTGTGTGAAGCTTTCAGGATCCACAAAGCCTTTCTGATATTCTTCATTCAGCTTCTTGAAATACTTGACGGTATCTTCCGAAGTATTGTAATCCTTGATTGTCATGCTGGACTTGTCAACGATAACAGAGCCGTCGTTGGGGTATCCGCCCAGGAACTGACCTGCATTTTCAAGGCAGAAATATCTCCAGTCTTCGCACAGAATGGTGTATGCAATGTTGGGAGTTCCGTCATCCATTGTGGGATTTGCAGTTATGTAATCCTCGATCACCTTGAAGTAATCATCCATGGTCTTGATCTCCGGATAACCTGCCCACTCCAGAACTCTCGCCTGAATCCAGAATGCCTCGTCATTGTGAGTGGTTGCTGTAGGCTCACCCTTTGTATTGCCGAAAGGATTGATCCAGTAAATATGTCCGTCAGGCTGGCGGAATTTTTCCCACTCTTCCTCGGTAAACCATTTCTCCTTGAATTCCGGATACTGATCAATATACTCGTCAAGAGGGATCAGAGCGCCTGCATCATAGAGAAGTCCCATTTCATCACTGTCGATGTAATCGGGATACTCATCGCTTGCGATCAGGGTACCTGTTGCTTCTGCTGCGGTCTGTCCTGTCAGCCATGTTTCCTTGATTCTTACGCCCCACTTCTCCGCAATCATCTGAGCGATCTCATTGTCGTCATTGATTTCGGAACCGGGCATGGTAACAAACATAGTAAAATCTGCAATCTCATCCTCGGAATAGGATGTCTTCTCTTCTGTTGAACCTGCGTCTGCGCTCTCATCTGAGGAAGCAGCTGCCTCTGTTTTGCTTTCTGATTTTGCGGAATCATTTCCGCTTGTCTCACTGGCGCTACCGCCGCATCCTGCAAGCAGAGATGCTGTCATAACAATTCCCAATAATAATGCTGTTAATCTTTTCTGTTTCATTATTAACCTCCCTTTTTCTGTTTTATGCTTTCATTATAAGAGACCAAAAGAAAGAAAAAACCCGAGAAATTTCACTAAATACCCCGAGAAATTCTAACTTTCCGCATTTTTCCGGTATCTGGAAGGCGTGCATCCCTTCTGTTCAATAAATTTACTGATAAAGTAATCTGTGTCATGGTAACCCACTTCCTCTGCGATCATGCTGATCTTTTTATCTGTCTTGACCAGCATCTGTGCCGCCTCATTGATCCGGAAGCTGCAAAGATAATCCTTAAAGGACTGCCCATACTTTTTGCGGAAGATCTGCCCCAGATAAGAACTGTTCACAAAATATTTTCTGCTGAGATCCTTCAGCGTGATATTCTCCGCGAAATGTTCCCTGACCTCCCGCTCCACATCAAGCAGGACTCCTTTTGATACATTTTTGCGAAGCTGGATCAGATACTCCGCATACTCACAGGCAAACCGCCGCAGATGGGCTCTGCTTCCCCTTGAGAAACCGGACTCAAACACATGGTCGCTGATATAAAGCATGATCTCTTCCTGATCCACCGTTTCATCCCGCTCCACTGCAAGATGGATCAGCTGAAACAGGAGATAATTGGTATTGATAGAGACGGTATCTGCGGAAAGACCCATTCGCTCCATCTCCTGATACAGATCATCCACACTGTGATTGATCTCTCCTCTGTCATTCTGCTCCACAGCCTGAATCAGCCTGTCAAGGCTCTGTTTGCACAGCACCACTTTATTCTGGTTTGTCTGAACTTCCTCTTCATAATAATAAATACTCTTTTCCGGTCTGAAACCCTTAAAGGACTTGAGTACACAGGCACTGCTGTAGGAATTGGATATACGGGAAATATCCTCCACTTCCTTTCCCACAAGGAGTGTCACCGGCATCCCCAGATCACGGCCGGCAGCAGAGAGAAATGCTTTCATAAATACTTCCGGTGTCATCGCTCTTTTTTCTGCCATCCGGCTGCAATATAAAAAGCTGATCTCATAATCCTCCTCATTTCCGAAAATATCCGCCACACAATAGTCGCCATCCACGCCGAGAAAGCTTCTGCAGTTGGAAAGCATATGGTTTCTTAAGGCAGAAAGTTCTGCATCCGACAGTTCTTCCAGATCCTGCATTCCGTCCATCAAAACCTGAACAAAACGTACCCCTCCCGAAAAGGGAAGATTTTCCTTCACATAGGAGACAATGCCCTCTTCCGCCTTTCCGTGAAGAAGAGATGCCAGATTACGGATCAGATAAATTCTCTGCAGTTTTTTCCGCTTCTGCTCCTCCTGATCCGTCAATTCCTTCTTCTTTGTCACCTTTCGGATCAGTGCGATGAGGCTGTCCCTGGAAACCGGTTTCAGGATATACTCAATGCAGGATGAGTGAATTGCCCTTTGGGCATAGGAAAAATCATTATAGCCGCTGAGTATGGCAAAATAGGCATCGGAAATTTTCTCTTCCCTGATCTTTTCCAGAAGTTCAAGTCCTGTCATCTCAGGCATCTCAATATCAGCCAGAATCAGATCCACTCTGTTCTCCTTCAGATATTCATATGCTTCCTTTCCGTTAGCGGCTGTCTTGACAATCTCACAGTTCACTTTTTCCCAGTCAATCAGCATAGAAAGCCCCTGCAAAATAAAAGGCTCGTCATCTACAAGCATTACCCTGATCTTCATTATAGTCCCCCTCCTCATCTGTTGATAAACTGTCGACAGGCGTCTTCACTACTACAAACGTACCGATATTCAGTTCACTCTCCAGTTCAAACTCCGCTTTTCCTCCGGAAGCCATCGTCAGTCGCAGGCAGGCATTGGTAAATCCTACCCTCTCATTATTCATAAGTTCATCTATATTATTGATCCTCATATTTTCCCGAAGTTCTTCTGCTTTTTCCTCGGTCATGCCAGCTCCGGTATCCTCAATCTCCAGATACATCCATCCTTCCTTCTGATAGACTCTGACATAGATCCAGCAGGGCACCGCTTTTTTCCCTATTCCATGGATGCAGGCATTCTCCACAAAGGTTGCCAGTGTCAGCTTGGGAATCATATAGTCACTGCACTCCTCCTCCGCTTTGATCCGATAGGATAGTCTCTCTCCGAAACGATATTTCTGAAGCTCCAGATATGCCTCAACAAAAGTGATTTCCTCCTCTACGCGAATCATATCCCTTTTCCAGTCCACATTCTGTCTCTCCAAAACGGCAAGCTTTTCAACCATTGCCGCCGTCTCTTCCTCTCCCTTGATGATGCTGTGCATACGGATTCCTTCCAGCACATTAAACAGAAAGTGAGGATCAATCTGACTGTGCAATGCCAGAAGCTCAGCATTCTGTCTGGCGATATCCATCTTTTGCTTTTCCATCTTATCCTTGTAAACCGCCCGGATCAGCTCTCTGGATCTCTCCACCATACGGTTGTAATTCTGCATCAGGTTTCCGATCTCATCCCTGCCCTTCACATCCTCTATTTCCTTTAAGCTTTCCGCTTCCACCGCATCAAAAGCTTTATTCAGGAGCTCCAGTCTGGAAACAATGGAACGGTTAAAGATCACTGCCATCACACAGGGCAGGCAAATGTCCACAGCCAGCATCAACAGAATCAGAAACAGATGCTGCCTGATAATGCCAAACACATTGCTCTCCGGTTTCATGACCAGAATGGTGATAGGTTCTCCATAAATATCAAAATCCCGGCAATATCCGATCTTTTCTTTTCCTGTGAGACAATTAAAGTTTTTCTTTGTACTGGAATAACCGGCGGCATTGGAAAAAATAATTCTGTCACCGGAACATACATAAAAGGGAATATTGTACTGCATGCCGGAGAGCCGGATAGCCATGGCGCTGTAATCAAGATCCAGCCTGATGATTTTCTCCTTCTTCTGCTCCCCGTAATAATTCAGCCTTCTGACAACGGAAATTTTACGGCTGATCGCTGCCGCAGGATTTTTTTCTCCCACATAGTAAAATTGAACCGCTACATCATGATTGGAATCAAGCAGCTTTCTGCACCACTCCTCATCCTGTACAGAAGAGAGTCTGTAATAGTGACCTCCGTTCACAATCGTATCATTATCCGCACACAACACGATACCGCTGACCCCGGTTCCCACCTCATAAAAATTTCTTTCACTTATTTCTGTAGCCGCCGTGTAAAAGTCAAGAGGGGCATCATACTCCTGCTCCAGAAATTCATTGACGGAACGGTTAAGGTAAAAACTGTTTACCACCTTCACCGCCTCCTTGAAGCTGTAGGTCAGCTCCATCTCCACGGCATCGGCAATATTTTGCATTTCCCGGCTTTTTTCCGCCATTTCCGTCCTGTAAAGCATAACCAGAATCACACTGTCCGTGACAAAAAGAGGCAGGAGAACGCAGCACACATAAAACACCGCAAGCTTTTTCCTGATACTGTAATCATTCATTTTTCCTTCCAACATTCTCCACAACTTTTTCATAGAAATCCCTCATTAAAATAAAACAGGCTGCCGCTTTAACAAAGCGGCAGCCAAATGAATGACATTTTCCATCCTATTCTATGGTGAGCGCAAGCTTTGCAACCTTCTGTCCGGTCAGCTTTTCGCTTCGCGCATCCGGTGCCTGTCCGCCTACATATACGAGCGCACTGCCCTTTTCTATCCTGAGCTTTCCTTCCTCGTCAAAAAGTCCGAAGGCCTCTGCGGGAAGATGAATGGTAACCGTCTTCTCCTCTCCCGACAAGAGCTCTGTCTTCTTAAGCCCTTTCAACTGTGCATTTGGTGTTCCCTCTTTTTCAATCTTGACATAGACCTGTACCGTCTGGGCACCCTTTCTGTCGCCCGTATTCTCAAGGGTGACTGTCACATCCACGCCATCCTTTCCCACGGTTTGTGCACTTGCCTTCACATCCTTAAAGGCAAACGCGGTATAGGAAAGACCGTATCCGAAGGGATAAAGCGCCTCCTGCTGCATATAGCGATAGGTTCTTCCCTTCATGGAATAATCCGTAAACTCCGGCAGTTCCTCCAAAGTATGATAGAAGGTTACCGGCATCTTTCCTTCCGGATTTTCCTCTCCGAACAGAATCCGGGCAATGGCTTTTCCACCCTGTGCTCCCGGATACCATCCCTGAAGGATAGCCGGTATATGTTCATCCGCCCAGTTCACGGCAAGTGCACTTCCCGAAAGCAGAACGAGAACCACAGGTTTTCCGCTTGCGTAAGCAATCTCCAGAATCTCCTGCTGTCTTCCGGGAAGATTTAAATCAGGTTTGTCTCCGCTTGCGTACTGATTTCCCTGATCTCCTTCCTCGCCCTCCAGTCCGGAGTCAAGTCCGAGACACATGACCACCACATCGCTGGCCTCGCAAACTGCCTTCACCTCTGAATTTCTGTCTCTGCCTTGACTTAAATCACTGATCCTGTCCTTATACAGATGGCATCCTTCCGACACCAGCACTCTCACGTCATCACCGACATAATCCTGAATTCCCTCGGAAATCGTAATATAGCGGGATGATGTCCCCTCATAATTGCCAACCAGTGCCTTTCTGTTATCTGCATTGGGTCCTATCACACCGATCGTCTTAATCTTTGATTGATCAAGAGGAAGCAGTCCCCCTTCATTTTTAAGAAGTACGATACACTTCTGTGCCGCACGCAGGTTCAGTGCCTGCATTTCTTCCGAGTCCACTGCGGTATAGGGAATATCATCATAAGGCGTTTTGCCCTTTTCATCAAATAATCCCAGCTTCATTCTGGTGGTAAAAAGATGGACCAGAGCTTCATCCACTCTCTCCTCCGGAATCATGCCTTTCTCTACCGCTTCCTTCACGTAGATAAAAAGATTTCCGCAATTTAAATCACATCCGTTATTTACCGCACGTGCTACAGATTCCACCGGTCCCGATGTGACTCCGTGACCCTCATGGAAATCCTTGATGGCCCAGCAGTCTGATACTACATGTCCTTTAAAGCCCCATTCATCGCGGAGAATATCCTTGAGAAGTGTCTTGCTTCCGCAGCAGGGTTCCCCGTTTGTCCTGTTATAGGCTCCCATCACCGCTTCCACCTTTGCCTCCTGTACACAGGCCTTGAAGGCGGGAAGATAAGTTTCGTAAAGGTCCTGCCTGCTCACCTTTGCATCAAACTCATGACGCAGATCCTCAGGTCCGCTATGTACCGCATAGTGCTTGGCACAGGCTGCTGCCTTCAGGTAATTCTCATCATGGCCCTGGATTCCCTCCACAAATCTGACGCCCAGTCTTGAAGTGAGGAAAGGATCCTCACCGAAGGTCTCATGTCCTCTGCCCCATCTGGGATCCCTGAAAATATTGATATTTGGGGACCAGAAGGTCAATCCCTTATAGATATCCGTATCATCAAATTTCTGCTGGACATTAAACTTGGCTCTGCCTTCCGTGGAAATGGCATCCGCCACCTCCTCAATAAAGTCCTCGTCAAAAGTTGCCGCCAAACCGATAGACTGGGGAAAAACGGTAGCGACTCCCGCTCTCGCCACACCGTGAAGCGCCTCGTTCCACCAATTATAAGCCTTAATTCCGAGCCTTTCTATGGCGGGGGCACCGTGCATCATCTGGAAGGCCTTTTCCTCCAATGTCATCTGTGCCACAAGCTCCCTGGCACGCTTTTCAAATTCCGCATTTTTTGCTTCGTTTCTTACTAGTTCCATGGCCATTCTCCTATATCTCTATATTTGATTTACTTACTGATATTCCAGTTCATTTTACCACATAATCAGTATATGAAAACCTGTCTTCACAATCTTTCTAATTCTTGCTTTGTTATGCCCAAATATTGCCAAAAAATTTGACACAATTTTTAATCTGTGCTACAGTTCAGCCATAGAGGGAAAACACTTCGGAGGGGACTACATATGATAGAAATTTTGAACGGTATTCGCGAAACAGTGGCTTACGATTCCTTTCGCGGCATGAAACTTTATCACAATGATGAAGCGGAAGATTATCCTCTCCACTGGCATACTGCCATGGAGATCATCATGCCGGTGCGCAATGAGTACACTGTCCTGATCGATGGAATTCCTCATGTTTTTCAGGAGGGAGATATCTTGATCACTCCACCCGGCACTCTGCATGAACTGCATGCTCCCGCAAGCGGCGAACGGCTGATCATGCTTTTTGACTACGGTCTTGTCTGCAACGTAAAAGGAATGGATTCTCTGATCCATTCCCTTCATCCTTATGCCCTGATCAGCAGGGAAGAATACCCTGAGCTGAACGAAAAGCTCCGCTATTATCTTAGTGAGATCAGCAAAGAATACGATAATAAAATGCCTTTCACGGAGGCATGTATCTACTCCCTGATGATTCGTTTTTTTGTTGCTTTCGGTCGTACCAGCTTCAATGTCAGCACCAAATTCCCCGGCATCACCACGAGCAAACAGCACGAATATGTTGAGAAATTTATGAATGTCTGCAACTATATTACAGATCACTGCACGGAAAATATATGCATCGATGACCTTGCAAAGCTTGCCGGTTTTTCCAAATTTCATTTTGCAAGACTTTTCAAGCAGTTTTCCGGCATGTCCTGCTACGACTATCTGATCCAGAAACGGATTGCCCACGCAGAAACCCTTCTGATTCAGCCTGATCTTTCCATCACCGAAGTGGCCATGCGATCCGGTTTCGGCAGTCTTTCCACCTTTAACCGTGTTTTCAAGGCTGTCAAAAACTGTACTCCTTCCGAATACAAGAACCTGAATCCCGGCAAAAACTAACAAAACCGGAAGGATTCAAAATCAAAACAGCTTCCCGGCAGGAATACAAAAGTCACATCCCACTTTCCTTTTACAGTCCCGATAAAGAAGCCTTGCGTTGTATATTCCGAGGAAGCCGGGAATTCCACGATCTGCTTGATCTCATCGCTGCCGTTAAAGAAACGGACATGAATGGTATTGCCGCTTTCCCCTGCTCTTCCCCGGATCATCAGTTCCCTTGTTCCCTCCGGTCCAAAGTCCATGTCCTTAAACACCAGTGATACATTATTTCCGATTTTCTCAACAGCTCTCGCAGTCCTTACATAGCTGTCACCGTAAACAGCATCCGCCTCCGATGCTCTTAAAGTCTGCCTTGCCTTCTCATATTTCTTAAAAGAAAATCCCTTGATATGGATTTTTTGATGCACCTGAAAGCTTATGGAGGTGATTCCCTTAAGCCTCCGGTTAAGCCTGAAAATTTCCGGCTGATACACATTCCATATGGAAGGCTTCTGGTATATCACATCGGCGATAAGCGCACTTCCCTCCTCCCCGGGGATTCCTTCATAAATCCGGATCGGATATTCTTCATCACTCAATGCAAAAATGGATATGGTGATCTCGTCACTCCCGATGCTTCCAAAATCAATATTGCCATAGGTGACCACAGTCTCTCCGTCTCTTGCGGTGGCCACTCCTCTTTCATTTCCGTTTCCCACCTCTCCCTTTACAGAGGTGTAAAGACTTCCCGAAACGAAATCGTAAGGGTCAAGATAAGCACAGCCCATTCCTTCTATTTTAAATTCCAGCTGTGACATCACCCTGATTTTATCCGTGCCGCTCTTCGACATGGCAAACAGGCGAAAAGCACCGTCTCCTTTTGCCTTCATCACCACTGCACGGTCTTCCCGGTCAAGTTCCACCAGATTCACAGGCACACCGTTATCATTCACTGCCTTAAACAAAAGTTCACGGTCTGTTGCATCTGCAGGCTCCAAAAATGCCTCCACCCTGATCGTATCCTTGTCCTTTCCAAACAATTGTCCGTCCGGACTCTTCAAAGTGATCTTTCTTACTGGTATTTCCTCTTTCCTTCCCAGAATCACAGGCATCTTACGATTTTCTTCTCTCGCTGCCAGCGGTTCCCCGGAGAATCCCCTGCTCTCGCAGATGAGGGAGGCACTCTTAAGTCCCTTTCCCGTCACTTCCACCGATATTTCTCCCGGAACCACGTTCGTCTGTATGATAGCCAGCAGCTTCCCGTTAAACAGTCTCCTGCTTGTTCCTTTATAGCTGTCAAAATCCGTGCTGTCTCCGTTGTCAAGCCCGATCAGTCTTCCGGCGCCCGAAACCCGGACCTCCACCCTGTCACAGGCATTCTCCACGGGATTTTCCTCCTCATCCAACGTTCCGATCCGAAGAAAAAAAAGATCCCTGCCGTCTGCCTGTGCCTCGGTATTTTCCGGTATGATGACCAGCTTTACGGAATTGCCAAAGGATTTTCTCTCTTCCCTTGCAATCTCTTTCTGCTCCTCATCATAGGCCACGGCCGTCAGTGTTCCTTTTTCGAAGGGAATCTGATAATCTGCAAGGATCCGGTTTCCCGAATTCCTTTCATGGGTCAGCTTCTGTTTTCCCCGGCTTCTTCCATTCAAAAAAAGCTCCACAAAGGGTGCATTGGAGCACACCCGCACGTCGATCAACTGTCCCTCATTGAAATCCCAATGCGGAAAAACATGTACCATGGGCGCCTTTTTGTAATCCGTCCACACCGACTGCCACACATAATAAGCATCTTTTGGAAAACCGGCAGTATCGATCTGTCCGAAATAGGAATTCTTAGTATGATAAGGGGTAGGCTCCCCGATATAATCAAAACCGGACCACAGAAATTGACCCATGGAAAATTCCGTATCCCTGTCCTTGGCAATACACTCTTCCATGGATTTGGCTCCCCAGCTGGTAGCGCTGTTGCCAAGCGAAGAGCACTGTTCATCATCCTCTGACAGGATCCCCGCCTTCAGGGGAAAATGATACACGCCTCGGCTCTGTACAATGGAGGAGGTCTCACTTCCGTAGATCACCCAGTCAGGGTGCTCTTTGTGATGCTGTTCATAATACTTCTCGGAGTAATTATATCCTGCCAGCTTTACAATATCCGCACACCTCTGTGCATTTTCCCAGGGCATATAATTGGAGCCGATGGTCACGGCGGCATTTTTTGCAGGATCATATTTTTCCACCAGTTCCTTCAGATACCGGGTAGTCTCCTGTCCCCTCTCGTCTGCATGGGTGTCATAGATTTCATTTCCGATACTCCAAAGGATCACACTGGGATGATTTCTGTCTCTCTTTACCCAGCTTTCCACATCCCTTGCGGACCACTCCTTGAAAAATCTGGCATAATCATAGGTTGTTTTAGCCCGCTCCCACATATCAAAGGCTTCCGAGACCACAAGAAGCCCCATCTTATCGGCAAGCTCTGTAAAACCGGGTGCCATCATATTGTGGGTTCCTCTTACTGCATTTACTCCCATTTCTTTTAAAATCCGGAATTTTCTCTTCATGGCAGATCTGTTAAAAGCCGCCCCAAGAGCTCCCAGATCATGATGTTCGCAGACACCGTTCAGTTTTACATGCCTTCCGTTTAGGAAAAAACCTCTTTCAGGATCAAATTTCGTATCCCGGAAACCAAATTGCTCCCTTTCCTCCTGAATCACCTTTCCCTCAAGCAAAAGCTGCGTTTTCAGCGTATAGAGTACCGGGGATTCCACATCCCAGCGCTTTGGCTCTCTCACCAGATACTTCTTTTTTCTGCCCTCTGCCTTTACAGGCGTAAGCTCTGTTTCTTTCCCCTTCTCATCGCAAAGGAAAAAGACTGCCTCGGCATCCTTCTGCCTGTCACCTTCCACCTCATACTGAAGGACCAGGAAAAAGTCCTCACCCTGCTGCTCTGTGCTGATATAAACAGGATTTTCCGGCAGATAAGTTCTTTCCTTTACCGAAAACCATACATCCCGGTAGATTCCGGCGCCGGAATACCAGCGGCTGTTGGGACTTAGGAAACAGGCGCTGACCAGGATCTCATTTTCCCCTTTTTGCAGATAATCCGTGACCTCCAGGGTAAAGGTGGAATAACCGTATTTCCACTCTCCCACCTTCTGCCCGTTCACATAGACCGTACTGTCCATATAGATACCCTCAAAGGTGAGAAAGGCTCTTTTCTCGGTCTCCTCATAGAGGAAGCGTTTCAGGTACCATCCCGTGCTGTCCTCATATAAATTCAGAGAATCGTAAATCAGCCAGTCATGGGGAATATCCACCGGCACAAATTCCTGCTTCCTTTTGACCGCTTCTTCGTAAATTGTTCCTGCTGCTGTTTTTAAAAAAGACCAGTTCTCATTCCACAAATATCTTCCGTTCATGCCGGTACCTCCGCTTTTCCTCACTTACATCAAGTATAAAGCATCCTCTGCCTGCTGTCATCCTATTCCGGCGATCACATCAAAAGTCCCTGAGAGATTCACCTGTCCGTATCCCCATTCTCTGGAGGGATAAAAGACAGCCGGATTTCTCACAGTTCCCCGGATCAGATAATTCTTTAATTCTCTGCTCTCCACCCATTCATTATTGCCTTCCACTATCGCCCACTGCATAAACTGGGCACAGATTCCGGAAAGGATTGCGCATCCCATTCCCGAACCGGTATAGCTGCCAAGAATCGTAGAGATATTTACTCCCGGTGTACTGAGATCAGGCTTAATATTACCGGATCTGGTAAATCCTCTTCCGGATTCCCCGTAAAAGCTGTTATTCGCATCCTGATAATAGGTGGTGGTGATGATTTCCCTGGCATTTCCCGGCTCCGTAATGGTGGTGTAGGGGGAAGGTCTTAAGAAATAAGTATCACCCGTCAAAAATTCCGAAAGTGGAAGCCAGATATGAAAATTACCCTGTTCCTGGTATCTGCTCCCTGTAGTGGTGACATGGATGGTCCACACACCCGGAGTGGGATCCTGAAAGCGAAAACGAATCAGTTCCTCACCGGACCCCTGTTCCACCAGAATGTGATCTACCAGTATTTTTGTTTTTTCATAAATGAATGTAAACTGTCTTGTCTCTCTGACCTTAAAATCCACCTTCTCCGTAGTCTCACCACCGGGTGAGCGAATGGAAATAGAATGACTGGCCGGGATATTCCCCCAGAGTTCTGCGGTAAACCCCTGCTCGCCCTCGTCCACTCTGATCTCCACATTGTCGGTAGTCTCCGTCATGCCCTCCGTGGCATACCCCACATAGTGATGAGCACTGTTTCCTTCATTGCCTCCCCCGAGCACAACCGCCCTGCTTCTTCTGGTGGCAATGGTATTCAGGTATCCGGCAAGAACAGAGTGGCCCTCGTGATCTCCCATATTGGTTCCCAGACCGATACAGATCACAAGAGGTCTGACCAGGGAAATGGCATAGCTCTCCAGATATTTCACCGCCGTGATAATATCACTTTCGGAATAAGCCGGCACTCCGTCCGGTATCAGGTAAAACTCTCTCAGATAATCCTTGGCCTGCCTCAGCTTTACAACGGCAATATCTGCCTCCGGCGCTGCCCCGGTAAAAATAAGTCCTCCTCTTATGGCGCTTCCCGCCGCGACACTGGCAAGTGCGGTTCCGTGACCGTTCTCATCGTAGCTCGGTACGATTTCCCTCGGATTATCACTTAGCAGCGCCGCATTGATCATCTCTCTGTTATACTCTGTACCGTACAAAAGGCCCTCCGGGGTCTGTCCGGTATCTATAGTCTGATCCCAGATGCCGAGGATCCGGCTGCTTCCGTCCGGATTACGGAACACTTCTTCCTCATACCGAATTCCGGTATCAAGAAACCCTAAAACCACTCCTCTTCCTGTCAGATTTAGAGGCTGTCCCTGGGCCTGCAGGATCCCGCTCTTTATAAGGGGCGACGGATCAAAACCGCCTCCCGGGCCTGGCTGTCCCCTCATCAGCCCATATACCTTTGGTCTGCCGCGGTAGGTGATTTTTCTTTCATCCGCAGCAGTCAATTCGTTTTTGTTGATGTATGCAATTCCCAGGTCGGTATCCACACGCTGAAATACCAGATCCTCAAAGGAATGCTCAAGCCCTTCCGGATACCTGTAATCCGACAGGATCTCATAATAATCCTGGGACATGATCTTTTCCCTGTCTGTCATCAGATCACTCGCAAAAGATATTTATATTACTATATGAAAAAACGCAGGCGTATGCCACCTGGCATTTCCTGCGTTTTTCTTTCGGTACGCTATTCAAGTGAAAACTTATTGACAATATCTCCCAACCTGTCTGCCATCTGCCTGTTTTCCTCAGACTGTGTCTGGATTGATACAGCTATATTGGCTGTATTTTCATTTTTCTGAACAATATCATTTATCGCCATATTGTTTTCGGCAGATATTTTCTGTACATCCCCGATATTCTCCGATATCTGCTCTATGGATTTCTCCAGATCAGTCACAAATACATTCAATTTCTGAATATCCTGCTTGATCTCCTCTACGGAAGAACTGTAATCGCTTGACCGTGTTGCAAAATCTTCAAAGCATACCATAACCTGCTCTTCCATAAACTTCATGATCGTCTGTACACACTCATTGACTGCCAGGATACTTTCATTGGCGGAATCACATACCGCCCGGATACCGGAGGCTGTATTTTTAGAAGTTTCTGCCAGTTTTCCTATTTCTCCTGCGACCACGGCAAAGCCTCTTCCCGCTTCACCGGACCTCGCAGCCTCGATCGATGCGTTGATGGACAAAAGATTGGTCTGGTCCGCAATCTCTAAGATACTGGACGCCATTCCATTGATCTGGGACAGATTATTTAAGCTTTCCAGAGCATTTTTCACTGCAATCTTTGTTTCATCCATCTTATTTTTCGTATTTTCGAAAGTTACATTCGCAGAATCCCTCATCCGTATCGCGCCGTCCAGCATGAAATCACTGGATTGCACACTGCTTTGCAGACTTTCCGCCACTTCACTGATGGCAGTATGTATGGTGCTTATCTCGCCATTTACATTTTCAATTGCAGTGTTGACATTTTCCATACTTGCCGAAAGCTCTTGTGTGGTCGCTATGTTATCCGTCACGCCATCCACAAGCTGTGCCGAGAAATCCTTCAGGGCATACACCTTTTCATTTAACTGTAAGCAGCAATCCTTCAATGTACTCACAATATTTCGCAGAGAGGTGATCACAATCCCTGATGCCTTCGCAATTCCTCCCAGATCATCTCTCCTGTTAATATATTTCTTGATATCAGAGTCATCACTGATATCGCATTGTGCAATTTGAAGAAGCGTTTTTCCGATGGGTGAAAGGGGTCTCATGGAAACCGATATCATCACATAGGTTACTCCCATCAGCAAAATAAGCGCTACCGCACAAAGGATAAACAATTCCCTCTTTGTCTTATTCACCGTGGCAAAAATCTCATCGGAGGTATCCGTCAGCAAAAAGATCCAGTCTCTGTCTGCCACATAGTGGTAGGCTGCAATATTATCGATTCCCTGCTCCTGATATTCCACATAACCTGTAACCACATTTTCTTTGTCGGTCTGGTTTAGTATGTCCATAATTTCAGTAACATGCGCTTCCGTTGCCACCGTACCAAGCATTTCTTCATTTTCATGGAAAATATATTCACCGGTTTTGGCATTGATCAGGTAATACTTTGCCTGCTCAAGACCTGCCACGGGAAGAGAGTCCAGATGATCCTTTAGATCCGTGATATAAATTCCACCGCCGACCAATCCAATGGGATTCTGATTTTCATCATAACATGCCTGATACATGGAAATGATCTGTTTCCCGCTGGCCGGGGAGAAAATAAATCCCACATTGTAAACTCCGTCAGAAGCCAGCATGGCATCCTGCAGTGTCTTTAAGGAATCTCCCTCTCTGGTGGTAATTCCCACGACATTCGGATTCGTGTGCACCAGAACATGGGTATTCCACTCACTGGCATAGATTCCTTCCAGATTTTCCATATCGGCACTATAGGTTTCCGTATACTTTTGCGCTGCCTCAACAGCAGATGCGTTGGTCGGATTTTTAAGCAGATCTCTGATTTCTCCCGCTCTGCTGTACGCCGTGAGATACCTTTCCCTTTCCTTAACATAATTTTCTATGATCATGGAGCGCTCTTCTACCATTGTCTTCATACTGTCTACGGTATTCTGACGCATATTGCTCGTATTGGAATAACTCACAAATCCATACAGTATAACCAATACAATCAGTTGCACAACCATAATCAATATGGTAATCAAAACGGAAATCTGTATCTCCTTCTTCTTCATTTTTCGCAATTCCTCCTATCACGTCTTCCTTAATTCAATTCACTCTATTACCATAATTTCCAAAATAAAAAGTTATCTGAGAAATTATGTTTAACGTTTTACCTTTGTTACTTAAATTATATTAACGGATTTTTCTTTTGTCAATATGAGAGCCGACCCTTTCCATCGAAAAAAAAACGACCATATTCCTTGCGGAATACAGTCATTTTAAAGCTTTTCCATTTATAGATCACGATTCGATTTTTCTTACGGAGTCCCGGATGATCAGCCGGCAGGGAATCTTAATTACGCCCTTTACAGACTGCTCACCATCCGCCTCCAGACGGTCAATCAACAGTTCTGCAGATCGCTGCCCCATTTTCCTCAACGGCAGATCCACCGTAGTCAGTGCCGGTTTAAAATATGCCGCCATGTCCTGGTTATCAAACCCGGCCACAGAGATATCCTTCCCCACTGACAAATGAAGTTCTTCCATGTAATCATATATGCCTCCCGCTATTCTGTCAGTCATACAGAACACTGCTGTCACTCCCTGTGAAATGACTTTCGGTGCTTCTCTGTATCCGACTTCTCTGTTCCAGCCTCCAAAGCAAACACGGGAAGGATCAAAAGGAATATTGGCCTCAGATAGAGCCTTCTGTATTCCCTGCAATCGTTTCTGCACATGAATATTGTCCTTAAGACCGCCAACAAAACCTATTTTGCGGTGTCCCATAGAAATCAGATATTTCACCATTTCATAGGCACCCTGCTCATCGTCCAGAACAAGAGAAGGGACCTCATCTGTGTTGTAATATGCGTATGCCATTACGGCAGGAACCCGCAGATCATCGGGGAAACAATGAAGTATTCTGGCATGTCCTGCAACATAAATAATGCCATCCGCCTGAATTGATTTCAATTCAAGTAAGGCCGGGTCGAGAACAGAGTGATATCTTTTGTCATCATCGTACCACGAGTCCTGCCATCTGGAGTAAAGACGCAAATTCTGGACAATCGTCCGGTAATTCTTTTTCTCACAATGCTCCATGATGCCCTCAATAACCTCCGGCATAGTAAACTGCGTGATATCCTCCGCGATGATACCTATCATACGCGTCTTCTGTCTGCGCAGCCCCTGGGCAATATAGTTGGGATAATATCCTTTCTCCTCCACTACCCGCATTACCCTCTGCCTTGTTTCCTCGCTGGCCTTCGGTTTCCCATTCAGAATATTGGATACTGTCGTAATCGATACATTACATTCCTTCGCAATTTCCTTAATCGTAATCATTTTCTGTCTTTTTGTTTCTGTCTACCCCTCAATTTGATTCAGTTCATCAGGATTCACTGCTCCGGCATTCCGGATATCGATGATCGGTCCGCCTGTACCCTCAATGTATTCTCTGGTGATGGTCACCTTTCCGATATTGTCATCCTTAGGAATCTCATACATGATATCCAGCATGAAATCCTCTATGATAGCGCGGAGCGCTCTTGCTCCGATATCCTTCTTCATGGCCTTCTCGGCAATGGCCTCCAGTGCGCCATCGTCAAACGTAAGCTTCACCTCATCCAGCTCGAGAAGCTTCTGATACTGCTTCAAGATAGCATTCTTGGGCTCCTTTAAGATCTTGATCATCATTTCCTTGTCGAGAGCCTTCAGGGTATAGACCACGGGAAGACGTCCCAGAAATTCCGGTATCATACCAAACTGTTTCAGGTCCTCTATGGTGACCTGGCTCAAAATATCCTTTTCCTTGTCAAGCTTATCCTTCAGCTCGGCATTGAAGCCGATAGAAGTCTGTTTGCGCAGTCTCTGCTTGATGATCTCCTCCAGATCAGGGAAAGCACCGCCGCAGATAAAAAGAATATTCTTTGTATTGATAGTGGTCAAAGGAACCATGGCATTTTTGCTGTTGGCGCCCACAGGTACCTCCACCTCTGCTCCCTCCAGGAGTCTGAGCATTCCCTGCTGAACACTCTCACCGCTGACATCCCTGCTTGTGGTATTCTTCTTTTTGGCAATCTTATCGATCTCATCGATAAAGATGATACCTCTCTCCGCTTTTTCCACATCATTGTCCGCCGCAGCCAGAAGCTTTGATACCACGCTCTCAATATCATCACCGATATAGCCTGCCTCGGTAAGAGAAGTGGCATCCGTGATAGCAAGCGGCACATCGAGAAGCTTTGCCAGTGTTTTTACCAGATAGGTCTTGCCACAGCCGGTAGGTCCGATCATCAACATATTGGACTTTTCAATCTCTATCTCATCCATGGTACCCGTAGCCACCCGCTTATAGTGATTATAAACAGCAACGGAAATCACCTTCTTGGCATGTTCCTGACCGATCACATAATCATCCAGCTGTGCTTTGATCTTGTGCGGAGGCGGGATGTTTTTGATATCAAGCACAGGCTCCTGTCCGGGCTCCTTCTTTTTCTTTTTGATTTTCTGCTTGTTGGGGATACCGCCTTCTCCCTGAAGATCCGCAATATTCACAAACCGGATATTGGGGTATCCCTTTTCATTCATATTTTTATTCAGATCGTCCATAAAGTTAGGACTAAGCATTCCCTGGTAGTCGAATTGGCTTACTGCATCCATAGTTTTATGCATACAGTCATTGCAAACGGAAATATTGTTGGGGAGCTTGAACATCTTACCCGTCTTGCTCTCAGGACGTCTGCAGATAAAACACACATCCTCATATTCGCTCTCCTTCTTATCGCTCCCGGTTTCCTCCTGACCGGCCTCTTTGTCTTCTCTTTCTTCCTTTACTTCTTCTATTTCCGTATCGTTTTCTTCCTTCTCCAAATCTTTCTCTTCAAAATCTGACATATATTTCTCCTCTCCTTTTCCCTACACGATTCTTCTTATAGTCAGGATTTCCTTATAAGTGGCATTGGTAATCTTAATTCCCGTCTTCTGGGTGCTGGCATGAACAATCTGTCCGTTTCCGATATACAAACCCACATGCCCTGCATAGCACACGATATCACCCGGCTGGGCATCCGCATAGGACACTTCTGTTCCCGCACTCCTGCAGCCGTAGGAGGTTCTGGGTACGGAATAGCCGAAATCCTTGTAAACTCTCCACACAAATCCGGAGCAATCGGCTCCGTCAGTTAAACTGGTTCCTCCCGGCACATAAGGATTGCCGATAAACTGACAGGCATAGCTGGCTATCTGCTGCCCTTTGGAACCGGAGCCCGCATAACTGGAAGCGGAAGCATATCCGGACGAGCCGCTGCCCGAGGAACTGCCTCCGGAAGAACTGCTGCCCGATGAGGAGCCGCTTTCACCTGACTGGCCTGCCGCTTCCTCCGCCTGCCTTCTCAAAGCTTCCTCCTGTGCTTTTCTTGCTTCTTCCTCCGCTTTCTTTGCCGCTTCGATCTCGGAATCCTTCTTCTTGGAGGCAGCCTCCAGATTTCTGATCTCCTCTGTCTGCTTCTTTATATTTGCTTTGTAAATGGCCGCTTCCTGCCTGGCCTGTGCAATCTGCACCTCATAGTTGTCATAAATCTTCTGTTTTTCCGAAAGCAGGGTCTCCAGATTCTTCTGCTCCTCCTGAAGTTCATGCTGCTGAGCCTCAAGCTCTGCTTTTTCTTCCTCCAGCCGGTTCTTTAAATTCTCGCACTCCTCTTTTGCCGCCTCATATTCCTCCAGCATCCTTCTGTCGTAGTCATAGAGCTGGGTGATATATTCCGCCTTATTTACCGCTTCGCTGAAATTCTGACTCTCCAGAAGGAGCTGCAGATAAGTGGAATCTCCTTTTTCATACATGAACCGGATACGAAGCTTCATGGCCTCATACTGTTCTTCTTCCTTTTCCTTTGCCTTTTCATATTCCGCCGTAGTAACCTTAATCTCTTCTTCCTTGTCGGACAGCTCCTCCTCGATGATTTCTACACTGGCCAGCGTTTCAACGAGAGCCGCATCCGCCTCGTCGATCTCCTCTGCCACGGCATCGGCGTCTCCCTGAATGGAATCGATTCTACCCGACACACTGTTTAGCTTATCCGATTCTTCCTTTTGCTTATTCTGGGCTTCTTCCTTCTGCTTTTCCAGTTCCTGCTTCTCTTTTTCCAAATCAGAAATAGTGGTAGCCTGTACAGGGTCTACCACTGAGATCATCATAAGAAAAGATAATAAAATTGCAAGTATATGAAAAACCTTTTTTCTTCTATACATAAACCGCCTCAAAAAGCACTTTTGTAATCGTCCGGCAGACGGATCCTTTTATTCTGCCGGCACTGCTACCGCATTTTCTCCAAGGAATGCAAGCACCTTCTGTGTCATGAGATATTCTCTGAAAGCCTCCACATCCACCAAGGATTTGTATTCTTCCACTGTCTCATACCCGTAATCCTGCGCTTCCTGTGAAAGCTGTTCCTCCAGCTCCTCATCGGAAACAGACAGCCCTTCCCTGTCCGCAATGGCCTGCATCATCAGATAATGCTGCGCCATCATTTTGGACTGTTCCAGTAAAGTCGTCTCATACTCTTCTGCCGTTCCGCCGTACATCGCAGACACGTATGTGCCAAGATCCACACCATACATACTTGCGTAACTGCTGAGATTTGAAGTCAGAGTATTGTTCATTCTGGTAACCATAGCCTCAGGGGCATCCTTAAATTCGCACTCTGCCGCCACCTTTTCATAGGCAAGATCCGCTTTGTCGGATTCGTAGCTCTCCTGCTGCTGTTCCAGAAGTACATCATAGACATAAGCCCTGTACTCCTCCACATTCGTACAGCCCTCCAGAGACAGGCTCTGCACATACTCATCCGTAAGCTCCGGAATTTCTTCCACACTAATGCTGTTCACCGTTACGGTAAACACTGCCACCTTGCCTGCCAGATCCGGATTATTCTTATAAGGATCCGGGAAAGTAGCCTCCACATCTTTCGTTTCTCCCACTTTCATACCGATACAGCCGTCCTCAAAGCCGTCAATAAACTGTCCGGAACCGATGGTCAGATCAGATCCTTGCGCACTGCCGCCATCAAAGGCAACACCGTCTATTTTTCCCACATAATCGATGTTTACCACATCCCCCATCTCCACCGCGCGATCCGTAACCGGTGTGGAAACGGCATTGTTCTGCTGCACATACTCAATATAGCCATCCAGATATTCATCTGTGATCTCCGGTTCATCCAGCGTCACTTCAACACCCTTGTATTCTCCCAGCGTCACATAATCCTCTGCATTCAGGTCCTTCATATATCCGCCGACCGCTGTTACCGCTTCTGCTGCAGTGGTATCCTGCTGTGCGGTTTCCGTGGTCTCCTTCACAGTCTCTGTATCCTGTTCCTCCGATGCCTTGTCACCGCAGGCAACAGCCGTCATGGATACAGCCACCGTAAGAAGAACCGCCAACATCTTCTTTTTCATAAACATTCTCCTCATTATTGATTGGGCATGCTTTTGCCCTTATTCATTTATACCATACTTTAAACGATGGGGAAAGCATTTCACAAAAATTTCAGATTCTCTTGCCTATTTCTTTCGGAAATGATAAAATGATTTTTGCACACGAAAATACGGTGATAAGGAGGTTTATCGTGAGTACTTGGCAAATTGTATTATTAGTCATTCTGGCAGTTTTAATCATCGCCGTTGTGGCATTATATTTCCTTGGTAAAAAAGCACAGAAAAAACAGTCGGAGCAGCAGGCACAGATTGATGCCATGAAACAGACCGTTTCCATGCTGATCATCGACAAGAAGCGCATGAAGATAAAGGAGTCGGGACTCCCCCAGGCAGTCATCGACCAGACGCCAAAATATCTTCGGGGAAGCAAGCTTCCTATCGTGAAGGCTAAAGTAGGTCCCCAGATTTTATCTCTTGTCAGTGACGAGAAGATCTTTGATTCCATCCCTGTCAAGAAAGAGGTAAAGGCCGTGATAAGCGGCATCTATATCACAGAGGTAAAGGGACTTCACGGCAAGGTTCAGGTAGAGCAGAAGAAGAAAGGCTTCTTCAGACGTACCCTTGAGAAGGCTCAGGAAAAAGCCGGAGCAAAACCCCTTAAGTAATCAAAACAATAACGAAATGCAGACAAATTTAAGGCTTCGAAAGTTTCACGCTTTCGAAGCCCTTTTTTTGCCTGAACCGGGAAGTCGCTTAAAGATCAAATCCCTCTTCTCTCGGTCTGATTTTCATTTCAATTTTGCAGTCCGCCATATGCTCATAATTTGCTTCCAGGGAATACTCCACATTGACCTTGATGGCATCCTTTCCTTCCTCAATCTTCACTGCATCCGTGTCGATGCCGATCAGAATATTGCCAAAGGGAGTGGCATAGCTTGTCATATTCTTCTTGTTCTGCTCAAAAATCATATGGACATTGACAAGTCCTTTCTTGGTGACTTCCATCTGGGAGCCTGTAAACTTGATGATATTCTTTGTAGTGTCCTGAAATCCTTCCGTCACTTCGTCATAAATGATGTAGTGGCTGTCATTTTTTTTATAATACTCTGCAGGGGTGATCGTCTCAAGAGCCTGAGCCCCCTCTTCGTCCATTGCAAACTGAAGTCCCTTCAGTGCAAGCAGTACTTCTTTTTCCATAATGCATCTTCCTCGTTCTAATACTCTTCAATGTTGATTGTCTTGGCGGAAAGAATACCGTATTTGATAATGGAATTGGCAAATCTCTTAAATTTCTCCGAGGCATCACTGACAAAAAACTGGTACTGGTTATCTCCAAGCTCCGGTTCTTTCTCACGAAGGAGATTTTCCTGCTCCAGCAGTTTCTTAAGCTCTCTTGCCGTCTCATAGGCGGGATTTACAAGGGTAACGCCCTCTCCCATGATCTTGCCCACAGTCTCGCGGATCAGCGGATAATGGGTACATCCGAGCACCAAAGTGTCAATATCGATGTCGATCAGCTCCGTCAGATATCTTCTTGCAATCTCATCGGTGACCGGATCTCTCCAGAGTCCCTCCTCCGCAAGGGGCACAAACAGGGGACATGCCTTTTCGATCACATTGACATTCTTATTGAGTTCTTTTATGTACCTTTCGTAAATGGCACTTGAGATGGTTCCCTCCGTGGCGATCACACCAATTTTTCCGTTTCTGGTAGCCTCCACAGCCACTTTTGCTCCCGGCTTTACCACGCCGATAATGGGAACCTCCACTTCCTTTTCCAGTTCATCCAGCGCATAGGCGCTTGCCGTATTGCAGGCCACCACGATCGCCTTCACATTTCTGGTCTGCAGAAAATGAACGATCTGTCTGGAGAATTTGGTAACCGTTTCTTTTGATTTATTTCCGTAAGGCACCCGGGCCGTGTCACCGAAATACACAACCTTCTCACTGGGGATCTGATGCATGATCTCTTTCATTACCGTCAGACCGCCGACTCCGGAATCAAATACGCCGATAGGGGCATTTCTGTCAATCATGATTGTTAACCTTCTCACCGTCTGTTTTTTCTTTTACCTGATATAAATATTCCATAGTCCTGAATTTTATACAAATTTTCCCCTCGCCGTTCAGGAAATCATAGACATCTTCCTCCCGAGCTTCTCTGTCATCTTCCCAATCTGCCTCGATGGCATCTCCTGTCACGCAAAGCTCCGGATAGACAAATCCCCAGAATCCGAGGGTACCCATTATCAGTACAGCTGTTTCCAAAATACGCTTCATCACACTCTTCCTTTCCCATCAGGAATTTATAAGAAGAGTATTGCCGAAATTTCATACAACTATACTGTAACGCTGCTATCTTTTTATTTCAAGATGTATCTGTCTGATAATAGACTTCTCCTGATTATCAATATGTAACTTAGCTGCCCTGGAGGCCCTTTCTTTGTCCCGGCCTGCAATGCTCTCAAAAATCTCTTTATGCTCTGCGATCAGCTTATCATGCTGGCTTTCATCCTTAATGTACACAAATCGGTACCGGTACATCTGCTCCGCCAGATTGTTTACCAGCTGCTGCAGTCTCTGATTGCCGGTGGCCTTTACGATAATATCGTGAAGCGCCACATCCGCCTTGGCAATCACGGATACATCCTTTTCCCTGACTGCCGTCTCAAAGTCATCGCACGCCTTCTTTAATGTGCCGAGCTCTTCCTCCGTGATTCTGTCGCATGCAAGCTCCACACTTAATGCATCCAGCGCACGGCGCACCTCAAGCACATCCTTAAGGCTCTTTTCCGTAATCTGTGCCACCTCTGCACCCCGCCTTGGGATCATGATCACAAGACCCTCAAGCTCCAGCTTGCGGATTGCCTCCCTGATGGGCGTTCTGCTGACACCCAGTTTATTTGCCAGATGCACTTCCATCAAACGCTCACCGGGCTTTAACGTTCCCGTAAGGATTGCCTTCCTGAGCGTATTAAACACCACATCTCTAAGAGGCAGAAACTCGTCCATGTCTACCTGAAACTGCTCATCCATTTTACCCTCTCCTTTTACCTCTCATCTGTGCAGGACGCTGCAAATTCCGTTACAAAGATCTGCTTTGCCAGCCCCTGTTCCTTTAGGATCCCATAAGCCTTCTGCGCGATTTCCTTTTGCCTGTAAATGCCAAACACGGTAGGTCCGCTTCCGCTCATCAGCGCATTTTCTGCCCCGGCCTTTTTCATTTCCTCCTTGATCCTTGCGATCACCGGATATTCCTTCTCCGTGACGGTCTCAAGAACATTTCCCATTCTGTCCGTAATCCCCTTAAGACTGCCTTCCTTTAGCGCCGCTGCCATGCCGTCAATGTCCGGGTGATAGGACAGCGTATCTGCATGAAGATTTTCATATACAAATTTGGTGGAAACATTGATATCGGGCTTGGCCACCAGAAGATAAGCCTTAGGCGGTGCAGGAAGCCTTGTCAGGATTTCACCGATGCCTTCCGACAATGCCGTCCCTCCCATAATACAGTAAGGCACATCTGCTCCAATGGTTACCCCCATCCCTTTCATTTCATCCGGGCTCATACCAAGTTCAAACAGTTCATTCAGCCCGTGAAAAACTGCAGCCGCGTCCGTACTTCCTCCCGCCATGCCCGCAGCAATGGGGATTCTTTTTTCCAAGGTAATGGCAACACCACTTTTTATCTCATATATCTTCATTACAAGAGCTGCCGCCTTGTAGATCAGATTGCTTTTGTTGCAGGGGAGGGTCTCATGATCGGAATAGATTCGAATGACAGGCTCTGTGCTGCTCTTTTCTTTTTCAGACAGTTCCCTTTCTTCCAGTTTACGAAAGGTCAGCGTATCATAAATGTCCACCGTCTGCATGATCATTTTCACTTCATGATACCCATCCGGCCGCCTCCGCAGCACATCAAGTCCAAGATTAATTTTTGCATATGCTTTTCGTGTCAACTGCTCCATTGCAAACTGCCTTTCCTTTGTAGCTGATATAATTTTGTATACATAATACATAGATTGTACTTAATTTTATACAAGATGTTTCATTTTGTCAATGTTTATCAAGCGTTATAGAATGCCGAAAAATCCGCATAAACACTGGGAAAATAGTACAATTTTCGTTTTATCACGGTTCGTTACTTTTTATACTGTTTTAATAGATAAAAATACAAAATTGGGTCAAAATTTGGGTCAGAAATGGGGTCAAAAAAGAGCCACCGAAGTGACTCTTCACAATTTATAACGCAATAATTATATTATCCATCTCTTTCTGCTTCGTATTTGGCATTACATGGCTGTAAAGGTCCATTGTCATGGCAAGGCTACTGTGCCCCAATATAGTTTTAAGTACCTGCGCACTGCCGCCCTGTTCTATGTACCGTGTAGCAAACGTATCTCGAAGCGCATGAGCCGAAAAATGTTCAATCACAACTTCCTTTTTATTGATTCTCTTCAAGGTCTCTGTTATAGCTTTATTCACGCTTGCATTGAATACCATTCCACCATAAAGGTTTTCAAATACTGATTGATTGAGTTTGACTATCTTGCTGTGCATCATGTCCTGTTTTTCCTTCTGGCTTTTCAAAACAGACTTGATAGCATCATTCATTGGAATATCACGGACACTTGTTTTGCTCTTCGGTGTTCCCACAGTATACTTTCCATCCTCTGTCCGGCTGATAGTTTTCGTTACATGAATAACATTATTAACATAATCAATATCGCTCCAGGTCAACGCGGATGCTTCTCCAACTCTCATACCTGTACAAAGTAGTAACGCAAGCAGTTCATACAACCATTCTTTCTTGGCTTCCTGCATAAACAACTTCTGTTCTTCCTCTGTCAATGCTCTGTGGTAAGTCTCTGTTGCTTTCTTCTCCACCTTTAAAAGTTTTATTCCGGCCGCCGGACTTTTCTGTAAAATGCCTTCTGTTACTGCATCATTTAGCATTGTTTTTAACTGAACAATGATTGCATTGACGGAAGATGGTTCCTGACTCTCTGCCAGTTTCTGTTGAAGCTGTACAATCTCTCGTTTTTCAATTTCAATCAACTTTCTGTGCCCTAATGCCGGTTTGATATGATTTCTGTAACGGCTATCATTACCTAGTGCCGTATTGCCCTTTATTGTGCCTTTCCTTGCGTTTTTCCACTCCTCATAGTATTTGTCTAGGGTAAGGTTTTTATTTTGCGTATATGCGCCGTTAGCAATGTCTTCACGCAACTGGCGTTCCTTCTCCCGGCACTCTTTAACTGTTGAAGCATAACAACTATAACTCTTACCATTAATCGTAAAACGGCATTCAATTCTGCCGTCTTTCCTTTCTCTGTAGCCTATTGGTAATCTTGCCATATTATCAACTCCTTTATTCTGCAAAGGCTTTACCACATTTGCAGTAAAGCCCTGTTTGATAGTTACATATACCTTTGAATAAATACTTTTAGAAAACCATGCATATACTTTAGTGCTTTTTCATCGGCATAAATCTTCTCCATCATTTCCTCTAATTCTTTCTTCATCTGTTCCATACTACTGTTCCTCTCTTTCCATCTGTAATCTTATAAACTCATGCAGATATTCCAACATATTAATATCTTCAATCTCATTAATCATTTTAATAATTCCCTGTCTAAGATCTTCCATAACTCTTGTCCTTTCTTTACGAGGAGCAGTAAAAATGTTATAATTTCTACATACCCCAATTTGCTTAGTTGTCGGGTTACTTGCCCTTGCCGGAGTTGCCGCTCTGACAAGGGATTTTTTTCGTTTTCTCCTTTACAATGACATATTACACTTATTAGTGTCTTTTGTCAATACCAAATTACATTTTTAAATGTCTTTTAAAACTATTATATTGCGTATTACATTAAATTGTGTATAATAATAGTATTAGGAGGTGTTGATATGAATTTATCTTTTGGAGAAAAAACGAAAATCATATTAAAGCGCAAAGGGTTAACCATAACCGAGCTTGCATCTATGCTTGGAACTTCTCGGCAAAACCTTACAAATAAATTTTCTCGCGACAATTTTCAAGAAAAAGAAATGATTGAAATTGCCAAATCTTTGGGATGTACCTATACAGGAACCATAATCATCGACGAAACCGGGGAAGAATTATAATCATTTCTTCCAGGCACCTATAGAAGGGAGTAAATTCATGACCGATAAACAACAAGAACTAATAGACCTTTATATTCAAAAAGTTATCAATGATAATTCTCATTTATTTGCAGATATTTTGTTGCATGGCACGGACATAGATATGGATAGAGACCAAATCTATGCTAAAATGATTCAAAACTCCGTTACACTTTCTGTTAATATTGCCGCCAAAATAATTATCGATTTACTAGAAGAAAAGGACATTCTTTCCTTAGTTTCTGATGAAAAAATACTACAAAAAAGTGTTTTTAAATTGCGAACAGAATTTATCGACTCTTTAAAAAATCCGTTTTCACAATAATAATTAGGATTACCACCACCTTTTACAGTGGTGGTTTTCTTTATTCCATATTATTTTTTCTTACTATGAACTACAGAATAAACAACTGCTGCTGTAAACTCTGCAATTAATGTAAATAAAATTCCTGCGATAAATGGATTAATATACATTCTCTTCATCCTCCTTTCTATAAGGTCACTAGAATATTTTGTCCGGTAGCCGTTTGATTAAGCTGTGCCTGACTTACAAACTTTTCAAATAATGTTTGTCCATCTAACTGCGCTACAAAGTGATAAGTCGCACCATTTCCGTTGTTTCTGCCACTTTCTTCTCTTACAATCTTTCTTATTAAGTCTTCGGGTGCTTCAATATTGGTTCCGTGTCGCTGGTCGCCCAAAACTGCCATAAAAGGAGCATTTGGAGGAATAACCGCGCCTGTTGCAAGCATTGGTATTTGCGGAACCGATACTTTCGGGATATTCAACGAAAATACTTCTCCACCTATTAATGGTACCCAATCCGGCACATCAAATTTTAGTCCATTCAATGCAGATATCATTGAGTTTATTCCTTTTCCTACACCTGATATCATTTTATTAATAGTTCCTATAATAGAATTGATGGCTTTCTTTATAAAACTAACTATTGAATCCCAAATATTCTTAAAAGCTGTTTTTAACTTTTCAAATGTATCCAGAAACTTAGTTTTTATCTTGTCGGCAATCGTGGTAATGATTTCATAAAGCATATTCATAAGGCTTTCCCCTATTTTCATGATGGCATTAAAAACACCCTCAAAAATATTCTTTATTCCTTCCCATACCGCCTCCCAGTCTCCTTCAAAAATGCCTTTAAAAATATCAAACAAATTCAACAGTACGTCAAAAACTGTCTCTAGTATGGTCGCGATAACATCAAATGTAGTTTCAAATACCGGTGCCAACAATTCACAAAAAGTATTCCATGCCGCGCCTAATGCTTCTGTCAAACTGCCAAATTCAAAGCCAAAACTATTAATCCGTTCAAGTATTCCGTCTATAAATCCACTAAATGCATTTTTAATACGTTCCCAAGACGAAAGTATACTTTCTCTGAACCCTTCATTTTCTTTCCACAAAGTTTGAAACGCCGCTACTAAAACACCAACCACTGCCACCACTGCACCTACAGCTACCGCTACCGGTGCAAAAGCAGCACCTGCGCTACTTATAAGCGGAATTAATGTTGAAAATGTAGATACCATACTACCAACAGCCATTAGTAAGGGACCGATAGCCGCCGCAACTAACCCAACTCCGATAACGACTTTTTGCATGCCAGGATCCATTTCTCCAAACTTTGTTATGACACTTGTAATTGCTTGAATAATTGGCGTAATTAACGGCAACAAATTTTGCCCTAATTCTGCCACAAGGTTATCAACGGATGCCGACAATGTACGCATACTATTAGCCGTTCCGTCTGATGTTCGTGCATAATCGCCTTGTGCATTTTTAGTCATTTCCATTACATAGGCATATCGTAACTGCACCTTTTCAGCCTGCGACATTTCATCATACACAAGTCCTGCATCATCCGCAAACTGCTTCAAATTCGTTTCAGTCATTACCACGCCAAGAGTTTTCAATGACTCCGTTTCACCCGTAAACACACCATTTAATGCAGTCATTGCCTGGTCTATGCCTATATTCTTAAAGGACGCCAAATCACCTGCCAGCCCTGCCAGCGAAGTAGACATATTCGCTGCTTCCTCCTGCGGAAGTCCCATACTTGTAGCCATATCTCCAAACAACGATGTGGCTTCTAACGCTTGATTTTTTGATAGTCCAAAAGATTCTGTTGCAGTTTCAGCCCATGCCTTTACGCCTTCTGAACTTTTACCAAACGCAACATCCACTTTGTTTATATTTTCTTGCATGTCAGAAGCCGAACTAACCATCTGACCACCCATAGCAACTAATGGCGCAGTTACAGCAAGGGACATTTTACCGCCTACATCCGTCATCGAGCTGGATAAGATATCCAATTTACTTTGTACGCCTGCTGTTGGGTCAGGTGCTCCGTCAATTCCTGCCGATAAACCTTTTGAAAAATTACTTCCTGCTTCTTTTCCCGTACTGCTCAAATCGTTCCCAAACGATTTCATTCCTTTATCAAAGCCGGAAGTGTCAATTTTAGTATCTATATATATTGTTCCGTCTTTTTCTTGACTCATATAGTTCCTTTCTACCTTTAAATAGTAAGGTCAGCGACCACCCTCAAAACAGGTGGCCGGTGTTCTTTTAATTATGATACTTTTGAGTATATTTTTTAATTTTACTTAAAGCTTTTTTAGCCTTCTTATTGGCATCTGCCTCAATTACTGCGCTAATTGCATTTAATACATGTTCAAAAAATAACTGTCCGCTTTCCAGTACAGAAAAAGGACCCATAATAGAAAAGATAACGTCTGAAACTTTTGCACCAAACAAATAGTCGAATTTTTCATATACAATATTGTCAAGTTCTTCAATTTGTTCATATGTACTTTTGTTCTCACTTTTATTACTAAACTCTTTCTTTAATTCATTTAATGACTTAATCACTTCCTGATGTCTATTGACGATATTCATGTCGGAAGGATTAAAAGTAATTTGTCCTAATAGTTCTTTTTTCTCGTTTACTAAATCGTAAGTTTTCAAACCGCTTGTAATTGTAATTTGTTCATTCATAAAAAAATCCTTTCTACCGCCAACTATTGCGGTCAATAGCTACTTTCCTAATCAAATAGCCAAATTTTAATAATCGTTATTTACTTTCCACTTCCTGCAATTCTTTTTACTGTCGCAATCCAATTATCTCCATGTTGCTCTTTTGCTTTATCAAACCAGTGAGCTGTTGCTTTGGGATTGGAATATTTTAAATCCCTATCCGTTACAACTTTTTTTGCTCCTGGTCTTGCCCAAGGACTATTTGTAGCAGGGTCTACCATAACTTTACCTTCATACAAAAAACGTCCCATTGGCGGTGCGGCCGCAACAACTGTACCACTTCCGGCAAGTGAAGCACTTTGTGCTGATGTAATATTAATAAAAGTTCCTGTCTGATGTGGCATATATGGTTTCATATCCGCCATAACCACACTATCTAATTCAAATTGCGCATCTTGGAATTGCTTTTCAAATCGTGACAGGTCAAGTTCCAATGTTGTACTGCCAGACTTCATTTTATAATGCGTTTTATTAAGCATTTTGACCTTTTTAGGCATCTATGCAAATCTCCTTATGTTATATTAACCACTTATTTTCTGTGGCTCTATAGGGTTGTTAACACGTTTTCTGAATGGCTATCTATGTATGCATATAACTTTCTCATATCAACTCTATACAGTTTACCAATCATAATCAGTGCCCCTGCTTTTGTTGCAATCTCCTTTAATGTCGAAGAAGCAATATGCAATTCTTTTCCGGCACAAGATAAAGTCAAATATCGCCTAATATCATTTGCTAAAAACCATTGTTCAACAATTCGAACATTATTTTCTGCAAGTTTTTCACTGATTAAATAGATAGCCTTTATTCTATATCTGTAAAAATCCTGCTTGCATAATAATGTTGGATGTTTACCGCATACTGTTTCATAAGACCAACCGTAAATTAAATTAAGATATATGCTTTCCCATTCTTCTGTTTCAAGATTCTTGAGAATCCCTTTTATAAATTCTTGTTGTTCTTCGTTAGCGGTGGAACAAAACCAAAGAATTACTTTCTTCTCTTTTCCTGTAAGTCCGTAATTACTTAATTTTGCTTCTCTTGTCCTCATGGTACCTCCTTTACTTTTGAGGAAGTAATTCGCTCCCCTATTCTTCCATACCAAACAAAGTAGGTGCTTTATTCTCCGCCTTTGCCATCTGCAACAATGCCCTTGCCTCTTCCCTTGAATACTTAAGATATTTCACATAATATTCTTCCCAAGGATAATGCCCCTGTAATGCAAGTGCATAGTGGTGCTGTCTGTCCTCTTCAAAGGAATAAGTGAGGTCTGCACAGTGAATCATTTCATCCTCGTTATATGTACCTACAGGAGCAAGATTATAAAGGTCTGCATAGGCATTTAAAGCATATACAACGCCCTTTACGGCGTCTTCCAACTTGTCCCGGACATCCTTAATAAACTGAATTGTTCTCTGCTGGTCTGATTCTACTTGTGTAGCGGTCTGCAAGCCTGTTTTCTCGTTAAATACAAAGTAGCCATTGCTAAAGCCGCACTTATATCCAATCTGGGAGAGTAAGCTGTTAAGCCCTGTCAATCGTACATCTGTATTCAGATTAGGATTAATCTCTTGATAGAAACTTTCAACACCGGAACCATGCACATTTTTTACCATATCCGGCAATCCTAACTGTTCTCTTGCTCTGTCAAACTGTACACCGACATTTGCCATATCGGTCATGCCGCCGGGTAAAAGTCTGTCACTGTCTAAAAGCACTGTTCTCTTACTATCGAAAATCTCTTTTGCATTGCGACTGTATGCAATATCGAGGTCTTTCAGTTCCTGTATTGCTTCTGCGAAAATAGGCATACCCAAAGGACTGTTAAAGTTCACATTGTTAGCCTGCGGTGTTCTGAACACTCCAAAAAGCGGTCTTGTAATATTCTTGATATACACATCCTCTAACAGATTGCTCCAGGGCGTTAATATAATGTCAATCGGCTTTGAAATGTCGTCCTCGGTCTCTCCTACATAACACCTATTACTTACTGCATAAGTACCATCATCCAAGAATCTGTGATACTCCAAACGGCTATACCACTTCTTACCATTCTCACTTGACTGACTGCTATAGAACACAACGCCTGTAATCTTGCCATTGCGTGAATCTGTCACAGCAAACCTATCTGGTGTTACTGCTTCAATATCATGCATATTAGGCTTAAGAATAACGGTTCCTGCAGCACATCCATACTCAACCCATTCTCGAATCTTGTAATATGCATCATCAATCTGCTGTTGTAACCAATCTGCTCTTTCACTGCCGGTAATCTTGATAGAAAGCGCAAGTGTTGTGAGCCTTGCCGTTTCACTACAGATAGACTTTGCAAAATTAATAGTTTTGATGTTATCCTTTACATCCAACCAAGGCGGCTTACCTTGGTAGATGTTCAGACACTTATTTACAAATCCCGTCATTTCCTGCGTTGTGATTGGCTCAATCTTAAATTCTTCTTTTGCTTTGCTTAAAAACGTCACTTCAAACCACCTCTTTAAATATGCTATCAGTCCCATGTATCACCCCTCTATTCTGCGGATACTTCCGGCTGTGCAATCATTTTATCCATCAAATCATAGTAACCACTGAATGTCGTTTCAAAAGTCTTTACATGAGCATTTGCATAGCTATTATCTTTATGAATACAACTCATAATCCTCTCTGTCACAGCATCAAATGCGCCCAATTCTTCCTCACCACCACCTAAGCGGTTAAGTTCCATCTGTAAAGCCGCTAAATTCGTATCAGCATAAAGAGTACCTTTTTTTTCGCGTAACTTATCATAATTCTCTTTTGCTTTTACACCAATCATTCTAAGCATTGTCACATTGCTTCTGTTCTGCTCTGTAAGATAAATTAATTCGTCCGTCGTAAGAATACCGCTGTTAAGTAGTGCCATGGTATTAGCATCAAGTTTTGAAGGGTCTGCCCGGTAAAACTCATCTGTATGCTCTTTCATAGCCTTGCGAACTTCTGCAAGCTGTGTCTTTACAGATTGTTCCAGATTAGCCATTCCCTGCTTGTATTCGTCCTCATACTGCATATACTGCCCTCGTGCGATAACCTTACCTCTTTCGGTCAATCCGTCACGCTGAATACGGTTATATTCTTCCTGTGTGGCATCCCATTCATCCTGAAGCCTTTCGTACTCAACTCTTGCCTTCTCATAGATTTTCTTTGCATCTTCAAGATAACCTTTAAAATTGTTATGTCTCATAATTTTTACATTACCTCTTTCTTTCTCCCTTAACGGTTCCCCGGAAGCATTAAGCCCTTGGCTCTCGTTATGGGTAATTAACTTTGATTGCACACTACTATATATTTCACTGCATCTTTGGCAGAACTCCGCATCCTTAAAAAATCCGTATGGTTTTACCATTCCTTTCAGTACGTCATTGCCCTGTTCAACCATAGACCAATCAAGGGACATTCCCTGTACTATATATGTCTTTTTCTTGCACTCATAAGCTGTATTTCCATCAACAACAACTCCGGCAATCGTATATGTATTACTCACCTGTAAGCCTCCTATTCGTCCACACAGTACCGTTTCTGTGGTACATAGTGTGTTTTATACTCTGCCTGCATCAAAGGCTCTCCATGCTCCGTGTGACACGTTCTAAGCCCTTTATTGACTTCCTCTATGGTAAAGAAAGCATTTACAAGTTTGTCCCACTGTTTACCGTTCATTAAAGCCATACAATGAGGACACCGCACCTTTTCCTTGTTCTCAATATCTTCCCGGTGTATTTCAAATTTTCCCTTGCAATTATGACAATGAATCTTTAAATATCCCATGTCCGTCCTTTCTGCTATGCTACACTTGCACGGCTGAATATTATTTGTGATAGGGCATAAGCGGTGGCATCGACACTGTGATTGTCTGCATCCACCAACTGCGAAAGCACATTACCGCTTTTATCAACTGCATAAGAATATCTTGTAAACTCTCTGTGTGCATTTGGTGTTCTGCGTGGGTCAATCACTATCTTTCTGTGTTGCATCCACTTGATACGGTATTCAACGCATCCGGGACCCTTGTAACAAGCCCTAGCCGCTATACCCATATCCCGTAAGTCTGCAATGCTTTTAGGCTCTGCACTGTCACAGGTCAAATACTGATTACCGTACCCTTTTTCCTTGATTTCTTCCGCAAGCTGCCTGTTACTCATTCCTCTCTTGTAGATTTCATCAAGCAGATATATAGTCTCATGCTTTCTATCATAGGCAACTCGCATAAAACACGCCGGATCAGTAGCAAATCCAAAATCTTGACCGTTGTAACAATATTGCAAATGCTTTATTTCTTCGTCTGTAATCTCTCTTACTTCAACATCTGGGAAAACCTCTCCGCCTGTTCCTGTTGGCACACCCATATATTCATGTTCAAATGCCTTTGGATTAGCTTCTTTTAAGCGTTCTGCTTCAAGTATGAATTCTTCGCCTAACCATTCCGGAGGAACCATTGTGTAATCAGTTTTCAAGGTTATCGCTCTATTGTCCGGTATCTCTATAAAACTATTTGCCCAATTTGCCTTACTGATAGGTGGATTGAAAGACCGAAATACAACAAAATCATTCCCACCTCGCAATACTGACTGTTGCAAACTTCTGATTTCCAACTCGCCCAAGAACTCCGAAAACTCTTCAAGCCATAAATACTTGTAATATCCACCATTAGGCGGCTTAATTGACTTGAGCTTCGCACTATCATCCAATCCTGCAAATCTTATCTGCTGTCCTGTCGGTAGATAGATAAATGATAATGGCGTATACTTGGCTTTCCATAAATGCGATACGCCTAACATATCAATGGCCCACTGAATTTGAGCGAATACCGAACCTCTTAGGGTAACTGCATACTTTCGTAGTACAAGGGCGTTTGCCTTGCCTGTGGGGTCTCGCATGATGCCTAATGGTATCTCTATCCCACAAAACGAAGACTTAGCGGAACCACGGCCACCGGGCAAATTGTAAAAAACGTGCCCATGCCGTTTTATATCTGCATGAAGCGGATAATACACTGGTGCAATCAAATCACGAATATTAACTGTCGGGGACATCATCAACAATCATCACCCTGCTTTCTCCGCTTATCTCTGTATTCTGTTTATCTCGCCAATCGTTCGGCTTACGATTCTTTAACCAAAATATCTGAGCTACTACATTTCCACCTATAGCACTTTCATATAAAGCATTCTCCACTTTATAATCAGCTACTTCTTTTCCTCTTTTTAAGGACTGACTTATGCGACTGTCTTTTTTCTTCCACCGATACAAAGTTCTTACGTCAATCCCTATATTTTCTGCTATTTCTATATCTGTAAGACCGGAACGGGACCATGATTCTAATAAAAAAAGTTTGTCTTCATCCTCTGTCCATTCCTGCATTATTCCTTTTGCCAATAAAAAAACACCACCTTGTAATTATTTCAAGTCAGCGCATCACATCCAATTGTGAAGCGGTTTTATCGTTACTGTGAAATTGCTCTTTTCTCCCAATATGCATCATGGTATGCCTTGATTTTATCAGGATTTTCAGCTGCCCACTTTCTTCTATTCTCGTTAAGGCGCTCCCGGTTCTCTCGTCTGTATCTCTTCATATACTCACGCATATATGCTCGTTTGTTCTCCTTTGCTGATTCCGTCATTCAATACACCTCCGTTTGACATTACACTCCTTTTCCTTAATTTTATTTTACTATGTTTTATTCTTTATTTTGTGCACACGTTTGGAACACTCACACAAGCAAAACTATTACTTTTCGCTCATGCAGTATGTATCTTTTTTATTCCGAATATATTCAAAAATCCTTGATAGTTCTGCCTTTGCCTTGCGTTCCTCACTATATCCACCAAGAACATATTCTCGTTTACCTTTAATGAGTTTTACATAATGCCAGACACCATCTGTATCAAAATAAATATCTGCATTTGTTGTATCAACTAGCATATCCCGGTCCTGTACTAAAATTTTCATGATTAAATCCTCCAAATAATTATTACTGGTTAGCGCTCCATCAAATGAGAAGCGGTTTTATTACTCTTACCTATATTTTTAGTATTGATAGTATTGATAACCATTGATGTATCAATACCTATCAACGTTATCAATGGTTATTATTTGTAACCCAAAACTCGTGTATTTTGCTTCCTGTTCCATTTTTTATAGGCTTATACAAAATCTTATCATTTAAAAACATATCTTCTTGTAATTTTGAGATCGCTTTTCCTAAGGTTTGAGCGTTTTCATATATTGGCGTTTGAAAATATCTACTTGATTGAATTAACTCACTGGCTGTTCCTCTCCAAGTTCCTTTATTCTGTTGTAATAGTTTTCTCACAGTTTCTACTATGGGATGAGTATTATATCTCTCAAGTGCCTGCTCCTTTTCCACGTCCTCTGAAGTTCCTAATATGCGCCATCTGCAACTATCTTTGTCAAATTGCATTTGGTATTCATTCATATCAACATCACGGCCAGTAATTGATAACTTAGTTTGTTCATCCATTCGGTCATCCTTTGATAAAACTATCATTGTATCACTTGCTCCAGTCAACCCCATTGTTCCAGAAATATTTGCAAACACATCACCGATGTCACGCATCTTTTTTGTATGATGTACTAACAGTATGCAAATTTTGTGAGCATCCGCAAATTGCTTTAATGCCCCAGCTTCCCGATAATCTTGAGTATATGCTGACTCTCCGCGTTTGCAATCACTTCTTATTTTTGCAAATGTATCAATAACAATAAGCTTTGTTTCAGGTCTTTCTTGTAAATACTCTTCTAACTGCTGTATTAATCCATGTCCTAGATCCCGGCACTGAATACTCATTGCAAATAAATTACTTGCTTGTGCCCCTCGTAAAACCTTACTCATTCTATCCTGTAGTCGTTGATAACTGTCCTCTAGCGCCAAATACAGTACGCCACTTTTATTTGTTTTAAATCCAAGGAATGGCGTTCCATTTGATACTGCAATTGATAACATCATACACATCCAAGACTTTCCAAACTTAGGTGGCGATGCTAATATAGATAACCCTGCTGGGAGCATATTTTCTACTACAAAGAACATAGGTTCTATTTCCATATTCTTTAACTCATCTGCAGCATGAAAAAATAAAGGTTCTATTTTATCCACTGCTTTCACTACGCCATCTTCCACTGTGGTCTTGTGCTTTTTTCCTGTTACTAAATTAGACTCTGAACTCGCAATAAGTTCAGCAACTCTCTGTCGCTCTTCTGTAGTAAGTCTTGAATTCTCTTCTCTCGCATTCGTAATTCTTCACCCCCTTTATATTCCTTTACTAATTTTTCCCATTCTTTGTCCCATTTGGCTTGTACAAATTTCGCAACCGGCTTTAATTCCTTATCACGCTTTCGTTGATATTCTTCTACAACCTGTGCATAATACTTTCTTGCATTTGAACATCCTGCCATTTCCAATTTCTGAATAACTTCTTCGCTCGAACCAGGATAGGTAATTTCATCCGCGTAAACTGACAGAAAAAAGTCTTTTGTCAATTTCATATCTGGATGAATACTTTGAAGTAGTTCTTGACGGCTTGCCATGTTATCACCGCCTCACTCTCCTGATAATGTATCAATATACTTATCCATAACTGTAAAATTTACACGAACACATTTACCTATTTTAATAATAGCTCCAGCTTCTTCTGCTATTCTACGCATGGTATTTCTTCCAAAACCATAGCGCATCCCTGCCTGCTCCAAAGTTCCACTTTTTTGTTCGGTATTATTATTTTTGTTTAAAGTTTTCATTTTTTTCTCCTTTCGCTTATCAATGTTTATACTTGTATTTTATCTTTTATCAATGTATAATTATAGATACGCATAATATTCTTTTCTCATTGTCGAACGGAGGTTTTGTATATCATGATATACTCTTATGGTGACGTTAAAAACAATAATATTATAGGAGAAAGACTTTATAAATTAAGAATGGACTCTGGTACAAGAGTCACAACTATAGCCGAATTTATTTGCAATAATTATTCAAAGACAAGAGATTTAGATGGATTGCGAACTGAATATTATAAATGGGAAAATGGCAATTTGGAACCAAGCCTTGAAATGTTAACTATTTTATGCAACTTTTACGATTGCGAAATAGACTACCTTTTAGGCAATATTTCAGAAAGGAAAAAATCCTATACTGATATAAACGAAAAGACCGGCCTATCTATCGCAGCTATCGAATCACTTATACAAACAAAAGAGGTTCATGATTTATTTTTTGGTCATAGACAAACAAAAAATGATAAACTTGACATCATAAATTTAATACTTACAGACAAAAAAAATGGTTTCTCTTCTTTCCTTGATATATTAACAGGTTTTTGCCGTTTTAATATTTCCAATGCAGAAAATAAAATGTATACTGTTGATAGTCATGGTATTACAGACTTCAGAGAAAAAAAAACTATACCTGGTGGTTCCACTCACTACAATCCTAAGCAAGCGCACTTTCACTTAGAAGATATGGAAAGTATGTATTATCTAAAAATTTGGGACGCAATCAAGGAAATCAAAAAAGAATATTGCAAATCAAACAAAGCACCCGGTACCTAATGTATCGAGTGCTTTTATATTAAAAAATATTATTTGGGTCAAAACTTGGGTCAAACTTATATCGAAAATCCGCAAACACGCATAAATACTACATTCTTCAAGAAAAATTGTACTTAATTTTATACAATCAGCCTGTATTTGTCAATGTTTATCACATACCAGATAGCTTTAGAAAACGTGCAGAAAGCGTGCAAGCTTAACTGATAAACGAATTTTGGGCAGGAAAGCTTGTTTTGCCTTTCGTATACCCTCGTTCCGCAGCTTCACGGCTTCTATTTCCGTTTTAAAGCTTCCCTCGAGGGTATTTCAGCGTCTTTCTTCCTCTCATACCCTCCTTTCAACGCTCCACGTCCTGAATTTCTGCTTAGAGGCTTCCCTCGAGGGTATTTCAGCGCATTCTGCCTTCCCATACCCTTCCACCGTTCCACAGCTTCATAAAGACTCGCCCAAAAAGCTCCTCACTATTTTTGACAAGGTTTGACAATAATAAGAATACCCCTAATATTTATCACAATTTGTCCGATATAGACTATAACAATGGCTATCACATAACCAAGGAGGGTGAAAAAATGAGTGTAAATGGAGTTACAGGCACATCTGATGTTTACAGCACCTACTCTGCTGCCAAAACACAGACAACTGCTGCCGCAAAGACAGAAGACACAAAAGCAAATGCTTCCACCTCTTCTGCAGAGTCCGCCGGAGTTGTATATGAGCCTTCGGAGGAAGCCAAATCCGCTTCCCAGAAGACAACAAAGAAATATACACCTGACGCAAACCTGATTGCCAAGCTGAAAGCAGATTCCGAGGCCAGGACCGCACAGTTTAAGAGCCTGGTGGAACAGATGCTGACAAAGCAGGGCAAAACCTATAACAATGCAAACGATATCTGGAGCATTCTTGCAAGCGGTGACTTTACCGTGGATCCTGCCACCAAAGCACAGGCACAGGCTGACATCGCCGAGGACGGTTACTGGGGTGTTTCTCAGACCTCTCAGCGTATCCTTGATTTTGCAACTGCACTGACCGGCGGGGATCCCGACAAGATTGATGAAATGCGTGCCGCTTTCGAGAAGGGTTATAAGCAGGCGGAAAAAACCTGGGGCGGTGAACTTCCCGAAATTTCCAAAAAAACCTATGACGCCGTTCTGGCAGGCTTTGACAAAATGAAAGAGGAAGCCGGCATTACGGAGTGACCGATCATTAACAGATAAATGATGTCGTTAAAAAGCCGGACAGTTGCAAAAACTGCCCGGCTTTCATTTTTTCCAAACATATTGTCTCTGCACCGTCACCGCATAATCAGAATCTTATCTCCCGGCTTCACCTCATCGCCGTTAAGTTCATTGGTCTGTCTGATGGCCGAGATGGGCACATAATATCTTTTTCCGATATCCCACAGGCTATCTCCCTCTCTTACTACATAGACGGCAAGGGACGGCAGCGAATCGATCTTTTCACTGTCAAGCTCCGCAGTCTCGATCTCCTCCACGATCTTTTCTTTCCACTCCCTGTAAATATTGGAGCAGAAAAACAGGACACATTTCACATCGATTTCTCCGCCATCAATTATGGTTGCCGTGATCTGCTCCAGATATGCCTTTACCGGGCAGACACAGTTTTTGCCGATTTCTTCTGCTTCCAGAATGTAATTGAAAGGAATGCTCATTCGCCTTAAACCAAAGCGGTTTTCTTCTCCGCTGTTCTCATAAAGAATTCTCAAGTTTGCCACACCTGCTATCTCGACCCCCTGCTCCGCAAGAGACGTATTCGATATCTGCAGGATGCCGGAGGTATGAAGAATTCTGACAGGATGCTCTCCCTCTTCCATCTTAAAATTCTGGGCAAGCTTCATCTTGCCGCTCCTTCTTTGCAGAAACTGCCGAAAGCCCGCTTCCTTCTCCATCACTTTGGTTTCTTTTACCACACCATAAACGTCCGATAAAATGGTAAGCTGTTCCTCCTCGTAGGCACAGATATTTAAGTTTAAGATAAGTTCAAAGGTAAAGACCCTCTCCTCACCGTCAAAATCCGGTCTGACCGTCACTTCCTTTATCTCCGGTACATAACTGATTTCCGGAATCATTCCCTCCAAAGCACCATCGCAGTCCACAGTTCCCGAGAAAGGCAGCGTGGTTTCATAATGACAGATTTCTTCTTCCCCTTCCCCTCTGTAGACAAAGAAGGCTTTGATTTCTCCCTGCAAGGAAATCTTATCCTGCAGCATCTTGAATTCTACCTCTGAAGGTGCGATATCATACCAGACAGCTTCCATAATATTCGGAAAGCTTCCCGGTATTTCCACTTCCTCCTTCATTCGGAAAATATCCTTTTTCTTCATGGCAAGAGATGCGATGGAAAGTGCCTTCTTCCGGAACTCGACCGGTTCATCTCCGGAAATGTCCACTGCTGTTTCCTCATCTCTTATCTCGCTGCACACCGCTTTCAGCGAAATGACGGACTGCACACTGAATTTTCTGGAATTGATCATGGTGGTGGTAAGGTCTTCTATTTCCGGAGTGACCTCCACGGTGTCATTGCACGCTACCCCTGACATATAGATCTGCTCCTCAAAGGGAATTTCTCCCTCCATGACCGCCACATCTGCTTTTGTTCCTTCTGCCAGATAGAGAATGCGAAACTGTAGTTTTCCCTTCACTCCCGCATGGTCATCCGTCACTCTTATTTCTTCTATGACCACATTCCCTTTATCCATGATGAGCTTTACGGCATCCGGCTTTGAATCGGAAATATTACTATCTTTTTCCAGCGTTGTCTGAATGGACGCCATGCACTTTTGGCTGTCCATATGTATATTGCGCTTTACTAATTCCACAAAAAAACCTCCCTGCGTGTACTTGTTTTAATATATGACGCAGAAAGGTTTCTTATGACTTTTACTCGTTAACTGCCCCGATCAGGTCGGTAACATTTTCCACATGATAGGTTTCCATGTATTCTTCGATTCCTCTTATCACTTCCCCGGTGGCATAAGGATTCACAAAATTCATGGCACCCACCGATACGGCGCTGGCTCCCGCCAGCAGAAATTCAACGGCATCCTCGCCGGTTGCAATGCCTCCCATACCGATCACCGGAATCTTCACCGCATGGGAAGCCTGGTATACCATCCGCACGGCAATGGGTTTGATGGCGGGACCCGACATTCCTCCTGTCTTGTTTGCCAGTGCAAATCTTCTTCTGTGAATATCGATCTTCATTCCCGTGATGGTGTTGATCAGGGATATGGCATCGCTTCCGGCTGCCTCCGCTGCCTTTGCCATCTCTGTAATATCCGTCACATTGGGACTTAACTTCATGATTACCGGCTGTTTTGCCTTTTTCTTAATCTGAGAAGTGATATCAAAAAGGCATTCCGCCTTCTGTCCAAAAGCAATGGCTCCCTCCTTCACATTGGGACAGGAAACATTGATCTCCAGCATATCCACCGGCGCGTCGGAAAGCTTTTCCACCACTTCCAGATAATCCTCCACCGATTTTCCACAAACATTTACAATGATCCTTGTGTCATACTGCTTCAAAAAAGGAATATCTCTTTCCATGAAAACATCGATTCCGGGATTCTGCAGACCAATGGCATTTAACATACCCCCATAGGTTTCTGCCACTCTCGGAGTCGGATTGCCGGGCCAGGGCACATTGGCAACTCCCTTTGTCACCACGCCGCCCAGTCTGTTCAAATCCACAAATTCTCCGTACTCCATACCGGAACCAAAGGTTCCAGAAGCTGTCATAACAGGATTTTTAAACTCCACTCCTGCGATTGTCACTTTTGTATTCATACTGCCTGTTCCTTTCCTTATCTGCGCGCAGCGCCTTCTTCAGCCTAAATATCTACATCTTCCGCATCAAACACGGGACCGTCGGTACAGATTCTTGCATTATTCACATGGGAATGGTGATCCTTCTTCGTTGTCCTGCACACACAGCCAAGACAGGCGCCCACACCGCATGCCATTCTCTCCTCCAGGGAAATGTATGCTTTGATTCCTTTTTCCTTTGCATAGCGCTTGATCGCACGGAGCATGGGCATAGGACCGCAGGCCATGATCACATCTGCCTGCACATTTCTCTCCTCCATCACTGTCAGCACATTACCCTTCACGCCCTCGCTTCCGTCCTCCGTTGCCACATAGACCCCCGCATATTTCTCAAGGTCCTCCTTCAAAAACAGATTTCCGTCACGATATCCTGCGATAGCGATCACGGAAGTACCTTTCTCTTTTAGTTCCTTTGCCAGCTCTACCATAGGCGGGATACCGATACCGCCTCCCAAAAGGACCACTGTCCTGTCCTTTCCTTCCTCCACAGGGAAACCATTTCCGAGAATCCCCAAAATGTCTACTTCTTCCCCGGCAGAATAACCGGAAAATTCGTCCGTCCCTTTTCCTGCAACTCTGTACACAATGCGGAGGGCCGACTTTTCTCTGTCCACCTCGCAGATGCTGATGGGTCTGGGAAGCAGAGTGCTCTTATCCTTGGGATAGACCCCGATAAACTGCCCTGCCAAAGCGTCCTGCGCAAGCTCTGTCAGAAGCCACATATCATAAATGTCCGGTGCGATCATTTTCTGATCCAGCACCCTCGCCGTCACTTTCTTCTTTTTCTTCTCCATGGTAAACTCCTGTCTGTATTCCTGACTCAGGTTTTTTCCTTCCATTTTACTTCATTTCCTGCTTATGCGCGGTAAACGATCCTGCCACCGCAGATGGTTACGTGGACCACACCCGGCAGCACTTCTCCGACAAAGGGGGAATTGGCTGATTTGGAGGCAAAGGTTGTAACCTCCCAAGTCTCCTCGGGGCGGAAAATGACAAGATCTGCTGCCTGTCCTTCCTTCACAGTCCCTCCGGGCAGCCCATAAAGCTTTGCGGGAAAAAAGCTCATTCTCCGAAACAGCTCCGGATAGGATAAATATCCCTTGTCCACCAGTTCCCTGATTCCCAGGGAAAGTGCTGTCTCCAGTCCAATGATCCCGCTTGGCGCCTTTGTGATCTCCTGCCCCTTTTCTTCCGCTGTGTGGGGCGCATGATCCGTGGCGATCAAATCAATAGTGCCATCCCTAAGTCCCTCTATGATTGCCAGCCTGTCCGCTTCCTCCCGAAGAGGCGGGTTCATCTTCGCCAGAGTTCCCTTCCTGATCACAGCCTCCTCCGTCAGCGTAAAGTGATGAGGTGTTGCCTCGGCATGAACGTCACAGCCTTTTGCTTTGGCCTGACGCACCAGTTCTACCCCTTCTTTGCTGCTGATGTGCTGGATTACCACCGTGGCCTTCGTCTCCCCTGCCAGTTTCAAGTCTCTCTCGATCAGATCGATCTCCGCTTCTCTTGGAGACCCTCCAATGCCATAAAATTCCGCTGCTTTTCCGGCATTGACACCGTTATTCGCAATCCTCTCCGGATTTTCTTCGTGAAAGCTGATGGGCTTATGCAGGGCACCTGCACGCTTCATGGCTTCCCTTACCAAATTCTCTGAAAGGAGAGGGATACCGTCATCCGTAAAGCCCACTGCCCCCTTTGCGGAAAGGCCTTCCATGTCAACGATTTTCTCTCCCTTCATGCCCTTTGTCACATTGGCACAGGTGTTAATTCTAATACCGGTCTTTTTCCCTTTTTTAAGGACATAGTTCAAGGTTTCTTCATTGTCCACACAGGGTTTTGTGTTAGCCATCAGCACAATCCCCGTATAGCCTCCTTTTTTGGCGGCCTCACCACCGGTCAGAATATCCTCCTTATGTGTGAATCCCGGGTCTCTGAAATGGACGTGCGTATCGATCAGTCCGGGACCAACCATCATTCCCGTCGCATCGATCACTTCGTCCCGGGCAGAAACCTCCGCTTCCAAAGACCCTTTCTCCACAATTTTTCTGATAATTCCGCCTTCTATCCACAGATCTCCCCGGTAAGTCCGATTCCTTTCCGGGTCAATGATCGTACCGTTTTTAATGACCAGCATAAATTGCCTCCTGCTCCTTCTTCTTTTGCCATTATACTAAATTCCTATCCGCCACTACAAGGCTTTTTTATTCAAAGACTACAGGTTTATCGATCATCTCTGTTTTCACCACAATATAGGGATAGGATTTGCTTACTTTCTTCCCTTCATTTTCTCCCGGCTTCGGTCCGATCAGTGTGGTATCAAAATAAACCGCATTGTCCGTTTCGTACAGGGAATTCACGGTAATGCTGTAGCCTCCGGTCTCCTGCTGCCCGTAACCCATACAAATATAGACAAACCCCTTATCCTGATACGTGATCTTAAATCCTTCCGTCTTTTTCTCCTCTATTGCCTGAAAAAGCTCCTCAGGAATATTGTCTTCTGCAATGACAGTGAATTCCAGATCCTTCACCTTGGCAAGATGATCCTTTTCTTCTCTGCATCCCGTCAAAAAAAGCAGGGCAAAGCCAAAAAGGATCAACATTTTTCCAAAATATTTTCTTTTTCCCATGATTTTTATCATCTACTCATTTTTTTAATCTTATGTATTTTCTTTCCAAAAAAGACCTGAAAACATGGGCTGCCATGGCGGGCATACAAAAGCAGCGGACTTAAAAAAGTCCGCCGCTCCGTTTTCTGTCATATCCCTTAAGGCACATGCCTTATTTCATTTTTATTGTGTGCTTGTTGCAGCACCCAGAGTAACCTCCACGGTCTTTGCCTGATAACCGGTAGGACTTCCCTGCATGATAGTCAGTTCCACGGTGGTTCCTGCCGCATAATAACTCAGCTCATTTTTCAGATCATCCATGGATTTAATTTCTTCGCCGTTCAGTGCCGTGATGATATCACCCTTGATCAGTCCTGCCTTGGCAGCTCCTGTTCCCTCCGAGACGGAAGATACATAAACTCCCTGAGGCATTCCGTAGATCTCTGAATACTCAGCCACAACATCGATACCTGTAATTCCAAGATATCCCTTGCTGTTCTCATCCACCTTTAACTTGGTCTGTTTCGTCATCAGATCTTCAATGATCGGTTTGGCATCTGAGATCGGAATGGCATATCCCATACCTTCCACAGCGGAGCCTCCGATCTTGTTGGAGTTGATACCGATCACTTCACCCTTCATGTTAAGAAGCGCACCGCCTGAATTACCCGGATTGATGGCTGCATCCGTCTGAATAAAGGTATTGACCTCGGAATCTCCCTGATAATTCGCCTTCTGCGAGGAAGAATTGTCTACTGCAATGGCTCTGTTTAAAGCACTTACAACACCTGTGGTAACAGACTGTCCGTAGCCTAACGCATTGCCGATGGCTATCACGGGTTCGCCCACTGTCAACTCATTCGAGTCGCCAAGCTTCGCGATGGCTATCTGTTCTTTTGTGGAGCTGTCGATGTCACTAAGCTGTACGGCGATCACTGCCAGATCCTTGTCCGCATCGCTTCCCTTGATCTGTGCCTGGGCCTGCGTACCGTCCATAAACTGAACCGACAATTCTTCTGCCGACTCCACAACATGATAGTTGGTTACCAGCAAAAGCTCCGTATCGTTCTGTCCTACAATAATACCGGAACCGGTACTGTTTCCTTCACTGCTGTACTGCTGTCCCCAGAAAGAAGTGGTCTCCACATACTTGTTATTGACAGACACAACAGCAGGCATAACCTCTTTCACAACGCTTGTCACATCCGTCACTGTAGTTGCCTGAATATTCTCCGAAAGAGAGGCCGTACCAATGGAGTTTTCTGCATCCTCCGTGACTTCCTGCGTGATCGTCTCTTCTATCTTGGCCTCACTGCTTTCCTCTGCCTTAGGTTCTGCGCTTGTCTCCACCTGAGTCTTTTCCTTCACAAAACCGGTGGCTGTGGTCACCGCCTCAAAGCCCAGCCCTGCAAAGATACCGAACAGAAGTCCGCAGCAGATACCGAGTGCTATTTTCCGGCCGGTACCCGTTCCTTCTTTTTTCGGTTTATTCGGCTTCGGCGCTGTGGGCTGCTCATAGTGATAAGTGTTTCCTGAAGTATAAGTATTATCCGATGGATAATTATTCTCATACATAACAATTACCTCCTTTAACTATCTATGGCTTCAGTATAGCCGGCAATTGTGTTCAAATTGTGATGAATTCTTGATAACTTTGTTACATTTATTTCCAGTATTCTTTATTCATGGAAAAAGCTTTTACTGCCCTGTCCGGCAGCCGTCTGTAGCGCTTGCCAAGAAAATAGCCCAGATACTTGCAGCCGCTTTGCCAGATAAGCTGAAAAATAAGCCATGGCTTTCGAATGCTTACAAGATAGCGGCAGGTCATTTTCACAAGCTTTATTCCCTCATTCTCCGTTCTCACCTCGCCAAAAACATCGGGATACTGGGCGTGGGAAACACCCAGATCAAAGTTTCTCTGAAACTGCTGTTTTCCGGTATAATTGTGGGAATGATATACTTTTGCCTCCGCCGCATAAGCAATTTTGCCTCCGGCATCGATGAGCCTCCTTGCGTAGATCATATCCTCATTAAAAATTGTGTGCTTCACAAATCCGCCCAGAGCGTCATAGGTTTTTCTGTCATAGGCAGCACACACATTGGAAGCAAAAAAGGTCTTGATCCCTTTTTCTGCCAGATCTTCTTTTGATTTCAGCTCCGATTCCTCCGGATAATTGAACTTTCTTGTAAACTTTTCAATGACACTGCTGCTGTCCCCTGTCAGCTGCCTTGCATAACTCATACCCGCCCTGCCTTCCATAACAGGTGCAAGAAGCTTCTCTATTAAACAATCATCTGCCGGGATGGCATCATCCGTCATCATCACAAAATAGTCGCTGTCTGACTCTGCCACAGCTCTTCTTCTGGTATAACCGTGATCAAATTCCCTTTTTGAAATATGCTTCACCGTAATGTTTTTATACCTCTGCCAGAAATTGGTTCCGGCGATCAGCGTATCAAAATATCCTTGCTCCGTGTTGATCAGAATGATCCTGTTTACAGGTATGGTCTGCTCCTTTAGTCTGTCAAGCAGTGTAAAAAGCTTTTCTGTCGGTTTATATACCGGAATGATCACATCAATCTTACTCATTTTCTCCCGTTTTCCCTTTACCATTCAATCTCATGAAGGTCGTATGCCGTTTATGTCCATTTTAAGAAAAGGACCACTGTTCATGGTCCTTTCCCAAACAAGTTATTTTTCTTCTCTTAAAGGTCAGTTCACATAACTTCCCGAATCTGCTGCAATCTTCTCGCTGTACGACTGCACTTCTGCGGAAGGTGTATAGTTATTATCATCAAAAAGGAACTGATGCAGCCAGGTGACATTGTCAGCAAGTGACTTGGGAACAACGCAGCTTCCCTTGGAACCGATGGTACCTGTAGCGCGCATGCTCTCCTCCGGGAAACCTCCCTGACCCGCAACTTCATATTTACTTACTTCGCCAAGCAGCTCTACGATTTCGGAGAGATCAAGGGAAGTGTAAATCTCATCAAACACATCATTTGCAATCTTATTAAGAGTTGCAGGCGATGCCTTCTTTGCTTTCTCGGCAATCGCAAGGAGAACCGTTCTCTGACGCTGTGTACGCTGGAAATCATCTCCCACATAACGGATTCTGCAGTATGCCGTAGCCTGAAGACCGTTTAACACCTGTCTTCCCGCTGTGGTAACCGGTATATAATCGGTACCTGCATTTGCCGTATAAGTCTTTCCGTCAGAAGTCTTTCCCACCATACTGATCTGATAATTGTTCAGATGGCTGATCTCATTCTCTGCAACATCGATTTCCACACCGCCAAGAGCATCAATCGTGTCTGTCAGACCTTCAAAACCTACCGTGACGAAATCGGTAATATTCATATCCAGATTCATGTTCAGCATGTTGATTGCCTGCATGGGACCGCCCTTGGCATAAGCGCCGTTACATTTATTATAGGAGTCGTTTCCAAGATTCATATACGTATCACGATATACGGACACCAGCTTGCATTCTCCCGTATCCATATTGATGGATGCAATCATGATGGTATCGCTTCGTGTGTTCTTATTTAAGGCACCTTCTCTTGAGTCCACACCGAAAAGTGCAATGTTCCGATACCCCTTCATGGTGGTTTCTTCTTTTTCTTTTACTTCCTCATTGATCACAATGTCCTCTTCCGGAATATCCACTTTTCCGACCTTCTCGGTCTTAAGCACACCGTAAAGCACTACTACCATCAGGAGCAAAACAAAAATTTCCACGATAAACAGCAAAATCTTGCCGCGTTTCTTCTTTTCTCTCTTCTTGGCCTCTGCCCTCTTCTTCGCCATTGCCTTTTTTTGTCTCATCTCATCTTCATGGCTCTGCTGAGGTCTTCTTTTTACAGGTTTTTTAGCTTGTTGTGCCATACTAGAATTCTCTCCCTTGTTTCCGTTTTATTTTCATTTGTATTCATGGTGTCTGCGAAAAAATTTGTAGCTACCAAGGCTTTATTCTCTCACAAAACAGGGAATAAGACAACCCTTTCCCACTATTATTTAGGTATTATTAAGATTTATTAAAATCTGATTAATATGCATTTTTATTGATAAAACCTTTAAAAATAGTAAGGAACATGATTCTGATATCAAAAGCCATAGACCAGTTTTCAATATAATATAAATCATATTCAATTCTCTTTCGGATAGAAGTATCTCCGCGATAACCATTGATCTGTGCCCATCCGGTCAGTCCCGGACGCACCTGATGCTTGATCATATACCTTGGTATTTCTTCCTTAAACTTATCCACAAACTGCGGTCTTTCCGGTCTTGGCCCCACAAGGCTCATCTCACCCATCAGGATATTAAACAGCTGGGGCAGTTCATCCAGACTGGTCTTTCGAAGAATTTTTCCTGCCTTTGTCACTCTGGGGTCGTCCTTCACCGTCCACCCTTTCTGCTCGGCAGAGGGCTTCTGCATTTCCATGGTTCGGAATTTGTACATTTTAAAGGTCTTATTGTGAAGTCCCACTCTCTCCTGCTTGAAGATCACAGGACCGTCCCCGGAACATTTCACCGCGATTGCCGCCGCGATCATAATCGGGGAAGAAAGAATGATTCCAAGGGTGGAACCGATGATATCCACCGTTCTTTTTGCCACCCAGTTTATGGTATTGGTAAGGGGAACATATCTGATGTTGATCACCGGCAGTCCCATCAGATCCTCCGTGTAGGGATGGCTGGGCACCAGTGAATTATAATCCGGAATAAATTTGGTGTGCACACCTGATTTTTCACAGAGATCCACAATATATTCCAGATGATCGTAATCCTTAAGGGCCAGAGTGATTGCAATTTCATCCAGCTTATTTTCCGGCAGAATATAGTGGATATTCTCGATCCGTCCCACTACCTTTACACCCTTGTACATGGTGCCGCTGGGAATTCTGTCGTCCAATATTCCCCGGATCACATAGCCCCACTGGGGATTGGCATTGATCCTGGTAATATATTCCTCCGCCGCTCTGGAATACCCGATCAAAAGAATATATTTCAGATTATACCCTTTTTTTCGAAACAGCTGAAGGAGACTTCGTATCATAAACCGGCAGAGAGTGGTCAGCACGATATTGATGGCGTAGAAAAGGAACATCATGACACGGGAGAAATGAGGCTGTTTGATTATATACAAAACTACGATAAACAGCACCAGTCCTGCCGTATTGGCCGTAACAATATTGATGACCTCATACTTGCGCCTGGTGGCCCGCTTGGGCTTGTACATATTGAAATAATAATAGATAGCGATATAGCCGGGCACAAGAAAATAAAGGAAACTGAAATAGGTTTCCTTGGACAAAGCTCCTGCCCCGGGTTCCGTACCCGCAAAAACAGTAGCAAACTTTATATACCATGCAAGTAAATAAGAAACTATCACAACGATTGCATCCACGAGTAAATGCAGTCTGTTAAAAACCTTCTGATTATCCTTGATCATTCCTGTTACCTTCTTGCCAATCTTAACAGACATTTTGTCTGCAATTCATGCTAAAAGTTATAACTATTTTACAATAATCTATCGAAAAGTACAACTCAAATAATTCTGCGCACCATGCCGGCCCAGAGTTCCCACTGAATGTAAAGATAATGAGGCAGATTCTTTGCCTTAAACTTTACTTTGTTTTTTCTTCCCCTCTCAGAAAAGGAGAGACGAAATCCCTTTGCAATTCCCTTAAGATAAACCTTTCCCATTCCCTTTTTCAGAAAAAAAAGAAATTTGATCAGATATCCTAACAGTAAAAAGGGAAGATTGAGAATCATTTGTAGCACAGGCATATTTTTATAAATAAGGTAGATACTGTTTCTGGCAGTCAGGTCCACCTTAAAGGGATTATGCCTTGATCCGCTAAAGCCGCTGCCTGCATGATAGACAACAGCCTTCGGTGCATATTCACTCCGGTATCCCAGAATATTGGCACGATATCCGATATCAATATCCTCGAGATAAGCAAAATGCTCCTCATCAAAATAACCAACGGTTTCAAAAAGCTCTCTCCGATAAACAGCCGCTCCTGCGCAGGCTGCAAAAATTCTGCCGGGTTTCTGATATCCGGAAACATCCTTATCCTTCCCTCTGGCAAAGGCCCAGCCGAGCGCACAGTAAAAATCCCCCGCATCATCTATTTTTCCCGGGAATTTCATATTTATCATCTTAGCGCCAACGGAAAAACAGCGGTCAGCGTTTTCCATTGCCTTTTCCAGCTCTTCCACACAATTTTCCGCTACCACCGTATCATTGTTTAAAAGAAACACATACTCCGTATCCGCCGCTTTGATCCCGGCATTTACAGCAGTGTCAAAGCCTCTGTTTTCCGCAAATGTGATCAGCCTGACCTTAGGATATTCTGCCGTGACAAGCTCACGGCTTCCATCCGAAGAACCATTGTCCACCACAATAATCTCTGGCACATTGGTTCCTTTCAGAAGAGAATCCAGACAATTTTTCAAATATTCTATTCCATTGTAATTGGGAATCACTACTGTTGTGAGTGTTCTCTCATCTGCCACTTTTTTCGCCCTTTCAATGGTCAAATCATGATTTAATTATTTTATTTTCTCTGTCATAGCAGGATCCCAGACAATCCGCATGGAGTGTTCTCTCACTTTTTCACAGAGCTTCCTGCTGATCTCCGGATAATCCGCGTCATCTTTCAGGCTTCCCCTATAATCAAACCGGCCTGTCTGAGGATTTTTCAGGTAAGGAAGACCGGTCATTTCCTCCAGAATCTTTTCCGCCTCATCCGACGCGATCATGCATCTGACATCGATCATCTCCGCCTCCTGCTGAAGGGCAGCCCGGTGCATATAACCGCTGTATTCCTTATGCAGGCCCAGATAGAGTCCCTCGCCGGAGTTGCTATAAATACCGCCAGTTATTTTATTGTTTTTATCAAGCAGTCTGCCCCCCACCAGACCAACATCCGGTCTGTTGGTAAGCAGATCCGGTTCATAGTCGATACGGTAAAAACCCAGATGTCGCAAATGGGAAACCTTCCCCTTCCATCCTCTAAGCCGCATAAAATCCTCCACCGCCCGTTTTCCTGCCTCATAGGCATACCGCTTGCTCTCCGGATTCTCCGCTGTGGATGCGCTGTGACACCTCCAATGATAGAGTACCCGGGGAACATGCTCTATAGGAAGCTGCTCCGCTTTTTTTCTTTTCTTATCCTTTCCCAGCATCAGACTGACAGCCCTGAGCACCAGATCATAGTCCTGTGCGCCATCGCAGACACTGCGAAGCTGAAGTTCCTGCATCATCTGCCTTTTCATCACCATAAAATGGCAGATATAATTATTGGATAAAATCAAATCAAGATTAAATTTTTCTTTTCTATGTACCTCATAGAAATCAGTTCCGTTCTCGTCGCATTTATCTTCATCAGAATATAACAGTTGTAATTCTATATTTCTGTTCTCTGCATTCCATATACAGGATGCCATCTCATACAAAGCATCCCTGGTCAGCACATCATCGTGATCGAGAAGTGCCGCATAGTCACCTGTGGCATACATTAAAGCCTGATTTGTATTGGTGGATATGCCGCCGTTCTGTTTCAGCCGCTTATACAGGATCCTCTTATCATCATAGGTTTTTATTACCCGCTCTACCTGATCCGATTCGCTGGCATCTGCAAGGATCAGTTCAAAATTGCCATAGGTCTGATCAAGCACAGAGTCCACCATGGCTCTTAAATAATCTTCTCTTGTTTCATAGGTCGGTACCAGGATGCTGAACTTCACGGTAAATTTACTGCCATCAGCTATCTGCCGGGAAATTTCCTCCCCGGATGGTGCCTGGTAGACATAGTTGTCCGCCCGCTCGGAATCGATCCGCTCTCTGGCCGCAAAAAAAGCCTGCCTGAAGCCGTTCTTTTTCAGGTAATGTATTGTTTTCTTTAAATTGCCGGCCTTAAGAATCTTTCCCATCGCTGCTCCTGTCTACAAAAATGATAATTGTAATGTAATTAATGAAACCGGCCATTTACCCAGACCGGATCAGCAATATCAGTCTGCCTGATATAACCAGCAACAGACAGCAACATATCCTACGCCGGGCCTTGTAAAAGCGTCGGTCCTTGGCTTCTGTATTTTAGAAGCCTAGTACCGCTACGCTTTTAGAAGAGTGAAAACGTGCCCAAGCAGGATTGTTACTGCCTGTTGCGTCTGTATTTATCTGCAGTTCGTCCACTGCGTCTACTTATCAACAATTACAATAAAATGTATTCTATAGGTAAGCCTTCAAATCCTCAGTCAGCTTCTCAACCTTAGCCTGTGCATCCTCAAGACTTGTACCCTTCACACCCATATAGAACTTGATCTTGGGTTCTGTTCCGGAAGGTCTTGCACAGCACCAGGAATCGTTGGTAAGGTCAAAGTAAAGGACATTTGACTTCGGCAGACCCGTGCTCTTCTTCTCACCGGTTTCCAGGTTGATTGCCACATCCTTATCGTAATCTCTGAATTCCTTAACCTTCAGATCACCGAAATTCTTGGGCGGATTGCTGCGAAGCTTGTTCATCATCTCCGCGATCTGTGCGGCACCGTCGATACCCTTTAATGTGATCGCATACTGGGTTTCCTTGAAATATCCGTATTTCTCATAGAGCTTTAACATCTGATCCCAGACTGTGATGCCATTCTTCTTGCACCATGCAGCCACTTCACATAAGCACATAACGGCTACTACCGCATCCTTATCTCTTGCGTGGGTTCCGGCAAGGCATCCGTAGCTTTCCTCAAGACCGAATACATAATTGTTGGATCCTGTCTGTTCAAAGAACTTGATCTGCTCACCGATATACTTAAATCCTGTCAGTACTTCAATAAATTTAACACCGTAGTCTCTGGCAATGGCTCCTGCCATATTTGTGGTAACGATTGTGGTCACCAGTGCAGGATTTTCAGGCATGGTTCCGGTTGCTGTTCTTTCACGTAAAATATACTCTGCGATCAGCATTCCTGACATGTTTCCTGTAAACGGAACATACTCACCTGATTTGGTATCAAGCGCATAAATACCGAGACGGTCTGCATCGGGATCGGTTGCAAGTACAATATCCGCGTTCTTTTCCTTTGCCAGCTCAAGTGCAAGTGTAAATGCCTTGGGATCCTCGGGATTGGGATATTCCAGTGTGGTAAAGTCCGGATCGGGAAGCTCCTGCTCGGGAACCACATACACATGCTTGAATCCAAGCTCTGATAAAATTCTTCTGACCGGCACATTTCCTGTTCCGTGGAAAGGAGAATATACAATCTTGATATCATCCGCAACTTCCTTGATAATTTCGGGATGGATGATCTGCTTCTTAAGCTCTGCCATATAGGCATCGTCGATTTCCTTGCCGATTACCTGATAAAGTCCTGCTGCCATAGCATCTTCCTTGCTCATGGTCTTCACTTCATGATAATCTGTTACATTCTTAACCTCTGTAATAATTTCCTTGTCTCTGGGTGCGGTCACCTGTGCACCGTCCTCCCAGTATGCCTTGTATCCATTGTATTCCGGAGGATTGTGGCTTGCCGTAATGACAATTCCGGAAATGCACTTCAAAGTGCGGAGTGCAAAGGAAAGTTCAGGTGTGGGACGAAGAGCATCAAATACAAATGCCTTGATACCGTTTGCTGCAAGACAAAGCGCAGCTTCGTCTGCAAACTCCGGTGACATTCTTCTGGAATCGTATGCGATTGCCACGCCTCTGTCCTTGCCGCCCTGCTTGATTATATAGTTTGCAAGTCCCTGAGTAGCCTTTCTTACCGTATAAATATTCATGCGGTTGGTTCCTGCTCCGATCACGCCACGTAAACCACCTGTACCAAATTCAAGTTCCTTATAGAAACGATCTTCGATTTCCTTTTCATTTCCTGCGATACTGCGAAGTTCTTCTTTCGTTGCCTCATCAAAATAGGCATCGCTTAACCAAAAATCATACTGCTCTTTGTAGCTCATAGCAAATCCTCCTGAAAAAATTCTTTCTAACTGAAAATGCCCCAGTCAGCTCTGTTAACTATGTTAAAGTATACCATAACATATCTATATTTTCAAAGCAAAGTCACTTCGATCCAGTGAAAAGTTTGGATTATAGTAGGGATCGCCCTTTTCAAGGACTTCCTTCCACTTTTCCCTGAATCTTTCGGACTCATCATTGTAGCGCGCCGCTTTCTCTCCCTGATCATCCAGCCCTCTGGATACAGACTCAAAATGATACAGCTCCGCAAAAGGTGTAAACACATTCAAAAGTCCTTTTTCCCGGAGTTTTAAGCAGAAATCGACATCGTTTAGAGAGATGGCAAAGCTCTCATCAAGTCCGCCTACTTCTTCAAACAGCTTCTTTTTCACCAGAAGGCAGGCTCCCGTTACCGCAGAAACATCCTGGGCATAACAGAGTCTTCCCATATACCCAAGGTTATCCCGATGCTGCCCGTAGTGACTGTGTCCGGCCGTCCTGTGCGCACCGAGCTGAAGGACCACACCTGCATGCTGAATCGTCTTGTTTCCGTAATACAGCTTGGCTCCCACTGCGCCCACATCCTCTCTCTGGGCATACATGAGAAGCTCCTCCATCCAGTTTACGGTGATCACCTGGGTGTCATTATTGAGAAGCAGGATATAATCTCCGGATGCTTCCTTTACCCCGAAATTGTTGACCTTGGAATAGTTAAAGCTTCCTTTTTCCGTATAGGTAACCACCTTGATCTGCGGATCATCCTTTAATTTCTCATAATAATCAAATATTTCCTTTGTCTCACTGCCGTTTTCCACCACGATGATCTCATAATTCTCATAGGTGGACTTTTCCCTGATGGAAGTGATGCAGCGTTTCAGGTCCTCTAAGTGATCCTTGTTTGCAATAACAATTGATATTTTAGGATCACCGATGATCTGATATCTGATCTTAAAGATCGTCTCAAAAGCTCTCGTTGAGGTGATCTGAAAATGTTCATAACCATGGCGCTTCAAATGGTCTGCCACCGCATCCTTTGCGGACTGGATGGCGTAAGGCTTGGCATTGATATCGGAGGCAACGCTTCCCGGATGACTCCGCCAATAGTAGAGAAGCTTTGGCACATGCACCACATTCTTTGCCCGGTCGGTGAGACGCAGGATCATATCATGGTCCTGACTTCCGTCAAATTTCGTGCGGAACAGTTCCGTTCCGTCGAGAAGCTGCCTTGCAAACACACTGAAATGACAGATATAATTGTTGGCACGGAGATTGTCAATGGCGTAATCAGGCTTAAAATGCATGGTCAGCATCTTATTGATATCTCCGCTCTTAAAGGTAGTCTCATCACAGTATATGTAATCTGCGTTTTTCTCATTGATCACCTTCACATACTCGTACAGCGCGCTGGGATGCAAAATATCATCATGATCAAAAAGCCCGATGTACTCCCCCGTTGCCATGGCAAGACACCGGTTGGTGTTCCCCGCGATACCCTCATTCTTTTCCAGTTTTTTATAAAGGATTCTTCCTCTGCCATCCTTCTCCTGATATTCCCGGACAATCGTCTCCACATAAGTATGATCACCGTCTGATCCATCCGCCAGACAGAGCTCCCAGTTTTGATACGTCTGGGCGGTAACGGATTCGATCATTTCACGAAGAAAATTTTCCGGTGTATTCCATAGAGGCACCAGGATACTGATCTTCACCATTCTCTCAAAGACCTGCTCCCGCTCCTTCCTTGCCCTTTCCTCATCGGGAAAGCTTTTTGTTCCGAATTGTTCCATGGCCTTATGTTCAATCTGCTTATACTTTATCTTGGCCACAACGCCTTTCAGATTTCCGCAGTTTTTCAGCCTGTCCCTTTGCCTGATCACAAAGTGCATGCCTTTTCTCAAAGGAGCACTGGCTTTCCAGAGGGGATTGTTCTTGATCCTGCCAAGCTTAAAGGTAAGTTCCTCGTTTTTGGCCTCCAGAACCGCCACCCGTTCTGCCAGATCTGCGGTTTTGATATGCTCTTTTTCATAAGCTTCCTTATAATCCATTATCACTGCCTGCCTTTCCCGCCGTCAATGTCGTTTTCTTTTTCTTCTGTCACATTCATAAACTGCTCTTGCGTCTGCAGTACCCAGTTGCTGTAACCCACCAGCTTCTGTCTGGAACAGCGATCCTCTACCAGCATTCCGAAGCGGTAATTTCCTTTCGGCACGCTTCCAAGAGGAACCTTGGCAGCAAATCCTGTTAAATCTACATTTAATTGATCCTTTAAATTGTTTTTAATGTCAGGCCTGTAGCGCTCATCCAAGGGGATCCTTAAAACCCGCTTATTTTCTTTATTTTCCAGCAAAAGCGTCTTTTTATAACATGCGTTATCTGCTCCGATCACAAAGGTATAACCTTGAAAATAATATCCCATATCCTGATCTGTAGGCTTTACCTTTCCCTTATCCGGGGCCACCCCATATTTCCATTTATAAATATCCATGGCACATTCCATTCCAATGACCACACAGGGATCTTCCCTCACACCTTCGGGCAGCGGCTGTTCCTTCGCCACAGCTGCCCAGGGCATGTCCAGAGTAACCTGATAATGAAAAGCGGGGGCATACTCTGATTCCAACATATCCGTAGTCAGATATTTGTGGTAAAAGGGATCCTTTCCGTAGAGAGACTGATGTTTTTCATACAGTGCATCCTTCTCCCGAAGAAGCCGCAGCTGTTTTTCCTCGGACTCTCCATCCTTTCCCCGGCTCAAAGACTCATGATGATACAATACCACATCATTTCTCACCACATTATAATAACCCATCTCATAAATGGTATAACAAAGATCCACGTCGTTGAAGGCCACCGCAAGCTTCTCATCAAACCCGCCTGCCCTTTCAAAAATCTCTTTCTCTAAAAGCAGACAGGCTCCCGTCACTGCCATCACGTCATGGACAAAACGGTTCTTTCCATAATAATGCACCTTTTCATCCGAGAGGAACTGAAGCTTATGGGCGGGTCCCACCCTGAGATTGGTAATCCCGGCATGCTGAATGATATCCGAATCCGGATACAAAAGCTTTGCTCCCACCGCTCCCACATGGGGCAGCGCAGCCTTATCCATCAGCAGGGAAAGCCAGTTCTCCTGAATGACTTCCATATCGTCGTTGAGAAAAAGAAGATAACCTCCCTTTGCCAGGGCAGCACCTTTATTACACATCCTGGAAAAATTGAATGTCATGGGTTCATACTCATATCTCATACCCCGGAACCCTTTTCCACATACCTCTTCCCGATTTAGTTTTTCCATTTTCTCTGTAATCTTCCTGCGGTTCTCCTCACTGCTTCCGTTATCTATTACAATAATCTCATAAGGAATATCTCCCTGCGTTTGTTCTATAACGGAATCAATGCAGGTAAACAGCACACGGGGATTATCTTTGGATGGTATGATAACAGAAACACAGGGCAAATCACTTGAATGATCTTCGTCCTTCTTCTGATACGGGTAAGTGCCAAAAGCCCCAAATTCTTCGGGCAGTCTCATATCCTTGATCTGCTCATATCCCTCCTGCTTTCCATGGAAGAGCACCTCCGGGATATGCACTGCTTTTCTATCCATCCCGGCCTGCATTTTTGCATCCTCCGCAGACGACACATCCTTCTTATCAGGGGAATCCGTCAAAATATAATAACACACACTATAAATATCTGTTTTGTCTGTAGTTGCAAGTACTTTAGCAAGAGCATCGGCTCTTACCGCCACAAGACTTCCGAAATAAAAATAGGAAAGGAAAGTGTCCGGTGACCAGTCAGGCTTGAACCATGGCTTTTCTCTCCTTTGATCTGCGCAGACATCCTCATCACCGTAAATCAGCATTATATTTTTATCTTCCTTCAGCTTCTTGTATATGAGAGGAAGAGCAATCTCAGAAATTTCTCCCTCCGAAAGCAGGAATAGGATAACATCCGCTTCTCTATTTTGACATATCTGTGTCATTTCAGGTCTGTTTTCTACTCTGTTTTCCTTCAGATGCACAAGTGCAAAAGTGATTTTTTCTTTCTCTCCGGCATTTTTATCGAACACATCAAAAAATTGCACTTCGGGTGGGAGTTTTGAACGAAATCCTTCATTTCTATTTTTTTCACCGCCATTTGAGAGCTTTTCAGAATCATTTGTCAGACATTTTTTTCTTCTCGCGACAATAATATTGTCAATTTGGAGTTGTTTCTCCTGCCCGGCAATCCAGTCGGCATAGCAGACTTTCTTTTCGGAAAGCTTTTTTTCGTACATTTTATGTTGTTTCTTTATCAGAATCTGTTTTACACTCTGTTTCAAAGAAGTCACGTTTTCTGCCCTCTCAATGATGGAATCTTTCCAGAATATTCTTTTTTGCACCTTCCGCAGTATCCGCTGCGATCTCCTTTGCAAGAGGAGACAGCTTCAATTTCAAGAACAGTTTATTGGATCCCTGCATGGGAAGAGAAGATACCGAAATCGTCATATTGGGATCTTCCGTCTGAAATACGAACGTGCCGTTTTTCATCTCTTTTCCATTTGTCAAAAAGTTCCTGCCGGTGAGCGGTACTTTCACTCCGTTTAATAGAAGTTCCTCCACCTTTACCATGCAGGCCCTGTCTGCAGGGTCGATACGGAGTGCATGTACATTTCCGTCAAACGGTATTTCTGCCTCGATGGTGCATTCATCCTGATAAACATCCGGCATATAGTAAGAATCTTCCTCTGAGAAGCCCGTTCCCCGGTCTGTGTAGATTTGAATCCTCTTATCCAGAATATCCTGCAGATGCTCTTCCATCAAAACCTTGGGGTCCACGCAGTAGGTACCGATGGTAGCCCTGATTTCTCCCATGGATTTGTGCTTTCCCGTCACCTGTTTCTGAAAGCGCAGTTCCTTTTCCCTGTACTCATCCGCTTCCCCCGGTGTGATTTCAAGCTTCTTGATTATATAATCTAGATTTAATTTATTCCTCTTTTCTTCCTCTAAAACATAGCAGTAAACAGCGCGAAATGCCAGTTCTTTAGAGGAAACCTGCTTCTCCATGGTCCATTCATAATCGATAACGGTCCAGTTGTCTCCATCCACCAGAATATTGGCAAAGATCATATCATAATCTGTAATTCCGCTATCCTCCCCATAGGAGATCAGTTCCAGGTACCTGTCAAAAAGCCTGTAAAAGCCATCCATATCATCCTTTTCCAGGCACTCATCAAGAAGCTGGGAAAGAGTGATGCCTTTCTCAAACGGAAACTCCACATAACTGCCATCCTCCGCCGGGATACAGGGATTGATATGAAGCCCACTCCCCTCATATCTCTTAAGAAGCAAATGGTAAGCGTGCTCCATGGCTCTCACATGATCCTGAGCCTTACCGGAAAGAGGGATCTTTCGGATCATTTTTCCCTGTTTCGTTTCCACCATCTCTGTGCGGAGAATGAATTCTTCTGCCCTGTCATTGGAATACTTTGCATAAACGGTATCCGGCTCCTTGCCGATCACCACCATATAGGAATTGGAGAAGACCGGAAACAGGCCATCCTCGATCATACCGTCAAAGACATACTTTTCATTGAACAGAACCATTCTGTCTCTGTCAAAATTACGCATGTTATTTGTAAGTTCTCCCTGATAAGGAAGTCTCTTGTCGGAATAAATCGTGGTAGGAAATTTGTAATCGGGATAAGGGTAATAGAAGGAATACTCTTCCACACCGCAGTTTTTCATAATCTTCTCAAGACCCGGACGCGAAAAAGTTCTGGCGCTTCCTCCCTCAGGGTAACCCTCCAGACCGGAAAACCAGGTCCCCAGATGATCTTCCTTGCAACCTGCGAAATATTTCAGTCCCAGTCTGTTCTCAATGGCAATTACAAGACGCCCGTTATTTTTCACATGTTTCAGCATGATTTTCAGAAAATCTTCATAAGGTGTCTTCGTTTGAATATAAGACTGTCCATACTCAAACACACCAATCAGGCAGACATAATCATAATCATCGGAAAGTTCCGGTTCAATATCGCTGAAATTGCCAACATGGATCGTAATGTTGTCTCTGTCCTGATTTCTGTAGGCATTGATATGACTTCTTTTTGCCGACAGATCCACGCAGGTTACTTCTCCTGACTTTTCCGACAATTTATCCGTGATGGCTCCGCAGCCGGATCCGATTTCCAGCACTTTATGAGTTTTGTCAATGGGAAGCCAATCTACGATATTGGCACGAAGAGGTGAGAGATGATAAAGAATAGGCCAGCTGCCTTTTTTCTCAATGATATCCTGATATTCTACACGGGAAGCCTCCTTTACAATAGAAAGCAGTTCGTCCTCGATACTGCCGTCACTGTAGAGGTCTTTTCCCGGATAATGACTGTAATTTAATCTTACGTTTCCGATTTTCTCAGGAAGTGCATTCAATACTTCCTCCTGCGACAAATAAACAGGCTTTATTTTCGTTTCGCTCATAGCCCCATCCTTTCCAAATTACCTGTTACAGGGATAATACCTTTACCTCTGAATTCATGTCATAATATCCCACGGTATCCTTATCCGAGATCACCGTCATATTCATCACATCGTACAGTCTGTGATAAACCTGAAATTCTTCCTTTTCAAACCCGGTAACACCGAGAGAGAGAAGATACTCTCCACCCTGCAGGTTCATTTCCTGAGTGAAGGTGATCTCCATTACTGTTCCCGCTTTAACCGATTCCAGAAAAGCTTTTTCCACCATAGTGTTGGTTCCGGTGATCTCCACCCCTTTAATGTTCTTAATGGTAAAAGCAAAGATCGGTGCCTCAATATCCGCCTCAAAGCGAACTGTCATGCTGATGCTGCACTTCCTTCCTTTCAGGATCGCGCCGGTATCTCTTCCCATATCGTCTGTTATTTTATATTTTTCTATCACGGCAGCTTTTGTACCATACTCCAGCAAATCAGGGTTCACTGCTAAATCCTGATTTACTTCTTCCTTTTTGCCTGCCGAAGCAACTGCTGATTCGATTTCTCCGTCATTCAGCAGATTCTGGTCATCGTTTTCCGGAAGAGGATACTGTCCTACCAGCACCTGCTTATAAGCATCAATCATCTCTTTCGGGCTGCCTTCTCCCAGCTTCACACCCTGATTTAACAGGACAACCCTGTCACAGTACTTGCTGATGCTGCTCAGGTCATGGCTGACAAACACAATGGTTTTTCCCATTTCCTTGAACTCTTCAAATTTGTGATAGCATTTTGCCTGGAAAAAGACATCGCCTACCGATAGAGCTTCATCTACGATCAGAATTTCCGGCTCGATATTGATGGCTACCGCAAAAGCCAGCCTTACAAACATACCGCTGGAATAAGTTTTCACGGGCTGATTCACATACTCTCCGATATCTGCAAAGCTTAAAATATCATTCATCTTGGCATCGATCTCCTTCTTGGAGAAGCCCATCATGGTGCCATTCAGATAGATGTTCTCGATCCCGTTGTATTCCATATTAAAGCCTGCACCCAGTTCCAGCAGTGCCGAAATTCTTCCGTCCACCTTCACTGTGCCGCTTGTGGGATTAAGAACGCCTGTTATTATTTTTAAAATAGTGGATTTTCCGGAGCCGTTGGTACCGATAATACCCACTGTCTCTCCTTTATAGATTTCAAGATCCACGCCCTTTAACGCATAGTGTTCTTTATATTTCTTTTTTCTGCCAAGCCCCAGTGCTTCTTTCAAACGATCTGATGGCTTGTCATACAGCTTATAGGCTTTTTCAAGGTCTTTCACCTGTATTACTGCTTTTCTTTCTTCCATCTGCAGTCTCCTTAGCTATTCATCATTTACAGCACATCCGCAAAATGAACCTTCAGACGTTTGAAGATCAGCGATCCGATGCAGAAGAGAGTAACTGTAAAAATCCAAAAATATGTGGAGGAATAAAAGTGTTCGAAGAACCACTCATCCCCGTAAATCGCATTTCGATATCCGTTCACAATGTAGACAAGAGGATTCAATTTAACAATCGTCACTATCTTGTCATCACCGATCATTCCGATATTCCAAAGTATGGGCGTCGCCCACATACCAACCTGAAGTGCGATATTGATGATCTGGGCAAGATCCCTGAAAAAGACCACAATGGCACAGGTACAGTAACTCATGGCAAGCACCAGCACAAACAGGCAGAAACTGTAGTAAAATACCTGCAGTGTATAGACGGTTGGATAATATCCATAAATTGCTGCCACGATCAAAAGCACTGCCACAAAAAATATATGAATAAAGGTTGCCGCAATCAGCTTGATGATGGGCAGAATACTGATATTAAATACCACCTTTTTTACCAGATAACTGTACTCAAGGAGTGCATTGGTACCGTTGGTGATGGCTTCAGAAAAATAAAACCAGGGGACAAGGCCTGCCGTCAAAAACAGCACATATGGCACTTCCACACCGCTTGAGACCATTTCACTTCTGGTATTAAATATCACATCAAACACCACATAATACATAGCCACAGTAACTACAGGCTGGACAAGAGCCCACACAAAGCCAAGATAGGAGCCTGCATAGCGCTTTTTGAAATCATTCTTTGCAAGCTTCCAGATCAGTTCTCTGCTTTGGAACAGCTCCTTCGGGATGATGAGCATCCTGTCATAATAGACTCCGAAAATAATACATGCAAGCGTCAGCAATGCACAGGCGCAAAATTTCTTTAAGTTTTCCGTATGTTGATCCGGTGCCAGAGGATTGTGATGGGTTACCACCATAATTGCCACAAGCAGGCAGATGGCATAAAAAATACCAATCCCTACCGGCTTTGGTATCTTTGAAAGCCAGGACGCACCGTTCTTTTCTTTACTGCTCTTCATTCTGATTTGATCCATTCTTTCTGCTTATTATTTTAAAGAAGCCCTGAACGCTGTATATTCCTTAATACCGCCCCACTTCTTGTCCTTGTCGGACATGATCAGCTCCGTGCCTTCCGGGATGGGCCATTCCACGCCGATATCCGGGTCATCATATTTGATGCCGCCCTCATCATTGGGATGATAGAAATCTGTACATTTATAGGCAAATTCCGCATAATCCGACAATACCACAAATCCATGAGCAAAATTCTTCGGGATAAAAAACTGCTTTTTGTTCTCGGCAGAAAGGACTACTCCATACCATTTGCCATAGGTTGTCGAGCCCGGGCGAAGATCCACTGCCACATCAAACACTTCCCCGCTTACCACTCTCACCAGCTTGTCCTGAGGATAATTGATCTGAAAATGCAGTCCTCTCAACACATTTTTCACGGAAGCAGACTGATTGTCCTGCACAAACACCTGATCAATTCCCGCTTCTTTGTAATCATTGTAATTGTAGGTTTCCATGAAATATCCTCTGGAATCCCCGAAAACTGCAGGTGTGATCACCTTCAGTCCCTCAATTTCACATGTTTCTACCGTTATCTTTCCCATTGTCTATGTTCTCCTGTTTCAATCTGTTACTTCTTTACCGAAAACTCTGCACCTTTTCTCTGCGCAAAGTTCCTTTCGCCACATCTTATACACCCAGACCTTCGGCAACTTCCTTTAAGTATTTGCCATAATCTGTCTTCATCAGAGGCTCTGCCAGCTTAAGAAGCTGCTCTTTGTCGATAAAGCCTCTCTTATAGGCAATTTCTTCAATACAGGAAATGTAGAGTCCCTGTCTTTTCTGGAACGCAGCCACAAAGTCCGCCGCATCAAGAAGGGAATCGTGATTTCCTGTGTCAAGCCAGGCAAATCCTCTTCCAAGCGTCTCCACGCGAAGGGTTCCTCTCCTCAGATATTCGTTATTGATACTGGTAATCTCGATCTCTCCTCTTGCGGAGGGCTTTACATTTGCCGCGATCTCCACCACATCATTATCGTAGAAATAAAGCCCGGGCACGGCATAGTTGCTCTTGGGGTTCTCCGGCTTCTCCTCAATGGACAATGCCTTTCCTGTCTCATCGAATTCCACCACACCGTACTCTCTGGGATCCCGGACGTAATATCCGAAAATCGTAGCTCCTTTTTCTCTGGAAGCCACTTCGCGAAGCACCCTTGAAAAGCTCTGTCCGTAAAAAATATTATCTCCAAGCACTAGCGCTACCGAATCTTTTCCGATAAAGTCCGCACCAATGATAAACGCATCGGCAAGGCCTCTCGGCTGCTCCTGCACGGCATAGGAAAATTTCATACCAAGCTGGCTTCCGTCTCCCAAAAGTTCCTCAAATACCGGAAGGTCTCTGGGCGTGGATATGATCAGAATCTCCCTGATTCCGGCCAGCATCAATGTAGAAAGCGGATAATAAATCATAGGTTTATCATAAACCGGCATAATCTGTTTACTGATTGCCTTGGTTAAGGGGTAAAGTCTCGTTCCCGAACCTCCCGCCAATATAATTCCCTTCATTTAAAATACCTCCAAAATTCTGTTTACACAGTTTGCATAGATACTGTTAGTATACCACAAAATGGGAGTGATTGTAAATCACTCCCATGTCTTGTGTTATCTTATCCCATGTCTTGCGTCTTCTTATCTGTTCTGATACATATCATCATAATATTTCTGGTAATCGCCGCTTGTCACATTTTTCATCCAGTCTTCATGTTCAAAATACCAGGCAATGGTACGTTTGATTCCTTCCTTGAACATGGTCTCCGGCTCCCAGCCGATCTCTGCCTTGATCTTGTCGGGTGCAATGGCATATCTTCTGTCATGCCCTTTTCGATCCTCTACATAAGTGATAAGATTTTCGCTTACCAGCTTCTTTCTGGGATCATCATCCGGCAACATTTCCTGCAGTGTATCCAGAATGATATGAATGATCTCGATATTCTGCTTTTCATTGTGTCCACCCACATTGTATGTTTCAAAGAGGCGTCCCTTTTCCTGTACCATATCGATGGCCTTTGCATGATCCTCCACATAAAGCCAGTCACGGACATTTTTACCGTCGCCGTATACCGGCAATTTCTTTCCGTGAAGAGCGTTATTGATAATAAGAGGAATCAGCTTCTCCGGAAACTGATATGGTCCATAGTTATTGGAGCAGTTGGTGATATTGGCAGGAAACCTGTACGTATCCATATAAGCCTTTACCAGCATGTCCGAGCTTGCCTTGCTTGCGGAGTAGGGGCTGTGAGGCGCATAGGGTGTGGTCTCATAAAAATATCCGCCATCTTCCTCAAGAGAGCCGTATACCTCATCTGTTGACACATGAAGGAATTTTTTATCTTCCTTGAAGGTGCCGTCAGGATTCTCCCAGGCTGCCTTTGCACAGTTTAACATCACTGCCGTTCCCAGCACATTGGTCTGCACAAAAACCTCAGGATTCTTAATACTTCTGTCTACATGGCTCTCTGCCGCAAAATGCACGACTCTGTCAATGTCATTCTCTGCAAAAATCTTTGAGATTGCCTCTTTATCGCAGATATTGGCTTTTACAAAAGTATAATTTTCTCTGTTTTCAACATCTTTAAGATTTTCAAGATTACCTGCATATGTGAGGGCATCCACATTGATGATCCTGATCTCATTGTCATACTTTTTAAACATATAATGAATATAATTGGAACCGATAAAACCGGCACCGCCTGTCACAAGATAAGTTCTCATTTTCTCAGCCTTTCGTTAATTTTTATGAAATATCTTAACGTTAATATACCTTATTTAAAAAGAAATAGCAATCTTAATATCCCAGATAGCTGATGTTCATATCCACGTTTCCGCTGATTCCGGAAACTTTTCCTGTTGAAGAATACTGCCACATATCATACTTTGTTCTGGTATATGTCGGTGTTGCCGCATACTGTGCAAGCCAGAGTTTATATCCCGTCAGGCTTGGCGTATTTATCTTTTCATTGA
>JAGAQU010000042.1 GCA_017622575.1 Lachnospiraceae bacterium
AAAGAATAAGAAAGAAAAAAAGAAAAAGGATAAAAAAGGGAAAAAGAGTAAGAACGCCTCGGCAGATGAAGAAAATGAGGATGCTTCAGGAGAGGAAGAAGGCAAGAAAAAGAAGAAAAAGCCGAAGCGTGAGAAGAAAGAAAAAGCGAAAGGACCAAAAGAAAAATCCCCCAAAATACTAAGCAAAAAGATGCTCTTTTCGATGATTGCATTCTGCGCTACCATTATTACTGCAATAGTTCTGCTCAGTATTTTCCTGCCTGATTATGCAGATAAAAAGAATGCAAGAACTGCATTTTATACAGGAGATTACAGTAAGGTATATGAACTTTTGTATGACAAGAATCTGAATCAAAGTGATCAGCTGATTTTTGAAAGAGCAAATGTTGTTCTGAAACTGCAAAGAAGATTGGATTCCTATGAACTGAATAAAAAGATCGGACAAGAGGCGGAGGCCCTTGATGCATTACTTCAGGGAACCTTGAAATATGAAGAAATATTGAGTGATGCGACTTATGGAGCTGAAGAGGAGTTGCAGGCCCTTTACCGAAAAATTTTGGACCATCTGGAGCAGGACTATGGAATCGGTGAGGAAGAAGCAAGAACGATCAATTCCTATGATAACGAAACATACAGCAGAAAGATATATTCTGTTGTGAATGGCGAGGATTTTTCTGACCTTGAACAGGAAGCGGGCGAGGAAGGGAAAACGGCAGATAATGATAAACTGCAGGATGTTTTGCCTGAGGAAGAAGATTTGATTCAGGAAGAACCATAAATTTTGCAACAGATATTCATAAGAGGACAGCATGGAGGACATAAGAAATGACAGCAATTATTGATTATGATGCAGGCAATATCAGAAGCGTGGAAAAAGCATTACAGTCACTTTCGGAGGAGGCTGTTGTTACAAGAGACAGAGATACTATTCTAAATGCAGACAGGGTAATCTTACCGGGAGTTGGAGCATTTGGTGATGCCATGGAGAAAATCAGAGGATATGGACTTGAAGAAGTGATCAAGGAAGTGGTTGCCAACAAAACACCTTTTCTGGGTATTTGTTTAGGACTTCAGCTGATGTTTGAACGCAGTGATGAGAGCAAGGGTGTTGCCGGGCTTGGACTTTTAAAAGGAGAAATCCTTCGAATCCCGGAGTCTGAGGGCTTAAAGATTCCCCATATCGGCTGGAATTCCTTAACTTTTCCCAATAAGGGAAGGCTGTTTGAGGGAATACCTGAAAATTCCTATGTATATTTTGTGCATTCCTATTATCTGAAAGCTGCTGATGAAAAGATTGTAACTGCGGCGACTGAATATGGAACCACGATTCATGCTTCCGTGGAAAAGGACAATATTTTTGCATGTCAGTTTCACCCGGAAAAGAGTTCGGATGTTGGGCTTAGAATTCTAAAAAATTTTATCGCCATAAAAAGGGAGGGCTAGAATATGCATACCAAAAGAATAATCCCTTGCCTGGATGTCAATAACGGAAGAGTGGTAAAAGGAACTAATTTTGTTAATTTAAGAGATGCCGGTGATCCTATCGAAGTGGGAAAAATGTATGATAAGGCCGGGGCAGATGAGTTGGTTTTTCTTGACATTACTGCTTCTTCTGATGCCAGAAATATAAAAGCGGAACTGGTCAGAAGGGTAGCGGAGACGATTTTTATTCCTTTTACTGTCGGAGGCGGTATCAGGACTGTGGATGATTTCAGAATGATACTGAGAGAAGGCGCAGATAAGGTGGCGGTGAATTCCGCTGCGATTATGAATCCGACTCTGATCAGTGAGGCAGCCGAGAAATTCGGTAGCCAATGCGTGGTAGTTGCCATTGATGCCAAGAGACGTGAAGATGGCGGATGGAATATTTTTAAGAATGGTGGCCGTGTGGATATGGGTATTGATGCCGTGGAATGGGCCATGCAGGCAGAAAAACTGGGAGCGGGAGAAATCCTTTTGACCAGTATGGATTGTGACGGTACTAAAGCAGGTTATGATATTGAGCTTACAAAAACAGTAGCGGAAAACGTTTCTATTCCGGTCATTGCATCAGGCGGCGCCGGAACAAAAGAGCATTTTTATGAAGCCTTGACGGAAGGAAAAGCTGAGGCAGCTCTTGCAGCATCTCTTTTCCATTATAAAGAACTGGAAATAGGCGATGTGAAAAAATATCTGAGAGACAAAGGAGTTTCCGTGAGATTATGGGAATGATTACAAATGACTGGCTGGATACCATAAAAGGCGAGTTTGCAAAGCCTTACTATAAGGAGTTATATCAGTTTGTATTGAAAGAATATAATACCCATGTAGTTTATCCGCCTGCAGATGATATTTTTAATGCGTTTCATTTTACTCCCTTAAGCAAAGTAAAAGTCGTGATTCTGGGACAGGACCCGTATCATAATGAACATCAGGCACACGGACTTAGCTTTTCTGTGTTGCCGGATCAGCCGGATATTCCGCCTTCTCTTCAAAATATTTATCAGGAGCTTAAGGATGATCTTGGCTGTTATATTCCCAATAATGGATATCTGAAAAAATGGGCCGATCAGGGAGTGCTGATGCTGAATACGGTTCTCACGGTACGTGCCCATCAGGCCAATTCCCATCAGGGAAAGGGATGGGAGCAGTTTACGGATGCCATCATCAATGCTGTTAATGTTCAGGACAGACCAATTGTGTATCTGCTTTGGGGGAGACCGGCGCAGAGTAAAATTCCTATGCTGACAAATCCGAATCACCTGATCTTGACAGCCCCTCACCCAAGTCCACTTTCAGCCTATAGAGGATTTTTTGGTTGTAAACATTTCAGCAAGACGAATGAATTTCTAATAAGCCATGGTTATGAACCGATTGACTGGCAGATTGAAAATATTTGATTGACAAATAAACGGTATTGTATTATAGTGTTTCTAAAAAGAACTACTAATGCGATGCCGTTTTTTATTGCACATTAATTATTCAGGCTATGGAGAGAAAAATGGAAGAAAATACCATACTTGACAAATTGGGATTGTTTGGGCTTACCAGACAGGAGGCAGCTATTTATCTGTGTCTGTATCGCAATGGGGGACTATCCGGTTATGAGGCAGCGAAACTCACAGGAATATCGCGATCAAATGTTTATGGCGGTCTATCGGGACTTGCGGACAAGGGAGCAGCATATTTAGAGGAAGGAAGTACAAGTAAATACATAGCAGTACCCATTAAGGAATTTTGCGAAAATAAGATCAGAAACTTGAACAGAGAGAAGGAAAACCTGATTCATAATATTCCAGCCATGAAGGAAAACGAAATTGGATATATTACTATTACTGGAAGCAGGAATATTTGGAATAAAATGATTACCATGATAGAAGAGGCGGAAAAAAGAATCTATTTTTCGGCGTCTCTGCCCGTTATTGAACAGCTGGGAAAAGAATTCACCAAAGTGCTTGCCCACAATATCAAGCTGGTCTTTATCACAGATGGTATGCCAAAAGAAGAATCTTTTATGAAAGATGCTATTTGTTATATCGGAGATGCCAGAGAAAACAGCGTCAGACTGATTATTGATTCTGAATATGCACTGACCGGTGAGTTGACAGGGAAAAAGGATGATACCTGCCTATATACTGGACAGGATAATTTTATCAGAGTATTTAAAGAAGCTCTGCGCAAAGAAATGAAACTGATAGAGCTTATGGAAGGAGAAAACAGAAATGAGTAAGGTACCGTTTGTGACAAAAGAAAAAGTAGACGAGATTGTAAAGAAATATCCCACACCTTTTCATATTTATGATGAAAAGGGTATCAGGGACAATGCCAGAGCTGTCAAGGAAGCATTTGCATGGAATCCCGGATTTAAAGAGTATTTTGCGGTAAAGGCAACTCCAAATCCCTGCCTGATACAGATTTTGAGAGAATATGGCTGTGGCTGTGACTGTTCTTCGATGACAGAACTGATGCTCAGCAAGGCTATGGACGTACCGGGAAGTGATATCATGTTTTCTTCCAATGATACGCCTGCTGAGGAATATGCTTACGCTGCCAAAATCGGTGCGATAATCAATTTGGATGATATCACTCATATCGACTTTGTGGAGAAGATCCTGGGCAAGCTTCCGGAGACCATGAGCTGCCGTTTTAACCCGGGTGGAGTATTCCAGATGAGTAACGGAATCATGGATAATCCGGGAGATGCAAAGTACGGATTTACCACGGAGCAGATGTTTGAAGGATACAGGATATTAAAAGAGAAGGGTGTAAAGAATTTTGGCATTCACGCTTTTCTTGCCAGCAATACAGTGACAAATGAGTATTATCCGATGCTTGCAAAACAGCTCTTTGAACTGGCTGTTAAGCTGGAAAAGGAGACAGGAGCCGACATCAAATTTATCAATCTGTCAGGCGGTGTGGGAATTCCTTATAAGCCTGATCAGGAGCCGAATGATATCAGAGCAATTGGTGAGGGAGTGCGCAAGGTGTACGAGGAGATTCTGGTACCGGCAGGCATGGGTGATATCGCCATTTATACCGAGATGGGACGCTTTATGATGGGGCCTTACGGACAGCTTGTCACAACAGCTATCCATGAGAAGCATACCCATAAAGAATATATCGGTGTAGACGCCTGTGCAGTCAATTTGATGCGGCCTGCCATGTATGGTGCATATCATCACATTACGGTTCTTGGAAAAGAGGATGCGGTATGTGATCATAAATACGATGTGACAGGATCTCTATGTGAAAACAATGATAAATTTGCGGTAGACAGAATGCTTCCTGAGATTGAAATGGGTGATTATCTTGTCATTCATGACACCGGTGCTCATGGATATGCAATGGGATATAACTATAACGGTAAATTGAAATCGGCAGAGCTCCTTTTAAAGGAGAACGGCAGTGTTGAGCTAATCAGAAGAGCAGAGACACCAAAAGATTATTTTGCAACTCTTGACTGTCTGCCAATCTACGACAAAATAGAATTCTAGCTAAAATCGATAAAGAAAAACTTGTCAATGACAACCGGATATGTTATTATAATATTCGGCTGTTATCAAATGACAGCACAAAATAAAAGTGCCGGCATGTCGGAATGGCAGACGAGGCAGACTCAAAATCTGTTGTGGGCAACCACGTGTGGGTTCAAGTCCCACTGCCGGCAGTATAATTTCAAATAGAAGAAAACATGGTAGTGATACCATGTTTTTTTAATATAAACATTGAAATAATTATGCCATTTAAATTAAAATATGTAGTAAATGCACAATAAGAAAGCGTATCATATGTGGCGAATGTACATAATGCATAGAAAAATATATTCTTCTATTGACCAACAATGTGCATTTTGCTATAATATAATCAATAAATATGTTAATATATTGTTGGATAGGATTGTTACGGTGAAGGAGCAGGCAAAACCAGGTTTTATGAATTAATCAAGCAGATTAAATAATTTGTATAGGTTAATTTGTGAAATTTGGTTTTTTATTTTTTACGAACATATTATCTTACTGATTGGAGAGATACGATTTGATTATAGAAAAAATAATTAATAACTAAGACTTCCCATACCTAAAATAGGCTTCGCACCTTGAAAATTCAATACTTCAGCTAACAAAATAGCAATTTATGCCACCACAGCCTCTGGATGGAGTGCATTACGCAGATATTTCGGTAGTCTTGCTTCGAAATCA
>JAGAQU010000043.1 GCA_017622575.1 Lachnospiraceae bacterium
AGAGAGGATTGTGTTGTATTCCCGTAGATGTTCATAGTTTACATCATAGACATATCCGTACAAAATCAGATGCCGGATAAAGGCGGATTTGCTTTTCATATTGGAGGCTTTCCACTTCTGCTCTAGGATGTACTGCTCATCATCATTTAGATATATTTTCAATTCATTTTGTCTTTCTCTTTTTGCCATTGCTTTGTCCTTTCCCTTCCTTATTTATAAAGAAGATTTTGTAATATGCCGTATCCGGCAGTGTGCTTTTAGAACGTAAAAATTCAGAAATTTCCGTGTAGTAATTGCTGAGTTTTGGAGTGCAAAGGGGGTCAGGGGGATATGCCCCATGCAAGCCAATTTTCTCAAGTTTCTACTTGGAAGAAACTTGGGGAAATTGCGCGAACAATGAGCCATGCGAGAATGCTTGCATTCTCATTTGGCGAATGTCGCGACAGCAATCGGTTGAACCGATTTGCGGGCCTGTGAGGGAACACAGGCAGTGCTTGCTATCTTTGGCAAATTGCCCGAAGGGAATTTGCGAGTTTTAGGCTGCATAGGCAGCCTGTCCAAAACTCATACGGGCGTTACCGCCCATTTATGGACAGCATCCGGCTGTCCGGCTTCGGAGAACGGCATAGGTAATAAAAAAACTGCCACGGCTCACAGCAGGTATCAGATGCCTGTGAAGCTCCATAGCAGTTTGTGTGTCTTTTTATGAATTTGTGATTCTATCCATAAAAGATTTTAGCAACCAGAAGCTGCAAAGTCAATAAGAGAAAGCAGGAGAGAAAAAAGTATTTATTTTGGGATAAGTTGAGTTGATTGTGTCAAAAGCGGTTGCGGAAAAAAGCCTGTTTTAATATGAAAGGTTTTTTCCGGTTCGTTTTTTACAATGAGATTGGAGAATTTACAGAAAGGAGGTAAAGCATGAATACGGCAGATCGAAGAGCTGAAATAATAAATATTCTGCTTGTCAGACGTCGCATTACGGCGAAAGAACTGGCAGACGAATTTCATGTTACGGTTCGCACAATACAAAATGATATTCAGGCTTTATCTCTTGGTTTTCCAATCTATACGAAACAGGGAGGCGATGGTGGGATTTTTGTTGGAGAGAATTATAAGCCGTATATGAATACGCTGACTCCTCTTGAACTGAAAGTTTTACAGGAAATGTATGAACTGGCAGAGGGGATACATAAGAAAGTTTTATTTCAGGTTATCTGCAAGTATGGACCGAATAAGCTGGAACTCTAATCTTGTCATTCCGCTAAAGCACATAATTTTTACAACACCGTTTATAGCAGACGGAAGTGTGCTTATGTGCTTTTTGGACTGATAAGTCCAGAGTTGATTTTATCCCAAATGCAGGCAGAAGCCTGTGAATGTACCTTGACAATTTCATATACAAATGCGTACAGGACGTGTGGAATATGTGGAGCCACTATGCGGACACGCCAAGAGATACCTGCTTTCTTTTATAGAGAAGGTTCATACGAAGGAATACTGAAACTTGGTATTGAAGTTAAGGTAAGTAGCGAGGAATGTCTGGCAAAATGTGTAGCAGTTGCACGGGGCAAAGATACATATTTTTGATAATGATACTTCCGGAGAAATCCGGTCAATTTGGATGACGGTGCGATACCGATGTGGGCAGAGTAATGACCTGCCACCTGTATGGATTTTTTGTTATCTGCTGATGAGAGATAGGAGCATGGGTTCCTGTTTGTCATGGGCAGATAAAGTGCTGCCTATTTTATTAGGAAAGAGGTGATAGTTGTGGAGCGAATGAAAAATGGAAAGAGGTTTGTTCGCTACAAAGAGGGAGCAGAAATGTATAGTATGTGCCAGAGCAAGTTTGAGCAGATGGCAAAGGATGCAAAGGCAATCTATAAGGTTGACAAGCTGGTGCTTGTAAACTGCGATATTTTTGAGGAATATCTGGAAACTTTCAGATTGTATGTGTGATGATTTTTTATTCGAGAGATTTTGCAGTAGAAAACACTTGACTTTTCGTATACGGAAAGTATAATGGTATATAGAAGTGATTGGAGGTGCATACGGATGGCTAAAATGGGTAGACCAAAATCTGATGCCCCAAAGCTGAATACATTAAGTGTAAGGGTAACAGATAGCGAGCTGCAAAAGCTAAAGGAATATGCGGACAGTCACGGAATGACCATAACTCAATTATTGCATACAGGTGTTGATTTATTACTAAGGACACCGGATGCAGAGGTGCAAAATCTCTTTCCTTGAAGAAAGGAGTAGAGATGGCAAAAGCAAGAAAAGACAACAAAGGCAGAGCATTACGGAAGGGGGAATCCCAGAGAACGGATAATACATATGTATATACTTACACTGATCCGTTCAAGAAACGCAGATTTGTATATGCCAAAGATTTGCAGACACTAAGACAAAAAGAAGCAGATTTGATAAAAAATCAGCTTGATGGATTAGATGTTTATGTAGCTGGTAGCGCAACTTTGAATTTTGTATTTGACAGGTATATGTCAACGAAGTATGACTTACGCAAGACAACACGTTCCAATTACAATTATATGTATGACCATTTTGTGAGGGACGGATTTGGACAGAGAAAAATCGGAGAGATAAAGTATTCCGATGTAATGTATTTTTATTACTATTTGTTGAATGAGAAAGACTTGCAGGCAAATACAGTCGATACGATTCATACGGTGCTTCACCCTACATTTCAGTTGGCAGTGCGTGATGGAATAATCCGCACAAATCCTTCTGATGGTGTCATGGCAGAAATCAAAAGAAAAGCAGGGAAGAACAAAGGCATTAGACACGCTTTGACGGTAGAGCAACAGAGGGCTTTTATGAATTATACCGCAAACAGTCCAATCTTTTATCATTGGCATCCATTGTTCACAGTATTGTTGGGAACCGGATGCAGAATTGGAGAAGTGATTGGATTAAGGTGGGAAGATTTGGACTTTGAAAACCGTCTTATCAATATCAATCATAGCGTGACCTATTATGCCAGAGAGGGTAGTAAAACACGCAAGTCAGAATTTGCGGTGTCACTTCCAAAGACAGAAGCGGGCATCCGGACTGTTCCGATGATGGATGCGGTTTACAATGCATTCAAAGAGGAATATGAGGTGCAGAAAGAAAATGGTTTTAACAGTACCGTGATTGATGGTATGACAGGCTTCATTTTTTGTAACCGCTTCGGTAATATTCATAATCCACAGACTGTTAATCGGACGATTAAGAGGATCTTGGAGAACTATAATGCTGAGGAAGTAGTCAATGCCAAAAAGGAGAGACGGCAGCCTGTTATTATTCCACATTTTTCCTGCCACCATTTACGGCATACCTTTTGTACGAGGTTCTGCGAAAAGGAAACAAACATAAAAGTCATTCAGGCTGTCATGGGACACGCTAACATCGAAACAACGATGGATATTTATGCGGAGGTCACAGACGCAAAGAAAAAAGAATCAATTGAAAATTTATCACACAATCTTGATATATTTTAGGGAAGAGTCCTTAAAATTGAATGTGTGAATTACAACTACAAAATCTTTGATTTACTACTTAGTTACTACGAATTTTGCTTGCATGGTACTGAATAATACATGATAATACGTTACAGAGAGTTAGCAAATACGTGGTAATACTTCATAATAGGGAACAATACCTCTTCTTCTTGGGTATTCCCGACGCTAAAATCGCTATAATTTCGTCGCTCCTTGTCATTCCTTGTCACGCTTCGTCACACTACGGACAAGTATGGACAACGGCATGTAGACGCAAAAAGTCGCGTTTTCTGAGCCGAAAAGTGAGGTCTCTTGAAGCCTCATGTAAGAGTGGAAAAATGCTTCGTGCATCGTCACGGAACGTGATGTAGAGCACGGATTTGGCTGTAAATTGAACAGGTAAATTATCCAGAGGACAGCTTTTGGATGGTTTCACAGGCACTTACTTTAGAGAAATCTAGAGTAGGTGCCTTTTTTCGTGCTTGGGGCTACTTGTAAACTATTTTCATTCGAAAGGAGGCTAATGATCGTGGCAAAAAGATCAAAGGAAGAGCGGGAAGAAGAAAGAAAAAAAGAACTTCTTCGGACATTAAGAAGAGGACCGGATCTTGACCGGTTCATAGATGAGCGGAAGCGGACTTTTGTTTCCTATGCCCAGGGAGCACGGATGTATTCCATGAACTATTACTCATTCGTGAAACTGGCAAAAGAAGCAGGGGCGAATATCCGTATTAAGAAGAACGTGGTCATCGATCTGGAGTTGATTGAAAAGTTTCTGGAAAACAATTGCGAAGGCGCGGAAGGAGAAATGTGATATGGAAAGAGGAAGATCAAAAGATCCCGGTAAACAGGAAAGACTGGATAATTACAAGGCACAGTTCAAAAACGGCAAGAAGAAATGGGTCAGATACGATGAGGGTGCAATCCTTTATTCTATGGGGATCCACTCGTTTATGGATCTGGCTAATGAGGCGAAGGCAGTTTATCGCATCAAGCGTATCTGTCTTGTAAATACAGAAAAACTGGATGAGTACATTGAAGTAATGTACGGCGATCCGGAAAGTAACTAAGGGGGGGTAAAGATCATGTGTAAGGTTATCGCAGTTGCAAATCAAAAAGGCGGTGTCGGAAAGACCACTACAGCTGTAAATCTTGGGATCGGACTGGCTGAAGAGGGCAACAAGGTTTTATTGATCGATGGAGATCCTCAGGGCTCCATGACGATCAGTTTGGGATACAGGGAGCCTGACAGTCTGGAATACACGCTGTCCACTCTGTTATCCGAAGTAATGGAAGAAAAGAACCTGTCTCTCACACAGACTATCATTCAGCACGATGAAGGAGTGGATCTTATTCCGGCCAATATCGAATTGTCAGCTCTTGAGATCAATCTGGTAAATGCCATGAGCAGGGAAGTCATGCTCCGGAGTATTGTGGAATATCTCAAAGCAGAATATGACTACAAGTATATCATCATCGATTGTATGCCTTCGCTCGGAATGCTTACGATCAATGCCCTGGCTTGTGCGGACAGTGTTCTGATCCCGGTCCAGGCAGCGTACCTTCCTGTGAAAGGTTTAGAGCAGCTTATCAAAACCATTGGACGAGTACAGAGGAGACTTAATAAGAATCTCCGGATCGAAGGAATATTGCTTACGATGGTGGATGCCAGGACAAATTACGCCAGGGATATCTCACAGCTTGTCATAGACACTTACTCAAATCAGATCGGAGTGTTTCAGACCTGTATTCCGCTTTCTGTGCGTGCTGCAGAGATCAGTGCGGAAGGCTCCAGTATCTATCAGTATGATCCGAAAGGAAAGGCGGCTAATGCGTACAGGACATTAACGGAGGAGGTGTTGGATCGTGGCTAAGAGAGTTGGACAGAAGATCAAGATGACATCCATTGATGAATTGCTCTGTGTTCCTTCAGTAGCCGGTTGTGATGAGATCGAAGTGGCAAAGATCCGGCCGTTCAAGGATCATCCCTTCAAGGTTTTGGATGATGAAAAAATGCATGAGCTTGTGGAAAGCATCATGTTAAATGGCGTACTGGTTCCGGTCACAGTCAGACCACTTGAAGATGGAGAATATGAAATGATCTCCGGACATCGGCGGTTATTTGCAGTTAAGGAAATCGGATTGGAAAGGATCCCTGCGATCGTAAAGAAGTACGATGATGATGAAGCCATTATTGCTATGGTCGATTCAAATCTTCAGAGAGAGGAACTTTTGCCAAGCGAGAAAGCATTCGC
>JAGAQU010000044.1 GCA_017622575.1 Lachnospiraceae bacterium
AATCCCATCTTTGACACTTGAGAAACAGCAAAACAGCCACAATCCCTTTATTTATGGGCGTTGTGGCTGTTTTTAAGTTCGTTGCGATATGTGCTAAATTTATTCCTTTTGGATTTTATTTTGTTTTGTTTCTTTTATTATGGTCCGCATGGTTGATTTTGAAATGAATTCGTAGTCTGTATGAAATCCAAATGTCGCATGCAGATCGTCGGTGATATCTGTCCGTTTATAAGCAGGAATATATCCGCTGTTTTGTGGCAGCAAAGTCATCTGCATTCCTCGTATGGTTTTTAATATCTGCTCACATGTGTAGCTGCCTTGAAGTTTTTTCTCCAATAACCGGTATACCAGCAGGCTGATATAGCAAGTTAAAAAGTGGGCTTTGATTCTGTCCTCGCGGCGGGCATATACTGGCCTTGCTTCGAATTCAGATTTCATGATTCGGAAGTTTTCTTCAATCTCCCAACGCTGGCGATTGATCTTGAGTATTTCGCCGATATCACCCTCCAGATTGGTTATTACTGCATAAAACCCATCATACATGGCTTCTTCATCAATCCGATCCTGGTCTAAGCTATAAATACATTTGCTTGCAAGCTCGCCATCTTCTGTAATAGAAGTTTTCTGAATGAAACGTGCAGGATCATTTGGATTTTTTCCTTTCCGTTTTTTCTCCTGATTGGAAATCATCTGTTGCGCACGTTCGATCTGGCGGCTACGGATTTTTTGCTGGTAAGCCTTGTATTTCGGAGAGTAGGTAACGATCACTGTTTCATCCATGTTTCCTGTAACAACAGGAACCTCCTTGTAATAGATGGTGTTGAATACTTTTTCATCCGTTTCGTCCAGTGTACGTAAATCAATCTTTTTATCAGAACCAAGTGTTCTGTACTGTGTCGGATTCAGAGCAATGTCCCGATCTTCTTTTTTCATTTTTTTCAAAGACTGTGTGATGACGTAGGCTCGGTTTCCAAAACTGTTGAAAAAACGGTTACTTTTACTGCCAAGCCCTGCATCGGAGCAGAAAATAAAATCACTGCAGCCGAAATCACGGACAATAGTGTTTTCCAAAGGTTTCAGGGTGGTCTGTTCGTTCTGATTTCCGGGGAAAACATCAAAGGCAAGGGGGATTCCATCTGCATCCATGAACAGTCCCATGATAACAATCGGATTTGGACGATGTTCCTTGCTTTTTCCGTATCGTCTCAGTTCATCGTCCTGTTCGATTTCAAAGTAGTAGTTCGTACAGTCATAGTAGAGAACCCGCTTGTTACGTGGATGTACAAAGTTGGAGTTGCGATAAAGTTCTTCCTGAATAAAGCCGGATTCTTCAGCCATGACAGAAAGTGCGCGGTAAACGTTCTGCAGGTTATACTTCGGAGGTTCCAGAAGAGAGCTACAGAAAGAATAACTACTGAGTTTGCTGGAAGGGGACAAAATCCTGGCATAGATTAGATCCGTCAGGATAGCATGGAAATCATAAGTAAATTTATGACGGCTGCGAATTTTTCGGCAGATGTTGTACAAACGTAATTCGGTACAGAGCTGCTGCAGAAATAAATATCCGACATTGAAGGAACGCTCTTCATCTTTGGGAATACGGGATGTCTGGAAAAAAGAGATAGATACAGCTTCTGTCTTTAAGTTGTAGGCAGAAGTGTCTTTGGCAGCCTCCTGCTTCGCCCAAACCATCATTTCTTCCTGATCGCCAGAAAAACGTTCCAGTAATTCATCTAAACGTCCAAGCTTGCGGTACACACGGGAAGAAGTCTGTCCGTTTTCCTTGCGATAGGACTGCATGATATAAACACTTTTGTTGTTCTTGACTCCGTTGATTGCTGCATACATGATAATCACCTCAAGACTATTATACCATATATAGCACGATATAGCACGCAAAACTTTCAAAAATTTGACAAAAAAATAAGCCTAAATCAAGGCTTACAGCGACTTTTTCAAGATGCAAGTGTCAAACTCCCGGGACGGTTCTGCGGTTGACCGGTATTTTCAGCGGTTTGAGCTTTTTTAGAGGCGTTTTTTGTGCAAAATCAATCAGAGAACCGTCCCCGTGATTGCTCAAAAAAGGCGGATATGATAAAATGCACTTTCCGGGAATGATCTCGGAAAGTGTTTTTATATGTTATAAGGGGAAAACTGTTTTGAAAAAGAAAATAATAACAATTTTAATTACCGGCATGCTCCTTACACTTACCGGCTGCATGTCGGACAAAGAACATAAGGATCTTGCAAAAGAACTGCTGGAAGATAAGTATGATGAGGATTTTGTCATAAATAAAAATATGGGTGAAGGTTATGACCTGGATGAAGGTATAGGAAAAGGCTTTAAGACTGATGAATATACGGTTGAGGCGTATTCAGCAGATTATCCCGAGATCATATTTGATGCAGTGGTCTTTCCAAACAAGTCAAAGGTATCCGATCCTTATGCGGCAAAAAGAATATTGTATTCCACGGCCAGACAGATCGAAGATAATATTGATGGAATAGACGGTAAATACTTTGTTCATATTATCCCGATCGTGTACGATACGGACATAGATGATCCGGATGCCGACATTGAAGAATTGGTGGATAACAATCCGAAAAACAGCTATACGGTTTATCTGTTCTATTGCCCGGATGATGAAGTTGATAAAACCGCGTACCGCTATATAAATAATATGTTTGAAGACCTGGAATGTATGAGCGGAAAAGTGGCGTTCTATGTTGTAGATAAGAGAACCCTGAGTAAAGCAGAGGATTATATTGAAGAAAATAAAGAACTGTATCAGGAGTTCAGGAAGATGACGGATGATTACCGTGTGGGTTATATTGAGTTCGAAGACGGAGAACTCGACATTGATGAGGCAGAGTTTTTGAGAATGGCAAAGTTATCTGTTAAATAATGACTATAGCTGAATATTTTGAAACATTAAAAACAAAAGATATCATCTGCTGTGGCAGTGGAAAGCATTTTCGTAATTACCACTATCAGTCCGATTAGGTAGTTAAGCTATAAAACCATGTACATTGAAAGCAAAACAAACTGCTGATTTTTCTTGATTTTTAGCCATTTTTCGCTTGTATTATAGTATGGCATCTGGTACAATAATTAGGTAGTGATAGGTAGATAAATTGTACCGGAGGCAACAATTATGGGCAACTACTCTGTACCAGAGAGCATACGCAAGCTTAAACCCAAGGGAACAATGGTTAAACGGATAAAAAACGGATACTACGTTTACAACTATACCTCGAAGCAGCTCCCTGTTTTTGATGCCGATGGTAATAAGCGGTGGAAAACAAAAACCGAGATGGGCGACTGCATAGGTCTTATCACTGAAGCAGACGGCTTTGTCCCAAATGATGGTTTTGTCTCCAAAGATGAAATAACTGCAAGAAACTACGGCGATTATGCGTTTGCAATTAATAGTTCGCAGGACACCCTCAACCGGCTGTATGCAGTTTTTCATCAAGATGATGCCAGACAGATCTATTCCACCGCAATTATCTTCTTCGTTGACGGCTTCACATACATGACAAGTATGAAAGGGGTGTTTGATCCGTCATACCTGCCCATTATCTTTGAAAAGGTGCATCTCGGATATGATGCTCTCCATGCTTTGTATAAAAACCTCGGTACCCGAGGAAAGCGGGTTCATAACTTTGAGTCCATGATGATCAATGAATCATCGAAACGGATTGCGATTGACGGTCATGTTATCGCATGTACATCTGAATGCAATGATCTCTCTGAGTTCGGATATAAAACTTCAAAGCTCGGAACAGAGCAGATCAACTGGCTTACAGCGTACGATGTTGTTGATAGTCAGCCGTTGTTGAGCCACATATACAGCGGAGCTGATCCGGACAAAATCTCGGTAAAAGCGCTATTCGAGCGATATAATTTTTCAAATACCGAGTTTCTTGTGGATCGTGGGTTCAACACTGATCCGGACAAAGAGCTCATGTCGTCAAACGGCAACACATACATAGTCCCTATGATATCGAACCGAAAGGACTATGCGGCCATTATCGAGATCCTGAAGTTCGACAAGCGCAAGTACTTTGTTTTCAACAAAGACAGTTATGCCAGCATGATCTACTATGCTGAGTACGTTGCAGGCGATGACAGTTGCAGGCGCATAGCGTTCCAAGATACTACCCGAGCCGGTGCCGAGCGCCAGGATTATATCAAAGCCATGGCGGCCGGAAAAAGTGGCTATACTGAGGAAGGGCTTGTCGAAAACGAGCTTTATTTTGGCCTTTTCCTACTCGAGACAAATGATTTTGATCTGTCTGCCGAGGAGGTGTTCTGTCATTACAAGGATCGCTGGAGCATAGAAACATACTACAACTATGTTCGCAATGATGCGGATTTCAACGCTCTTTATCAACAGGATTATTTCTGTATGCAGGGTTTGAGTTTTATCGTAACCATTGCCGGTATGATTTACCATGACATAAAAAAGATTGCAGATGAATCAAAACTGTCAGTAAAAGAAATCATGCGCGAGATGAAAAAACTGAAAATCACACTCAACGGTAACAAGTGGGTGGTAGAAAACAAAATCAAAAGCGTTCGTGATGTTGCTGCAAAGGTAGGCTTTGATATTCCAAAGTACCTGCCTGAAAACCCGGTATCTACCTAAATGACCTGATAGTTGTGTTCATCATAGTGAATGTAGGACATAACAGAATACCTCCGAATGTAAGTCTAATATATTCTACTTACATTATATAGGATTCTACCTACAAAGGCAAGGAAAAAGTGCTGGAATATATGATATATATGCGGTTTTCAATGTGCCTATGTCAAAATGTAAGTCTAAAAATCAAGAGGAACTATAGATAATGAATAAAAAGAATAAAATAGAATTAGAACAATTTTAAAATTGACATTTCAGAGAGGAAAACGATGACCAAAAACGGCAAGTATATTTTAGAGATTATCAACGATTCCGAAGATCATCTGACAGCGGAACACATATTCTTGCGTCTCAAGGAAAAGAATGAAAAGGCAGTGCTTGCTACAGTTTATAACAATTTGGCTTCCCTGTATGAGCAGGGGATGATCAGAAAAGTTTCTGTCGAGGGACAACCTGACCGTTATGACAGAATCAAGCGGCATGATCATCTGGTGTGCAGAAAGTGCGGGAAATTGTCAGATATCACTTTGGAAGATTTGTCTGAAAAACTGCAGGCACAGATTGATGTTCCGATTCTTTCCTATGATTTGAAAATTAATTATGTTTGTCCGGAATGTCTGAAAAAGGAAAATGGAGGTAACAACAGATGAAACATATGTCTTTGGATGTCAGAGTTCCTATTGAGGCTGACAATCCCAGCATTGTAAGAAATGAGGAAAAGTGTATCCAATGTGGAATGTGCAAAAATGTCTGTACGCAGGACATCGGTGTGCATGGTACCTACACACTTGAACAAACGGACGGAGAGGCGGTATGTATTCATTGCGGGCAATGTGCCAATGTCTGTCCGGTAAACAGTATCACCGAGAAATATGAGTATAAGGATATTGAAGCGGCAGTGAAGGATCCTGATAAAATTGTGATCGTGAGTACTTCACCTTCGGTTCGGGCGTCTCTCGGGGAAGAGTTTGGCATGCAGGACGGCACATTCGTAGAGGGAAAAATGGTTGCCCTTTTACGAAAACTGGGTGTCAATTATGTGCTTGATACCAATTTCGCGGCGGATCTGACGATCGTGGAAGAGGCCAGTGAGCTGATCGGGAGAATTACAAAAAAGACAGCTCCTCTTCCGCAGTTTACCAGTTGCTGCCCCGCGTGGGTAAAGTTTACCGAGATGTATTATCCCGAGCTTCTGCCGAATCTCTCTACGGCTAAAAGCCCTATCGGAATGCAGGGACCCACGATCAAAACTTACTTTGCCAAAAAGATGGGACTCGATCCCGAAAAAATTGTGAATGTAGCCCTGACTCCCTGCGCTGCCAAGAAATATGAGATCAGAAGAGCAGAGATGCACAGTGCTTCCGATTATTACGGCGGCCTGGATATAAAGGATATGGACTTTGTACTTACCACAAGGGAGCTTGCATTGTGGGCCAAGGAACAAGATATTGATTTTGCAGGATTACAGAATTCTTCCTATGACGACATCATGGGGCAGGCATCGGGAGCCGGTGTGATCTTCGGCAATACAGGCGGAGTGATGGAGGCAGCTTTAAGAACCGCATATGAGTATATTACCGGGGAAGAAGCGCCCCAGTCGCTGTATCAGTTGGAATCGGTGCGCGGCTTTGAGGGAATCAGGGAGGCTTCTCTAAAGATAAAGGATATGGAAGTGAACGTTGCCGTTGTTTACGGAACTGCCAATGCGCGTAAGATGATCGAGCGTGTGAAACAGGGCGGTAAGCAATATCATTTTATCGAAGTGATGACCTGTCCCGGCGGTTGTATCGGTGGCAGCGGACAGCCCAAGGATGTTATGAAGGATGCCGATCAGGTGCGCAAGGCGCGAATTGCCAGCCTGTATAAGAGAGACGAGGAGATGACACTTCGCAAGAGTCATGAAAATCCGTCGATCAAACAGATTTATGAAGAGTTTTATGGTGAACCTTTAAGTGAGATGGCTGAAAAAATGCTTCATACATACTATGAGGATAAGAGCAATATTTTCAAAAGAAAAGGAGAGAAAAAAGTAGCGCAGGAACCGGTATCTTCCGGAAAGTATGCAGGCACTAGGACGGAAAAGAATCTTGAGGCTGCATTTGCAGGAGAATCCCAGGCAAGGAATAAATATACTTATTTTGCATCTGTCGCAAAGAAGGAAGGCTATGAGCAGATCGCTGCTCTTTTCCTGAAAACCGCTGACAATGAGAAGGAACATGCAAAGATGTGGTTTAAAGAACTGAACGGTATCGGTGATACCGCGCAGAATCTGGAAGCTGCCGCCGACGGTGAGAATTATGAGTGGACAGATATGTATGAGGGCTTTGCCAAAACGGCAGAGGAAGAAGGATTTTCCGAGCTGGCAGCCAAGTTCCGCATGGTAGGGGCAATTGAGAAGCATCATGAGGAAAGATACAGAGCACTTCTCAAAAATGTGGAGACGGCTGCTGTATTTGCAAAGAGTGAAGTGAAGGTATGGGAATGCAGAAACTGCGGACATATTGTTGTGGGCACCAAGGCACCTGAGGTTTGTCCGGTATGTAATCATCCTGGGAGCTACTTTGAGGTCAATGCAGAAAATTACTAAATGAGCGGAGAAGCTTAAAACTAAAAAAGAGGGTCTGTTTCGATGGGAAACAGACCCTTTACGTATGTCAAAAAACAGAAATACTTTTCATAATTACTTCGTCTCTGGCGGCTGTGATATGTACCTTCAGTTTTTTGATCTTTGCGTCAGAACCGGAACCGGGCGAACCCTCCGGCTTCGCAAAAGGATCCTTAAACATGCAGATCTTTTTGTGACCGATACAGGTTCCCTGGTAAATGGGATAATTCAGGGAGCGTGCTTCGTCATCTGTTTCGGCAGTGATGCGAAAGCTCTCCACGCGCTGTCCCTTTGAGATATCCTCCTTGAGAACGATATATTTGATGTCATCCCGGGGACTGTCCAGAGTGATCGTATAGACAGGCTGGGTAGGACCGCGTCCGCTCTCTTTTTCTATAGTTGCCGGAAGTTCATTTCCAAGCTCCCGATCGATCAGTGCGCGTAGCTCGCGCAGTCTTTTTATATCTCTTTCATCCAGAAGACCGTCTCTGTCAGGCGGGAGATTCAGGTTCAGACATGCGTTTGCCCCGCAACTTTTGAGATAGGTATGAAAAAGCCGTTCCAGAGAATGGGGTTCCTCATCGGGATGCCAGAACCAGCCGGGTCGGATAGACATATCGATTTCGGAAGGAACAAAAGTAAGTCCCTTGGAGTACAGGATATTTGGCATACTTCCAAGCTCATTCTCCGTGTTGTAGAGATAGGACAGGCTGCCCTCCTTTGCCAGAGGACCGGAGCCGGTCTGTGCGGGAGCGTAATGACACAGCTCGGACGGAACCACTGACCATTCTGCGTATCGTGCCGTGCCTGCCTCATTTCCGCACCACCGGACATCGGGGCCGAAATCATTAAAAATAACTGCGCCGGGCTGATACCTGTGGATGAGTTCAAAATAGCGGGGAAAATCATAGTCCTGTTTTTTGCCGTTTTTTCCCTCCCAGCAGGCGTTATCAAACCATACGTAGAAAATCTCCCCGTATTGCGTGAGCAGCTCCGTCAATTGATTGCAGAAGTAATCGTTGTATTCCGGTGTGCCGTAACAGGAACAGTTTCTGTCCCAGGGGGATAAGTAGAAGCCGAATTTAATGCCGCCGCGCCTGCAGGCATCCGCCGCCTCTTTTACCACGTCTACAGGGCAGGGGCTGTTTTTTACGGAATGCTCCGTGTATTTGGAAGGCCACAGACAGAAACCGTCATGGTGCTTTGCGGTCAGAACCATTCCTTTCATGCCGGCAGCTTTGATGGTTTCCACCCATTGATCACAATTCAGTTTTACCGGGCTGAAAATCGCTTCATCCTCCGTTCCGTCACCCCTTTCCCGTCCGGTAAAGGTATTGGGTCCGAAATGGATGAAGGCATAGAATTCCGTGTCAAACCAGTCCAGCTGTTTGGAGGAAGGCTTAACATGGGCAGCTTCCTTTAAAAAATCTATCATTTTGTCACTCCTTTTTGTTCTATTTTTCGGGTAAGAATTCATCATATACTGAGTGTTGTTAATGATAATATGATAAAGATTTGTTGTCAAGAAATTCCTGTTATCTGTGCTATTGCAGAGTTTCCTGTGGAAAACAGGTAGCAGAAATAGTATAATCTGATCAGATGAAGCTTAGAAAAGTCGGAAACAGCAAAGAGATCGGGAGCGGAGAGAAAGAAGAATTTTGAGGTGTGGGTATATGTACAGATGCAGAATAACCTATGATGAGTGGAAGTGTATTATTGCAAAAAACAGAGTTGGAAAAGTAATGGATACTGCTGATTATTCAGGATATGTTGGAATATTAAATATACATGAAGTGTCTGAACCGCAGATTTGGAAGTATAACGGAGAAGATTTGACCGTATGTGATAATAATTATCAATGGCTAACTATAATGCCTGAAAATGATTACTATTGTCTTACCGTTATGATGAATGATAAATGTGAAATTCAAGTATGTTATATAGATATGATTGCGGAACAAGGTTATGATAAAGATGGAGTCCCATATTTTTATGATTTATACCTTGATCTAGTTGTCTATCCGGATGGAACTATTATAGAAGATGATATGGATGAACTTCAAAATGCATTAGCTAATGGTGATATTACGCAACAGCAGTTTGACTTGGCTCTTAATACATGTGATAAGCTAAAAAATGGATTATTGAGCGATAACATTGCATTTAAGAATTATTTACAAAAAATGTACGATATGGTTAAGTGATAATACAAGTTACCATTGATAGAGCTTCTGATAGAGAGGAATGTTTCTTGTACGAAGGGTAAGAAGAAGTGCAAATGACGCAGGAATCTTTGAATTTGTGGAGGATATATGAAATTTTTTAGTAATGATGATTTTTGGAAATCATTAGATTCATTAGTAGATAATTCAGAAATTATTATAGATAGACCAAAAGGAACTGCACATCCGAAATATCCCGATTTTATATATAAGGTTGATTATGGATATTTGAAAAATACTTCATCAATGGATGGGGCAGGTATAGATGTTTGGGTTGGTTCTGGAGATAAGCAAATAGATGCTATAATGTGTATTGTTGATTTGATGAAACGAGATTCAGAAATAAAAATATTGATAGGATGCACAGAAGAAGAAAAACAGAGTGTGTATAAAACACATAATGAAACACAGTATATGAAAGGTATTTTGATTAGGCGATAAATCCCAATTGGCCGAGTTCCTTGGTGTATGTGATTCATGTTGAAGAAGGGTATGAGAAGCCGGAAACGCTTGCTTGTACCCTCGTGAGAAGCTTTTGAGTAGAAATATGAGCAGTGAAACGGATGAAGAAGGGTATATGAAGCCGGAAATGTTTGCCTGTACCCTCGTGGGAAGTCTTTGAGTAGTAAATGTAAGCTGTGAAGCTGCGGAAGGAGGGTATATAAAGGCGGAGATGCTTGCCTATACCCTCGGCGGAAGCTTTTGAGCGGAAATATGAAAGTGAAGCGGCAGAAAGAAGGGTATATAAGGGCAGAAATGCTTGTTTATACCCTCGGAGGAAGTTTTCGAACAGTAATTTGTATAAGTCGTACAGACACTAAAAACAAACATTCAAAATAGACAATAGCGGCAGATAATTTCCTTAACAGGATAAGAAATACCTTCCTGAAAAGGAAGCATGAATAAGAGGAAAACGGAAATATCAGAATCAGAAGGAGAGATGATCATGAGTTCAATGCCAGAGAATTTGTCCGGCGTTTTTATAGCGGAAGGTGCAATTGTAAGGGGAAACGTGACAATCGGAGAGGAAAGCAGTATTTTTTACAATGCCACTGTCCGCGCGGAGCATGCAAAAATCAGTATCGGAAAGCGGACCAACATCCAGGATAACTGTGTCCTCCATGTGGACAAAGGTGAAACTCTGGAGATCGGAGATGGTGTGACGATCGGTCACGGAGCCGTGGTTCACTGCCGCAAGATAGGCGATAACACCTTGATCGGAATGGGAGCCATTCTGCTTAATGGTGCTGTGATCGGAAAGAACTGTATCATCGGGGCAGGTGCGCTTGTCACAAAGAACACGGTGATTCCCGATTATTCTCTTGTAATGGGGAGCCCGGGTGTATGGAAACGTGATGTGACAGCAGAAGAAATTGAGGCAAATAAGCGGAATGCGACGCTTTATGTAGAAGAAGCAAAGGAGTTGTTTGAAAAGAAAAAAGATAGTGAATAAAGGTATGTGACGTTGTTTCCAGTTACTTCCTGTATCTTTTTACAAGATGGTATGTTAGTATCTTCTTGTAATAAATATGTAACATATTTAATAAAAATGAAATAATTTCTTGTGGGATTATTTCATGACAGGAGGTAACATGAGAAAAACATCATTATATGCAATTGCAACGGCACTTACTGTAATGACAGCGGCAACGCCACTATCCGTAAATGCCGGTGAAGGCAACTTCTACGTGAACAAGCTTCAAAAGGATGGCTGTACCGTGATCGTGGGAATTGTGGGAAACTGTATTCCCGAAATTAACATACCGGGTGGCAATATACCACAGCTGCCGGAAACGGAAGCTCCGGATGTGGAAATCCCTGATCTTCCGGAGGCAGGCAGTCCGAGTGTGCCGGAGGAAGAGAAGCCCGGTGCGCCAGGAGAGGATAATTCCGAAGAAAGTGTACAGGAGAGTCTGGCTCATCAGGTGGTAAGGCTGGTCAATGAAGAGAGGGCAAAGGCAGGACTTCCTGCATTGGCGATCGATGTCAATACAGAAGCAGCAGCTCTTGTACGGGCAAAGGAGATTAAGCAGTCCTTCTCCCATACCAGACCGAATGGTACTCAGTTTGCCACAGCCCTGAAGGAACAGGGAGTAAACTACCGGGGTGCCGGCGAAAATATTGCGTGGGGTCAGAGAACACCGAAAGCTGTCATGCAGGCATGGATGAACAGTGACGGACACAGGGCCAATATTTTAAATCCCAAGTTCACCAAGATCGGTGTAGGTCATTATCAGGACGCAAACGGGACAAATTACTGGACACAGTTGTTTATTTTCTAATACAAAACAGTTGATAAAAAGAGAGGTTCAAAGTGAACCTCTCTTTTATAAATCAATATTCCCTGCAAAGCTCCTCAGCCAGAGCGTCGATCTGAGCCAGACTCTCGTCGTTCAGAGCAGATCTGATACATACGGAATTTTCCGTAAAGGTGATATCCTTGCTGTTTTCCAGCATGGCTTTCATGGTCTTGGCAGCCATAGGCGCCCAGGTTCCGTTTTCCATAAGAGCAATGGTACGATTCTGATAATTCCTTTCCGTGAGACTGTTTATGAATTCACGCATATAGGGGAAAACACCTGTATTGTAGGTGGTGGTGGCAAGCACCAGCTTTCCGTAGCGGAAGGCGTCCTCCACACATTCAGCTTTATCCTCTCTGGCAAGGTCGGCAATCACTACTTTGGGACAGCCTTTTTCACGCAGCCTGTCAGCCAGAATTTCCACAGCCTTTTTGGTGTTTCCGTAAACGGAGGTGTAGGCGATCATGATACCTTCCGTTTCCACGCCGTAGGATGACCAGATATTGTAAAGGTTCAGATAATATTCGAGATTTTCTGTGAGAATGGGGCCATGCAGCGGACAGATGGTCTGAATATCCAAGTTGCCTGCTTTTTTGAGCAGAGTCTGAACCTGCATACCGTATTTCCCGACAATGCCGAAATAATAGCGGCGTGCTTCACATGCCCAGTCCTCCTCTGCATCAAGAGCACCGAATTTGCCGAAAGCATCGGCAGAGAAAAGAACCTTGTCACAGCCGTCATAAGTGACAATGACTTCCGGCCAGTGTACCATGGGAGCTGCCACAAAGGATAGTGTGTGCTTGCCAAGCGACAGGGTATCCCCTTCTTTTACAACCATTTTCTTGTCAGCATAATCAGTTCCAAAGAACTGCTTCATCATATTGAAGGCTGCCATGGAGGCAACAAGCACTGTCTCAGGATACTCCTTCAAAAAGTTTACGATATTGGCAGAATGGTCAGGCTCCATGTGCTGTACGATCAGGTAATCCGGTTTTCTGCCATTCAAAGCTGTTTTCAGATTTGTAAGCCATTCTTCGGTAAAATGGGTGTCCACGGTATCCATCACCGCAATCTTTTCATCCAGTATCACATAGGAATTGTAGGCCATTCCGTTCTCTACAATATAGTGACCCTCAAACAGGTCGATGTCGTGGTCGTTTACCCCTATGTATTTAATGTCTTTTGTGATTTCCATTGAGAAAATTCCTTTCCTTTTGCAGACGAGGTATTTGGGCAGAATCAGAAAGGCTTCCGATCTGTCTTATATGGAGATTTTACCATATCGCTCTCAAATAGAACAGGGGAAAATGATATGGATTTTTCGTATGTTTTGCTTTATAGTAGAAGAGGTGGATCAAAAAGATAAGGAGACACATTTCATGCAGCATGAAATGAATGCGATTGTTGTATTTAATAAAGCGAAGGACAAGCTGCTTTTCTGCAAAAGAAGAAAAGAACCTTTCAAAGGTCTGTATAATTTTGTGGGAGGCAAAATAAAACCGGGTGAAGAGCATATACATGCGGCTTACAGGGAACTCTGTGAGGAAACAGGCATTACAGAGCAGGAAATCGAATTGATGCATTTTATGGATCTTACCTATTACACGGATGAAATACTGTTGGAAATTTACGTGGGTTACTTAAGCAGGGATTTTGAAGTGTATGGGGAAGAAAACGAGCTTTTCTGGCTGGATGAAAATCACGATTTTTTTGACAGGAACATGTTTGCGGGAAACGGAAATATCGGTCATATTCTAGAGTGCATCAGAAAGTATGAAACACAGAAGAAAGTCTGCAATTAATATGAAGAATAAAGGAGAGAATGTTATGAGAAGTGTGGATCAGAAGGAATTTTTAGGCGGTCAGGGGACAGTTCACTTTGACCATGTTCTGGAGGCGGAGGAGATGCATGGCATGAACAGAGTTTATGCCAAGGTAACGCTGCAGAAGGGCTGTTCTGTGGGCTATCATGTGCATAACGGTGACGGGGAAGATTATTATGTGATCAAAGGAACAGCAACCATTGATGATAATCATGAGAGAACACTGACTTTGAAAGAGGGAGAACACTATTTTACACCGTCAGGCAAAGGTCACAGCCTCACCAATCTTCAGGACGAGGAATTACAGGTGATGGCGCTGATCATTTATGATCATGAAAAGCAGGCATAGACAGAGTATTGCCTGGTATTTGGTTGACGATAAACGCGATGGATGGTACGATGATTGACAGGAGACCCTGATACAAAAAGGAGGAATTCTTTATGAGAAGATATGTTATTTTTGCATAGCATTGGCTATTGCAATTTTAGGAACAGGTAGAAACGTGTATTTAAATTTGTTATAGCCATTGCGATTCCCGGTAACAAAAAATATGTTTAAAGGCCATGTGCGGCCGATATACCAGGAGGGCAAAATGAGCTATAGAAGAGCAGAAGAGGTACTGCCAAGGGATGTCATTGAACTGATATGGCAGTATATTGACGGAGAAAATCTCTACATTCCCAGGAAAACGGAAAATAAGCAGGAATGGGGAAAGGGAACCGGAATCAGACAGGAGCTTTTTGAAAGAAATACATCCATTTTTCAGGAATATCTGAAGGGATGCAGAGTGGAAGAGCTTGCCGGCAAATATTTCCTTTCCGAAAAGAGTATTCAGCGCATTATACATGAAATGAAAAAGACTGCGTGAACAAGAGGGCCGATACGAGAGTGTCGGCCTGTCAAATATTACATAAGAAAAGCGGTGCACTGTGAGTAAAAAACCATTACGAAGAAGTCTTTTGACTATCAATTTCATATTGTTTATGCTATTGACCATTTCTTTTTCTGTGTCGGCGGAGGAACTGTCTGATTCTGAAAAAGAAAATGCGGCGGAAGCAGAGCTCCTTACAAATTATCAGGATTATCAGCAGCGTCTTGTTTCCATAGAGAAGCTGACAGATATTGAGGACAATGGTTTTTCTGTGATCGAGGATCAGATTTTCCCTTTGGAGACGGAGTGCTTCGGAAGCGTTTCCCTTGTTCCTGCCATTGAGAAGGAATACCGAAGACTTGTGCTTTTCCTGATCACGGAGGATGGTACTGTGGTCTACAGGACAGACCAGCTGGAAACGAACAACCGCAACAGAGGCAAACTTGAGCAGCCCTTAAAGGAAATATCTGCAGTATCCTTTTTGGATGTAAACCGTGATGGAAAACAGGATATCATCCTGATCACCGCCTGCAAAAATCAGACAGGTGCCTACAACGGCAAGACCTATAAGGTCGGTGACGTGCTGTTTCAAAACGATACGGGATTTTACCGTGATTACAGGATCTCGGATAAGATCAACCGGTTTGGTATGAACAAAAGTGCCAAATGTATTATTGCTTTTGTCAGAGATGGTTATTCTACAGAGTTTTTATATACGGCATCCACCAAGGAGGAGCTTTTGAAGAACGGATTTGAGATCGTGGCGGAACAGAATTATGTAAGACAGTTCGAAAAGCTGAGCCGCCTTGAGGTGGTGCCGGGGACTTATACCATGGCTGATTTTTCCACTTTTATGATCTACTTTGTAAATGAACAGGGATATATTGTGTGGAGTCTCCAGCCCATGGGAGACTATGATAATCTGTATGCCCTGAAGGGAATCCAGTGCAAGGATATTGACGGGGACGGCATGAAGGATATTATTATTCTGGCCAGATACAGCAACAGCGGAACCGATAATGAATTGATCATCAAAAACGACTATGCGGTCTATTATCAGCGGACCGGAGGTTTTGAAGCAGATAAAGAGATCAAGAAAAAAGTATACTGTAGTGATGAAAATACGCTTGCAGAGCTTGTGGAAAAGGCGAGAGCTTATTGGGGGTGGAATTCAGAATCATGATAAAGATATTGATTGTAGATGATGAAAAACCGATCTGTGATCTGATCGACTTAAATCTGTCGGCGGCAGGTTATCACTGCACGGCGGTGCAGGACGGGCTTAAGGCCATCGAGGCTGTGGAAGAGGATGACTATGATCTGATCCTGCTTGACATTATGCTGCCGGGGGCAGACGGCTATGATGTGATGGAGTACATAAGACCCCTAAAAATTCCTGTAATCTTTATCTCTGCCAAGCATGAGGTGAAGGACAGGGTGAAAGGACTTAAGCTGGGAGCAGATGACTACCTGATCAAGCCCTTTGATGTGGTGGAGCTGGTAGCCAGAGTGGAGGCGGTTCTTCGAAGGTACAATAAGACGGAGACGAAGATCCCCATCGGTGACATTGAGATTGACAGTGTGGCAAGACGGGTCAGTAAAAAGGGACAGCCGGTGCCGCTTACCAATAAGGAATTTGATCTTCTGATGCTTTTTGTGGAGAACCGGAATGTGGCTCTCTTCAGGGAGAATCTGTATGAGAAGGTGTGGGAGGACGAATATCTGTCAGACAGCAGAACTCTTGATCTTCATGTGCAGAGACTGCGGAAAAAGCTTGGCTGGGAACACAATCTTGTTGCAGTATATAAGGTAGGATATCGATTAGAGGTATAAGCATGAAATTTTCCAAAAAACTTTTGCTGTGGACCATGATCATTATTGCACTTACCCTTGGCTTTAGCGGTTTTTATTTTGTCAATTATGTATTTGAAACGTCTCTTGAGAGGGAAGTTGGTCAGGCCCTTGACGAAAACAGTATTCTTCGTTTCGCTTTTGAAACGGCAGCTCTTAATGTGCCTGCCAGGTATGGCGTGCTTCCGGACGGCTCCATAGAGCAGATTGCGTCAAAGCTGGAGACAAGCGGTGACAATGTCAGCAGACTTCTTCGGATTTCGGATGAGGAGAAGAATGCTCTTTATGCAAGTGACGGATTTGAAGCGGACAATGTATTGCTTGATCAGGCACAGGAGAATGTCTGTGCATACAGAGTGATTCAGGCAGGAGAGCATTACTATATTCAGACAGGGAGAAAGATCAATGCACTTGACAGAATGTTATACCTGGAAACTCTCCGGGATGTTTCAGGGGTGTTCAGAGAGCGTGACATGGGCTACAGTGTTTACCGGCGAATGACGGTTCTGATGCTCGCTGTGGGTGTGTTTGTCATGTATCTGATCGCTTCCTTCCTGACAAAGCCGATTCGTCTTTTGACGAAGGCAACCAAGGAAATGACAGCGGGGGATTACAGCTACCGTGCAAAAAAAGTCAGCAATGATGAGCTGGGACAGTTGACGCTTGATTTTAATCAGATGGCGGAAGCCTTGGAAGAAAATATAGACAAACTGGAGGAGGAGGTTCAGGCAAGGGAAGATTTTGTGGGAGCCTTTGCCCATGAGCTCAAGACTCCGTTAACATCCATTATCGGCTATGCGGATATGCTTCGCTTAAGAAAGCTGGATGAAGAAAAAAGTTTTCTCTCGGCAAATTATATTTATACAGAAGGAAAAAGGCTGGAAGCCATGTCATTAAAGCTGCTTGATATTCTGGTGACCAAGCAGGGAGAGGCGGAGATACAGAGAGTTTCCACGGAAAGCCTTTTTGAATATCTTCGCAGCATGTTTCATCCCAATGAAAGTATGGAATTTGTCTATTCCTATGAAAAGGATTATGTCCTGGCGGATGCCAATCTGATCAAGACTGTTCTCATCAATCTGCTTGACAATGCCTGCAAAGCCTCAGAGTCTGGCAGCAGGATTGAGATCATGGGGAAAGCGGAAGGGGAAAGCTATCGGTTTACCGTGAAGGATTACGGGGTGGGAATCCCGAAAGAGGAACTGACAAAGATCACCAAGGCTTTTTATATGGTGGAAAAATCAAGGTCAAGAAGCAGAAACGGGGCAGGACTCGGACTTTCCCTCTGTACGGAAATTCTGGGGCTCCATCATACGACGCTTGAGATTGACAGCACTTTGGGAGAAGGAACCGCCACCTCCTTCTTACTGCAGCGGAAAGGAGGTAAGGATCATGAAGAAACAGATGCTTAACTTTTTCCTGATTCTCCTGACAGTGGTGGTCGTGGCATTCTCCATCTGGGGACCGGAAGCTCTTTCCGGATACAAGGACAAGGGAGTTTTAAACAGAATTCAGACAAAAGAAGAGGAGGCGGAGGGAGCAGGCTACCGCTACCGCTTAAGCAGCAATGAAAAGCTGTATATTCTTTCCCGGTGTCTGAACAATCAGGTGATCCCCGAAAGTGAGCAGAGTGCCCTTACCAGGGAGACGGATGAAGAATATCAGGAGTTGACGGGTACCTATGCCTTTGTTGTCAATCATAAGGGCCCTTCCGGGCAGGAGATTACGGATGAGGAGATTTATGCAACCGCAAATGAAGAAATCCGGACTTTGAAAGAACTGGGGATTTTGCCTGAAACCATAAAGGAAGTGCAGTCCTCTTCCTATGAGGCAGTCCTGTATTCAGCCATTGATGTGCCGGAGCCGAGAAATAATGTGTCTGTCTGGAAGGTAAGTCTTTCCGGAAGTGTGCAGAATTCCAACAAGAAAAACAGGCTGATCGATGTTTATATTGATGCGGATGACGGTAAAATATATGAATTTTATGCAAGAACGGAACTGAAGTGGGAAGAGATCAATCCGGATGAAATGATTGCGAAGTGGAGCTCTTATATGGGTCTTGGCAATCCTGAGGAATATGAGACAGATAATCCGCTTTTGGAGACGACACCTTATTACAAAAAATATGTCTTCGCAGGGACCGGTGATGAGAGGACGATAGTCACAATCGGTTTTTATGAGGGAATCAATGAGTTGTTTTTAAAGATCTCCAAATGATGCAACTTTGATGCAAAAATGATGCAAAAAAGATACAAATATGATGAAACTTTGATGCACTCTCTGTGTATGCTTATTACAGATACACGGAGAGGAGCATCATTTTTTATGAGAAGAAAAGAGAAACACGAGGAGAGAAGAAAAGAGGAGATCAAGGGATTTTTGATGGCAGCTATATGGGGAATCCTTCTTGGAATTGCAGTGGTTTTTGCAGCCATGGCCATGCGGGTGGCGGCGGCGCCACAGAGAGTGCAGCAAGAGGAGCAGGAGCAGAAGGAGCAGGAGCAGAGCATACAGCAGGAAGCGGAAGAAGAGCAGAAGCAGGAGGCGGAAGTACTGATATTTTCTCAGGGAACAGAGGAAAAAAGCGAGAGCGAAGAGCAGAAACAGGAAGAGAAACAGAAAGATAGGCAGCCGAAGAAGGTTTTGTATCTGACCTTTGATGACGGGCCTTCCGCGGAAAATACGGATAAAGTGCTGGATGTACTGAAAGAGAAAAATGTAAAAGCAACTTTTTTTGTGATTGGGGAATATGTGCGTAAGAATCCTGAAACGGCAAAACGCATTGCGAAGGAAGGTCATGCCATTGGTATCCACTGTGATGTACATGATTACAGCCTTTTATATCGGAGCGTTGACAGTTACATAGAAGATTTTGAAAAAGCATCCGAAACCGTCTATCAGGTTACCGGGGTGAGAACCAGACTGTTCCGTTTCCCGGGCGGCAGCGTCAATGCCTATAACAAGGGAGTGCGCGAGGATATCATTGCGGAGATGGAAAAGAGAGGATATATCTATTTTGACTGGAATGCAAGTCTGGAGGATGCCTCCGGCGGCGAAAAGACACCGGAGGAACTGGTCAGAAATGCTGTCGACACCGCACTTGGCAGAAAAAAAGTAGTCCTTCTTGCACACGACAGAGTGGAAGCGACGGCGCTTGCACTGGAAGCGCTGATTGAAGCTTTTCCGGATTACCGGATGGAGGTGCTGACGGTGGATGTGGAACCGGTGCAGTTCTGATGCCATGTGTCTGAATGGAGATAAGATTCTGACAAAAAGATGGAAATATAGTCCCCGATATGATATGTTTATAATAATATTTCGGATAAGCATGCCGATAAAAAAATTATAAAATATCGGAGGTTTTGGACAATGAAAAAATTTATGAAAGAATTTAAGGAATTTGCCCTGCGCGGTAATGTAATGAATATGGCTGTCGGTATTATTATCGGTGGTGCGTTTTCCGGGATTGTAACATCCCTTACAGAGAATTTTATTAATCCGATAATCAGTTTTTTGATAGGAGCAGCTACTTATACCAAAGCAGATGTTATGGGCTTTGCATCAGCATTCTTAAGT
>JAGAQU010000045.1 GCA_017622575.1 Lachnospiraceae bacterium
CTCCATCGAAGAAAAAATGGAGGAGATCCGTCTGGTAAACCGGGCAAAGTGGCTGTTGATCGAAAATCTGAAAATGACAGAATCAGATGCCCATCACTACATTGAAAAACAAGCCATGGACCGCTGCTGCTCCAAAAAGGAAATTGCTCTGAGCATCATCAAAACATATTCCTGAAATAAAAGGAGTACAGCTAATTCCTTAGCTGTACTCCTCAGTCTGTCAAAGATGATTATTGTTGTGCTTAGGATACAGTCGCATCCAGAATGTTTATCCATTTTCTGCTCCTGAAAATCACCAACGTAATGGCAAACCGAACGCACTCTTCCAGGGACAGGATGAAGTAAACATAAGGAATGGAAAGATTCCAGATAAAAGCGGCCAGCAAACCCAGAGGAACACCAAAGATCCAGGTGCCGATGAGATCAATGTACATGACATATTTCGTTTTGCCTCCGCTGCGCAAGATACCACCGCCTACGATCATATTCTGTATTTTGAAAGGAACAACCAGTGCATAGGCAAACAAAATCCGCCGAGTGATCTGCCTGACGGACTCTTCCACCTGATAGATATTCACGTATAGTCCGCTGGTCATAACAATCACTGCCGACAAAATGGCAGCTCCCACGAAGCCGTACAGCATCAGCTTTTTCGATGCCTGATAGGCTTGCTTCTGCTGATTATCGCCCAGAAGCTTTCCTACGATGACTGCTGCTGCCTGAGACAGACCGCACAGAGCACCGATCGTCAATCCCTGAATAGGGTTTGTCAAGGTCATGGCCGCACAGGCATCCGTTCCCAAATGCCCATAAACGGCGGCATACACATTCTCTCCCAGGCTCCAGATGAATTCACAGATCAGCATAGGCAGCAGAATGGCACCGTACTGCTTCCAGTGGAAGGGCACCTTCTGAATTCTGCCGTTGCATACAAGGGGGAAATCACGTCTGTGGATTCCATACAGGATCAGCATTAGCAGGAAATTCAGTACTTGAGAAATCACCGTGGCAATGGCAGCCCCCTCCATACCCATAGGAGCAAAACCCAGCTTACCAAAAATAAGAATATAATTAAGAACCGTATTAGCCAAAGCCGCACAGACGCTGGCATAGAGCGGATAGCAGGCCTTTTCCGTGCAGCGGAATAAGGTTGCCAGCAAAGTTGCGCCCGCCATAGGAAGGAAGGTTCCTGAAAGAATCAAAAGATACCTTGCCGCAGCTTCCTGTGTCTGCATATCGGTGGTATATAGTCCCATAATTTTCTTGGGAAACAGCATGCAGCCAAAGGTAAAAACACCTGCAAATATTAAGGCAAAGACCAGATTCAGATAATAGCTTCTTTTAACCTCACCCCGATTCTTTTGCCCCAGATACTGTGAGATCATAATGCCAGCCACAGCGCCAAATGCTGCTACCACCACATTGTAGATCCCCGCAAATTTACCTGCCAATCCCACCCCCGCGACGCTGACACTGCCCAGCTGACCGATCATAATCTGGTCAACGATGCTGAAGGAAGATTGCAGCATAGATTGTAGCGCCACCGGAATGGCTAGGCTGCATACAGCTCGGAAAAAGCTGTCCCTTTCTTTCATTGGAATCCCTCCAAATGCTTTGATACCCTCATTGTAGCGACTTCAACTTATAATTTCAAAGGTTAAGTATGTAACCCTGCACAAAATAATAAGCCGCCGTTTGTATAACTTAACAAACAGCGGCTTTGGTTATTTTGTACTTTCACGAACAACAAGGGACACCGGCAGCCGGATCTCCGTCTCGATTTCTTTTTTTTCTTTCAGTTCCCGAAGCTTCTCAATTGCGATTTTTGCCCGCAGTGCGCCATCCTGCCGGACAGACGTTAAAGGCGGCCAGACCAGTTGGCACATAGGGCTGTCATCAAAGCCCGCAACAGATATCTGATCCGGGACGACTAACCCCTGCTTTTGAAGGAAGTGGATCAGATCCATAGCATAGTAATCAGAAACGGCAAATACACAAGTCACTGTTTCAAGCAGAGAATGATTCTTTTGATAAAACTCCCAGCGTTCTTCCTTCCGCATAGGAATCAATACAAATTCAACTTCTCCTGTATTAAAGCCATCCCGGAAGCCTTGATACCGTTCCAGATCAACGCATATGTTATTATCGGAAATACACAGCGCCCGTTTGTGCCCGCGCTCTCGGAAGTAAGCTCCCACCTGGAAACCACCATTATAGTTGTCAATGGTGATATTCAGAATCCGCTCCGGTTTTTCACAGTACCCGTCATAGACCACAAAGGGAACCCGCATATGATTGCGAAGATACATATAGTCTTGATCGCAGAAACCGATCACCACAATGCCGTCCATATTCCACATAGATGCGAATTTGATAATCTCCTCTGCGTTTTTCGCCTTTTTCACCATCATGAACTGCCCGTTGGCCTCGATCTCAGTTGACAGATAATTGAGCGAGGATGAGACAAAGAAATCGTCCAGCGTATGCCCCTCATATTTCTCATGGTCATTGACAAACACACCAGTAATTTTAGAAGAATTCTGTGCCAGAAGGATACCCGCCATATTGGGAATATATTGCCGTTCCTCCAGCAGAGCCATAACACGCTGTACGGTTTCATTTGAAATTTTCTTTGTTTTTCCATGAATCACATTGGAAATGGTGGCTGTGCTGAGACCCAGCTCTTCCGCGATATCACTGATCCTTACCCGCTGTTCTTCCATTTCTGTTCTCCCCTTTGTGTTTCTTATTGTATTTTATCGAACAAATTGGTATTCGTCAAAGGTTATCCGCATAACCCAAGGAATAATTTATATAACTACCGTGACAGTTCCAGCGGTCGCATTGGTTAATGGTTTAAAGGTGCATAAATATAGGTATCCCTCAAAAAACATTATAACTTGTTTATTTCGACTTGGTTTCGAACTTTGCGGTCTTTGGGTAAGATAAGGGTGTAAACCCCAAAAAAGGAGATAAACGAGGGTGTGACCTTGCATATTATTTGGAATGGTAAACTTGAATTGCTGTAAACGCTACTGGAAAAAATTAGCAAATTATCATACAAGCTTTTTTGTTTCTGCCCACACTTTGTGCACATTTATTTCTTGACAAGTGTTTTTTCCGGACATATAACGATGTAAACCGTTGAGGAAGAGTGAGTAAGCTTTCTAAGTTTTCTCCCAGAGAGCCGCGGATGGTGAGATTGCGGCAGACACCGAAAAGCCGAATGGACTTCCGAGGGTGATCAGAAAAGGTTCATCCTGAGTATGTGAGCCGGAGCTGGACGCTCCGTTATCAAACAGTCAGCGTACGTTGGTACGCGTTAAGTGGGGCACAGCTCTTTCCATGGCCTGCTCCTACTTTGGTCTGGACTGCAAGGTCTATATGGTGAAGGTTTCCTATGAGCAGAAGCCTTTCTGTAGAGAAGTTATGCGCACCTACGGCGCATCTGTAACGCCGTCTCCCTCTATGGAGACCGCTGTTGGCCGTAAGATCCTGGCTGAGCACCCCGGTACTACCGGAAGCCGTCGAAATGGTATTACTCCAGCCAGAACTTCAGATTGGAAAGCAGAAAGTGCAGAACGCCGGTCTTACCGTAATCAAAGCACTTGGTTCCCCAGGCCGGATGCTCACCCTTTTCTCCGTCGTGGAAGAATTGCCAGGTGGTGCCGTCAAACATATTGATGCCTTCTGCGGTATTCTTGACCGCGTGGGAATGGACCAAATCAACATGGAGACATCTGTACAGAATCGTAC
>JAGAQU010000046.1 GCA_017622575.1 Lachnospiraceae bacterium
CTGCGAATGGGAATTGATGAATTGTCGGTCGCCCCTTCCATGATCTTAAGGCTGAGAAAAGAAATCCGGGAGATGAAGGTTTCAGAGAATGAAAGAAATTGAAGAGTTTTACACTCTTGACAGAGCGGAATATGTATGTTACGTTGTAAAAAGTAAATCGTAAAGGAGATGTGGGAATGTTTATTTTTTCTACCTTAAAGTAAACTGAATAACTTTTGTGTAGAAGAAATAACTGACTCCTTTTATCATTATATTATTTTTAGAATACTAGCATGATGCGTTTCCCTTACGGGAATTGTATTGTATGAATTCAGAGTGCAGAGGATTTTTCTTCTGCACTTTTTTTGCGCATGGATGTAATGTGAGGAGGAATGTGTATGTCAAAAATCAGTGTGAACGATCTCACCTTCTATTATGAGGGCAGCTATGACAATATCTTTGAAAACGTATCTTTTCAGATAGATACCGATTGGAAGCTTGGTTTTATTGCAAGAAACGGAAAGGGAAAAACAACCTTCCTGAATCTGCTCATGGGAAAAATGGAATACAGGGGCAGCATCAGCGCCTCTGTGGTCTTTGATTATTTTCCTTTTGAGGTAAAGGACAAAAGCAAAGATACGATTGACGTCATTGAGGAAATTGATCCGGATTATGAATTCTGGAAAATCTGCAGGGAATTGAATCTGCTTCTGGTGGATGGGGATGTGTTTTACAGACCTTTTGAAACTTTGAGTAACGGAGAACAGACGAAGGTGCTTCTCGCTCTCCTTTTCTCCGGGGAGAATCATTTTCTGCTGATCGATGAGCCCACCAATCATCTGGATATGGAGTCGAGAGAAATTTTGAAGGAGTATCTGAATACGAAAAAAGGATTCATTCTGGTGTCCCATGACAGAAATTTTATGGATGGCTGTGTGGACCATGTGCTTGTGATCAATCGGGAGAGTATCGAAGTGCAGCAGGGCAATTTCAGCTCCTGGTGGGAGAACAAGCAAAAACAGGATGCCTTTGAATTAGCCGAGAACGAGCGGCTGAAAAAGGATATCAGACGGCTCACGGAATCTGCCAGAATGACAAAGCAGTGGGCTGACAAGGTGGAGAGCACCAAGATCGGTCTGCGCCAGGATAAGTATGAAAAAAGTCTGGATCTGAGATGCTTTCTCGGTGAGAAGTCAAGGCGGATGCAGATGAGAAGAAAAAATCTGGAGAGAAGGCAACAAAGAGAGATAGAGGAAAAATCGGAATTATTGAAAAATATTGAAACGGTGGAAGATTTAAAGCTCTTTCCGTTAAAGCATTACAAGGAAAAACTGGTGGTCATGGAGGACTGCACAATCTCCTATGAGAGGCATGATTCCCACCGTGATACAACATCCGGTAATCGCAGGGATATTGTTCGGGATTTTAATCTGGAGGTGAAGCAGGGAGAGAGAATCTTTTTGCAGGGAAAAAACGGCTGCGGAAAATCCAGCATCATAAAGGCGATCCTGCAAGCGGCAAAAGAGGAGGGCGATAATAGAAATCAGCTTGATTTGCCTGACAATCTTGTCCTTAGAAAAGGCAGAATTGAATTGCCCAATCAGCTGGTGATCTCTTACTGTTCCCAGGATACCTCAAAGCTTTCCGGCACCCTGCAGGAGTACGCCGCAAAAAATGAGATTGATGAGACGTTGTTTCTGGCTCTCCTTCGGAAGCTGGATTTTTCCAGGACGCAGTTTGAGAAGCGGATCGAGGATTACAGCGGCGGGCAGAAGAAAAAGGTGCTGATCGCAGGAAGTCTCTGTCAGAGAGCACATCTTTACATCTGGGATGAACCCTTAAATTTTATCGATGTGTTCTCCAGAATGCAGATTGAGGAGCTTATTTTAAAATTTAAGCCTACCATGATACTGGTGGAACATGATAAAATGTTTATGGAACATGTTGCCACAAGGATCATAACATTGTAAAGGTGGCATCGGAAAGGTGGAAAAGATGAAAAAGATTGAAAAGATATCACTGATCGGGTTAGGAGCTATGGGGGTGTTCTTTGCACCCAGACTTTTTGAAACATACGGTGAGAATTTTAGGGTAATTGCAGATGGTGAAAGGAAGAGGCGTCTCGAAACAAAAGGCGTAACCGTCAACGGCGTGAATTACATATTTCCCATTGTGACACCGAAGGAGCAGGGGGATCCGGCTGATCTTATCCTGATCGGTGTGAAAGGGTATGGACTGGATCAGGCAATTGAAGATATCCGCAATCAGGTGGGAGAAAACACGTTGATTCTGTCTTTGCTGAACGGAGTGGACAGCGAGGACAAGCTGATCGAGGCTTTTGGAGAAGAGCATGTGCTGTATGCCTTTATGAGAATGTCTGTTGTGATGAAGGACGGAAAGGCTGATTTTGATCCCTATTGGGGGAAAATCCACTTCGGAGAAAAGCTGAATCAGGAATATTCAGAAAGGGTGCTGGCTGTTAGGGAAGTGTTTGATCGGGCGGATATTCCTTATGAGATCGATGAGGATATGCTGAAGGGCATCTGGTTTAAGTTCATGTGCAATATCGGGGAGAATATGACCTGTGCTTTGCTGGGTATTCCTTTTGGCGGTTTCCAGTCAAGTGAGCATGCCAACTGGATCAGGGTCAACTCCATGCGGGAGGTTGCTGCCATCGCGCAGAAGAAGGGAATCGATATCGGTGAAAAGGAAATTGCAATGCAGGAAAAAACTGTTATGACAATTCCCTATCCCAACAAACCCTCCACATTGCAGGATCTGGAGGCAAAGAGGCATACAGAGGTGGAAATGTTTGCGGGAACCGTAGTAAAAATGGGTGAGGAACTCTCTGTCCCTACACCCATCAACGAGCTGTTTTATCATGGCATCCGTATTTTAGAGGAAAAGAATGACGGTGTGATTAAGTTACAGTAAAATTGTTCCTTTCATTACAAGTCATAAATATAGGAATGTATCACATCGGCAAATTTTTTGTTTGCCTCATAACATTTTGTATATGCGTTATATGCTGTCCATCTGGAGAAATTAAAACTTCGGATGGACATTTTTTTTGGAAGATTACCGTTTTCAACAGGAAAAACGGGGTCATCATCTCTCCAGCTTACTTTCACGATATCGGATGCGTAGGTAAGGAACCATGCATTGTATTTTCCGTCATCATATCCCAGCTGCGCCGCTTTTTCAAAGATGACGGGCGCGGCATCCATGGAAAGCCCTTTCAGGTAGTAAAAATCTTTAAATACTTCCAGAGAACTATAAGTACCGTCTTCACGGCTCTGCTGCTGATCCTCTGCCGATATGGCGTGATCCAGATTGTAGCGGGCGATCCGGTAATCCGGGTGTGCAAAGGAAAACACAAGGTAAAAAGAAGTCACTATGATCAGGCAGTATTTTACCAGTGGAAAAGCTTCCCGGTAGATCATGATCAAGGCGCCTGTCATGAGCAGAAAGATCACGGCCAGAGCCCATAGCACAAATACCCTGAGAAAGGTCAGGTAATATACCCGGATATACAGGATCATCCGGTAAGCACTTGATGCGATCATAATATAGGTGCACAGAGAGATAAAGGTCAAAATTCCTCTCAGCACATTGCTTTTACGAAACCGCTTCATGCAGATCAGCACCAGTGCAAGATTGATCAGGCATACAAATACCAGTTGGAAAAATCCTTCTCTCGCGTAGGAAGCATAAGTATAGCCGGAGGGCAGAGTGCCAAGTCCGCCAAACAGGTAAATGACCTGGATAGCGCAGAAGATCAGGTAAATGAAGGAAATCAGGCCTGTAAAAGTGATTGCAATAAGAGGCTCTGAGGTTCTTTTATCCGTTACTTCTTCTCTGATGTCATGGACATTCAGACGGCTCATAATGCTGTAGGCGGCAAAAAAGGCGAACAGGAAAGTGAAAGCAATGCCAAATACATGATCCGAAAAATCAAAATCAAATTCAAAGGTAAAAATATTTTCAAGGATATTGCCAAAAACCGCATCTGCGCTGCCTAGAAGCAGTAAAATGACAAAAAGGAGAGGCAGTGCGATGGCAACTCCGAGAAGCACATATTTTCCTTTGCCTTCCGAGATTTTTTCCTCCGGAGAATGACTTTTACGGAAGGCGGAAAAGTCCGTAAAAGGCTTAAATATATGGCAGAGGCTTGAAAAAACAACTGTTGTGATTGCACCTGCATATTTCGGAAGTCCCCAGTTTTTATCCTGATACAGATTATGAAGTACCAGATAGAAAAACAGGCAGAAAATTCCCAGTTTATTAAAGAATATAAGGATCCGGGAATCCGTCAGACAGGTGGAGATGCCAAGAAGCATCAGGCTAACAGTGATAAATACGGAAAATTTTTTGGCGGTAAGTCCTGACTTTTTCAAATATAAGAAGAAAAACAAGCAGGTTCCGCCTACGAAAAAAGGGTAGGTAATACCCGAGCTGTTCTTATAGAGAAAAAAGGTGTAAAAGAAAGCATAGATCAGACTTCCGATTCCCATGAAGGGAAACAGAGGGTTGAATGCTTTTGTTTCATGTTTTACAGGTTCCATAGTTGACCTCCTTAATCATATTTTTACATTGGAAACTCCAGCCATTCCATGGCTCTGATAATTTTTGTAAGAGAGCCTCCGCCGGCATAATACCAGATGCCAAGGCTGTCATCAAACAGGGAAACAATAATTCCCGTGCCAACTCCTGATATCGCGGTTACGATATATAAAAAGTATTTTATGAAAGCTTCCTTCCAGCGATAGAAAGCTATTAATGTGGCAATGGAAAAGATGAAACCGACGGAAAACGGAATACTGATGCATATGCGGTATGCGGTAATTCCGGCTTTTGAATATTCCAGATTGCCAAAACCAAATCCGGCAAAACTTGCCCATGAAAAAGCATTTACTATGATATATTCTGAAAATGTCAAAAAGGTAAAGACAAAATAACATATGAAATAGGGGTGTTGTTTAATCTTCTTCCACATACTCAAGAATATCTCCCGGCTGGCAGTTCAGCGCCTTACAGATCGCATCCAGTGTAGAAAAACGGATTGCTTTTGCTTTGTTATTTTTTAAAATGGAAAGGTTGGCAAGAGTGATATCCACTTCATTTGCAAGCTCTGTCAGTCCCTTTTTCTGCTTTGCCATTTCCACGTCAAGATTGATTCTGATTCCCATGGCGGCCTCCTATATCGTTAAGTCGTTTTCTTCTTTGTAGGTAACAGCTTTGTCAAAAACCTGAGAAAGCACTTTGCTGAACAGTCCGGCAATCACAAAAACCAGGATCACCACGATTACGGCAGGTGTCAGGTAAAGGAAAAGCCTGCAGGAGGTGATCAGGGCGATGAAAAAGCTGTAGGTACCCATGCGCCTTAGACTCGTAACATTTTCATGGATGAAGCAGTTGTCATCAAGGACGCTCTGAAACATCCTGCGGAGCTCATAGATGATCAGTACCGCAAAAATTCCGGAAAGAATAAAGATGAAGGACAGCTGCCAGACATTTTCTCCGAAATAGCTGTTGTACTTTCCGTAAAATTTGATAATTGCAGGCACAAGAACAGTGGTGATGATTCCGGCAAAGAACATAAAGTCCAGAATACTTTTTGTAAATACGGTTAATTTATCTTTCATATGTAATCCTCCCGATTCCTTTGGTTTAATCGAACTATAACACCAAGAAAATCGATTGTCAATAAAAATTTATTGATAAACGATAAATATTTATTAATCACCGATAAAAATAGAAATATAAAGGTAAATGTAAAGATAGCGTTAAAAATTGAATTTATTGAAAAAACTTATGCAGATGCCTTAAATTCAGAAAACTTATATGATATACTGTTAATTGTAAACATAAAATCAATAAACGGCGATTTTTATGCTACTATAAAGCGTTATCTATAATTTCAATAAAAGAAAGGCGTTTGATATTATTGAAGCTTAATCGGTCTAAATTCAGGGAAAAATTAAAAGAAACATTAAGGGCAGTATTGCCCATCATAGCAATTGTGCTTTTTTTAAGCTTTACGATCGCACCAATTTCCACCAGTATTTTAATGGCATTCTTAATTGGTGCAGTGTTACTGGTTGTGGGAATGATGCTCTTTACAATCGGCGCGGAACTGGCCATGACGCCTATGGGTGAGCGTGTGGGTACTACGATGACAAAGAGCAGAAAACTTCCGTTAATGATTATAGTAAGCTTTCTGCTTGGTTATATTATCACAATTTCGGAGCCCGATCTGCAGGTACTGGCACAGCAGGTCCCTTCGGTACCGAATATGGTTTTAATCCTTGCGGTGGCAGTGGGGGTTGGATGTTTTCTTGTTATTGCACTTTTGCGTATGTTGTTCGGTATCGCCCTCTCTCATATGCTGCTTGTTTTTTATACTGTTGTTTTTGTTCTGACCTGCTTTGTGTCCAAGGACTTTCTTTCCATCGCTTTTGATTCCGGTGGAGTAACTACAGGCCCCATGACAGTTCCTTTCATTATGGCATTCGGTATCGGTATTTCTGCAATCAGAAGCGATAAACATGCGGCAGATGACAGCTTTGGTCTTGTTTCACTCTGTTCTATTGGACCGATCATTGCCGTTTTGATACTTGGAATGATCTATCATCCGGAAAATGTGGAATATGTATCGGATTCCATACCGGATATTGAAGATTCCATAGAATTGGGAAGATTGTTCATACAGGGGATTCCTACATATATGGAAGAGATGGCAATTTCTCTCTTACCGATCGTGTTGTTCTTTGGATTTTTCCAATTAATATCAAGGGATATTAAAAAGAAGGCTTTGATCAAGATACTCATCGGTCTGGTCTATACATATATTGGTCTGGTATTGTTCCTGACGGGAGTAAATGTAGGGTTTATGCCTGCCGGCAATTATCTGGGACAGGTAATTGCAGGTCTGTCCTATCCCTTTATTATCGTGCCCATTGGTATGGTCATCGGCTATTTTATTGTTCAGGCAGAGCCGGCGGTGTTTGTACTCACAAAACAGGTAGAAGAGATCACTTCAGGAGCCATTTCTGCCAAGGCCATGGGAGCCGGTTTATCAATTGGTGTGGCGGTATCGATAGGACTTTCCATGATCAGGGTTTTAACGGGTATTTCCATTATGTGGTTTATCTTGCCCGGATATGCCATAGCGCTGCTTTTGTCCTTTTTTGTGCCGAAAATATTTACGGCTATTGCCTTTGACTCCGGTGGTGTGGCTTCCGGACCCATGACGGCAGCTTTTCTTCTGCCTTTTGCCATGGGAGCCTGTGAGGCGGTGGGAGGCAATATCATCACAGACGCTTTTGGTGTAGTAGCAATGGTTGCCATGACGCCTCTTATCACCATTCAGGTACTTGGAATGGTTTACCGGGTGAAGGAAGCGAGATTACAGAAGGTTGCAGCCCATGAATATATCTCTATTGACAGATACGGAGATATGGAAATTATCGAATTGTAAAAATGGAAGAGGTGTTATATGAGTAAACTGCATCTGATGACGACCATTATAAACAGAAATCAGATAAAAAAATATTACAATCTTTATGAAGAAGATGAGTTACAGGTAATGTTTATCACGCTTGGACAGGGAACGGCTTCCGGGGATATTCTTGATTACCTTGGTCTCGAATCCACAGAAAAAGCAGTGATTTTTTCAGTTTTGGAGGAAGAGAGATGGTCAGGGATAAAAAAGGATCTGCGGCAGAAGCTTCAGATAGATGCTCCCGGTGAGGGAATTGCATTTCTCGTTCCGCTCAGCAGTATCGGCGGAAAAAAGACCTTGCAGTTTTTGACAGCAAATCAGGAGTTTCAAAAGGAGGAGGAGTCAGTTTTGAAGGATACGGTTTATGAACTTATTATTGCGATTGCCAATCAGGGATATATCGAGCTTGTGATGGATGCGGCGAGAGGTGCCGGAGCTTATGGAGGGACTGTTATACACGCAAAGGGTACCGGTATGGAGCAGGCAGAGAAGTTTATGGGAGTGTCACTTGCTGCGGAAAAAGAAATGATCTTCATTGTGGCAAAGAAAGAACAGAAAAATCTCATTATGAAAGCCGTCATGGAACAGGCAGGGTTAACTACCAAAGCAAAGGCAGTTGTTTTTTCCCTGCCGGTTACAGATACAGCCGGGTTAAAGCTTCTTGAGGATTAAAGGTCGATCAGTAATCCTACCGGGCAATGGTCGGAACCGAAAATATCCTTATAGATGAGAGCATCCTTTAAGGTGTCCTTTAAGGATTCAGATGCCATAAAATAGTCAATGCGCCAGCCTGCGTTCTTTTCTCTGGCATGGAATCTGTAGGACCACCAGGAATATGCTCCTTCAAGATCAGGATAAAAATAGCGGAACGTATCAATAAAACCGGCCTTCGTCAAAGCCGTGAATTTTTCACGCTCTTCATCAGTAAACCCGGCGTTTTGGTGGTTTGTCTTTGGATTTTTCAGGTCGATTTCCCTGTGGGCTACATTCAGATCTCCACAGAAAATGACAGGTTTTTTTTCTTCCAGTTTTTTCAGATAGGCAAGAAAATCATCTTCCCATTCCATACGGTAGGAAAGGCGTTTTAACTCATCCTGGGAATTGGGTGTATATACAGTGATCATATAGTAATTTTTGAATTCAAGTGTGATGACGCGGCCTTCGTGGTCGTGTTTTTCCATGCCTATACCATAAGTGACACAGACAGGCTCCTCTTTTGTAAAAATTGCAGTACCGGAGTATCCTTTTTTTTCTGCATAATTCCAGTATTGATGATAACCCGGTAAATCAAGTTCTATTTGTCCTGCCTGAAGCTTGGATTCCTGAATACAGAAAATATCGGCATCCTCTGTTTTTACAAAATCCATAAATCCTTTGCCCATACAGGCACGCAATCCGTTTACATTCCAGGAAATTAATTTTTTCATTTGAATCGTCCCTTCTTATGTTTTCTATCAATATGAAAACACAATCGGCACGTTATCGTCAATCAAATTTTCCATATAGGAAAATGACAGTCAGATTTTCAGAAAATCAAATATTTGTTTCATTTATTTAACACCATTCAGATAGTAATACAGCCTTGATAAGAACATTGTATTTGTCGGAGCGCCTTTATCAGGTCTGACACTGTTTTTGAATACAGAGTTGATAAAGTCCATATTGCCGTAAGTCCAGGTAGTCGATATGGCATGTCTGATAGCTCTCTCCACATTGGCCGGTTTGACTCCGTATTTTTTTGCGACATCGATGTACAGCCCCTTTGTCACATGATGTAACAGATCAGGATCGATAAGCACTAATTCGAGAGACTGTACAATGTACGTGTATCCGCTCAGGTGAGAGGCGACCCCAAGATTGAGCAGAACATGATGAATGTTATTGGGTTCCACCGTGACGTTAGTACTAGTTTTTTCTTCATTTTTCATGGTTTTTCTTCTCTTTATGATAAAATTGTATAAAAATAATATTGCAATTATTGACAAGAAAAAATACCGGGTTTAACATTTATTTTGTTAAATGTTTTTTGTTTTTGTGTCGGGAAAGACATAGATGAAGGGGAATGTTAAGTAAAAGGTTAAAGGAAATTCTGGGAGACAGAGGCTTGTCTATCGGCAGCTTTGCAGAGATGTGTGATCTTCCTGTCGAGACGGTCAGGAATATTTATTATGGTAAAACAGCTGATCCCAAGGTATCAACCGTTATGCAGATGTCGAAAGCACTCGATATGAGTGTAAATTGAATACAACGATTGTCCGGAGAGAGAACTTCTTAGCTATTACAGAAGCTGTGGAAATCACGGGAGGAGCCTTATTCTGCTGACTGCAAAATATGAAGCAACAGCTGCCAGAGCAGAGCGTAATTCTTTCGAAAAACACAGGATCCCATGCCTTCTTCCGAGTAAGGATATCAAAAATGGAATCGTATATGACAGCTGTGAGATTGTGGAAATTGAAACCATAGAGAAAAATGCGTTTGTTGCCATCAAAATACCGACCAATGATTTTGCGCCTGTATTTTGTAAAGATGACATTATGCTTCTGGCAAACAAGTTTCCTGTCAGCGGGCAGTATGCAGTTTTCTATATAGGGGACAGAGCGTTTATCAGAAAATATATTGAAGAAGACGGAATGTATAAACTGCAATGTATTCATAATATGGGAGAAGAACTGGTTATGAAACGCATGGAACTGGAATATATCGGTACCTGCTGCGGTATTGTGAGAACATAAAATATTATGTGGAATGAAAATAAGATCAGGATCATAGATATTGCCCAGGAGCTGGGTGTCAGCACTGCAACCGTATCGAATGTAATCCATGGAAAGACAAAGAAAATTTCGGATAAGACTGTGGAAATGGTGCAAAGAAAGCTTCAGGAAAGAGGCTATATTCCCAATATGGCCGCAACGCTGCTTGCCCAGAACAATTCCCGCATTATCGGTGTCATTGTCAAAAATCATTGCAAATATGAAGGACATCTGTTGGAAGATCCCTTTATCTCTGCAGCCATCAATTATCTTTCGGATGCGATCGAGGCAGCCGGATATTTCATGATGCTTAAAAAAGCGACAGATATTATGGAGATTGTGAAGTTTGCTTCTATGTGGAACATTGACGGCATGGTGGTGCTTAGCTTTTGTTCCGATGAGTATCAGCAGCTTCGAAATGAAATAAGGATTCCCTTTGTAGTTTATGACGGATTTTTTGAAAATAAGGGCAGGATATGCAACCTTGTTATTGATGACTATGATGGCGGAAGGCAGATGGGAGAGCATCTGAAAGCACTGGGACATCAAAAGGTCTTATGTGTTGCTGACAATAAGGACTGTATGGATCTTAAACGGTATCAGGGACTCTGTACTGGACTTGGATTTGAGGCAGACTTTCTTCAGATTCCCATGAAAAAGGAACAGAGGGATCAGTGGTACGAAGTTCATTTGGATAAATTAAAGAATTACTCCGCAATTTTTGCGGTTTCGGACTATTATGCAGTTGATCTGATGCAGTTTTTACAGGCTCATAATGTAAAGATTCCGAGGGAGATATCCATTGCCGGGTTTGACGGGACGCCCATCTGTCATCAGGTGGCTCCCACTTTGACGAGTGTGGCACAGGACAGCAGAAAGAGAGCGTTCATGGCTGTGGAGCTGCTTCAGAAAATGAGAGAGGATCCGGAATATACCGAAGATTTTCTGATTCCGGTAGAGCTGATTCCCGGAAACAGTACAGCAAAATTCACAAAATAGAGGATATTTATTTGGAATGGGTTACGCGATTAACCTATTGCGGCACCTCACTTTATGCTCAATAATTTTAATGAGAAAAGCGAGGTGTTTTTTGATGTCTGAGAAATTTTTTAAATCAGCTATGAGAATTGCAATCCCTGTTGCTGTCCAGTCCATGCTGCAGTCTTCTTTTTCCATGATCGATCAGGTCATGGTGGGACAGCTGGGTACAACGGAGGTGGCGGCAGTGGAGATCGGAGGAAAGCCGGGATTTATATTCACTTTTGTCAGCGGAGCTGTAGCAACGGTAACGGGAATTATGGTGTCTCAATATATGGGGAAGAAAGATAAGGCTGCCGTGCAGAGAAGTCTGTCTGTTAATTTGGTGGTTATGCTTTTGCTGGCTGCTGCTTTTACAATCTGCAGTTTTGTGAAGCCATATGAAATAGCGGGAATTTATGTGTCGGATCGGGAGGTTATTTTTCAAGCCGCCGAGTATATACGTACCCTGTCGGTGTTATACCTGTTTTCCGGGATTGCGACGATTTTTGCCGTTTTTATTCGAAGTATGGATCATGCGGTATACCCTATGTATATCAGTGCCGGAGCTGCAGTGATCAATACAGTGCTTAACTGGATACTGATTTTTGGGCATTTTGGTGTGCCGGCAATGGGAATTCGGGGTGCTGCGGTTGCCAGTGTCATTTCGCAGATCATAAACATGGTTCTTCTTACCGGTGTTTTCCTGAAATTAAATGGCAGACTTCATTTTTCCATGCATCTTGGAAGAGAGGGCTGGCTGCAATATTTCGCCATGCTGCTTCCAGTGGTATTCAATGAATTTCTGTGGACGGTGGGGCAAAACATTAACACCTATATTTATGGTCATATGGGAACAAAGGAACTTGCCGCCATGTCACTGACAGGACCGGTCCAGGGATTACTGGTGGGAGCTTTGAGCGGGCTGTCTCAGGCAGCAGGAATCATGATCGGTAAGCGTCTCGGAGAAGGGGAGTATGATCAGGCATACAGAGAATCCAAAAGACTCTGCCTGTATGGAGCTGTGGGAGCAGCTATTCTTTCCGGTATATTGATTTTGCTGCGCGGAGCATACACAGGCCTATATCAGGTGGAACCTGAGGTGAGAGAGATGGGATCATCGCTTCTTCTTGCTTTTGCACTCCTTGCTCCCATTAAGGTGGAAAACATGATACTGGGCGGAGGAGTTATCCGAAGCGGAGGAAGAACGAAATATATTATGATTATTGATATGTGCGGCACCTGGCTGATCGGTGTGCCTCTTGGCCTGTTTACGGGATTGGTGCTCCATCTTCCCATTTTCTGGGTATATTTTATTCTTTCCCAGGAGGAGCTTTTCCGGCTGAGCATTTCCATGTTTATGTTTCGCGGAAGAAAGTGGATGCATACGCTGGCAGATATTGGTCAGGGATGAAATACAAAAAAATTTTTTTGCAATAGCTTTTTTTAAAGCTACTCTTGACAAGAACTGCGACAGATGCTTATACTGACAAGTGTTGAGAGTAGACGATGGGGTTGTATGGATGTGTCATACCACCCTTTTTCAATTAAGCTCACATAAGAAACGATCCAAAACAAAAACAGGAGGAGAAATTATGAAAAAGAAAGTTTTAAGCTTACTTGCAGTGATGGCTTTAACTGTCAGCGCTCTGGCAGGATGCGGATCTTCCGCTGCTGACACCACAGAAGCAGAAACAACCACCGAAGCTACTGCAGAAGCAGAGACAGAAACCGAAACGGAAGCAGCTGGTGAAACCGAAACAGCTGCAGCAACTGAAGGATTAAAGGCAGGTTTCATTTTCCTGCATGACGAGAATTCTACTTATGACCTGAACTTTTTAAATGCAGCAAAGGCAGCATGTGAAAAGCTTGGTGTTGAGTGCGTAATCAAGACCAACATTCCCGAAGGACAGGAATGCTACGAAGCAGCATGTGAACTTGCTGATGCAGGATGCAATTTCATTTTTGCAGACAGCTTTGGCCATGAAGATTACATGATTGAAGCTGCAAAGGAATATCCGGATGTGCAGTTCAGCCATGCAACCGGTACCAAGGCACATACAGAAAATCTTGCTAATTTCCACAATGCATTTGCTTCCATCTATGATGGACGTTATCTTGCAGGTATTGTAGCAGGAATGAAGTTAAATGAGATGATTGACAACGGCGAGATCACCGCTGACCAGGCTAAGATGGGTTATGTTGGTGCATATACCTATGCCGAAGTTATTTCCGGTTATACTTCTTTCTTCTTAGGAGCACGTTCTGTCTGCCCTACCGTTACTATGGAAGTAACCTTTACAGGATCATGGTATGATGAGACAGCTGAGAAGGAAGGTGCTAATAAGCTGATCGAGGATGGTTGTGTGTTGATCAGCCAGCATGCTGACTCCATGGGTGCTCCTACCGCATGTGAGACAGCAGGTGTGCCTAATGTTTCCTACAACGGAAGCACAGCAAGCGCTTGCCCGAATACTTTCCTGGTATCCTCCAGAATCAACTGGGAGCCTTACTTTGAATATGCTCTTAACTGTGTAGCAGCCGGTACTGCAATTGATACCGACTGGTGCGGATCTCTTGAAACAGGTTCTGTTGAACTGACAGATCTCGGATCTGCTGTAGCAGAGGGCACACAGGAAGCAATTGATGCTGCTAAGGCTGATTTGATTGCAGGAAATGTACATGTATTTGATATTTCCACTTTCACAGTAGAAGGTGCAGCATTAGAAAGCTTTGAAGCAGATGTAGATACAGATGCTGACTATACACCTGATCATGAAGTAGTGATTGACGGTTACTTCCATGAGTCCGGTGAAGAGTTCCGTTCCGCTCCTTACTTTAATGTACAGATTGATGGAATCACTCTTCTTGATACAGCATTCTAGTTTGACTTGAAGCCTTGCAATTAATTGAATGTAATTGCACAGGGCGGCACAGCGATTTTCGCCGCGCCGCCCTTTTTCTATCAGGTTGAGAAAAGTCTCGACATAATAGAAAAAGGGCGGATCAGCCTACAACTCGAAAGGGGACAAATGATGGAAACCAAAACAGCTGCAGTTTCAATGAGAAACGTTACAAAAACCTTTGGATCCGTGATCGCCAATGAAAAGGTCAGTCTGGATATTAATAAGGGAGAGATTCTTGCTCTGCTTGGCGAGAACGGAAGCGGAAAAACGACCCTTATGAATATGCTTTCAGGTATTTACTTTCCGGACGAGGGACAGATTTTTATCAACGGAAAAGAGGAGATCATCAAATCACCGAAGGATGCCTTTCGTCTGGGCATCGGCATGGTGCATCAGCACTTCAAGCTGATTGATGTGCTTTCAGCAACGGAGAACATTATTCTCGGACTTCCCGGAAAACTTAACATCAAAGAGGCTTCCGCAAAGATAGAAGAAATCTGTAGAAAGTATGGTTTTGAGGTAGATCCGCCACAGAAGATTTATGACATGTCCGTTTCCCAGAAGCAGACGGTGGAGATAGTGAAGGTACTTTACAGGGGAGCGGATATTCTGATTCTCGATGAACCTACCGCCGTATTGACGCCCCAGGAAACAGAGAAGCTTTTTCGTGTGCTCAGAAAGATGAGAGACGATGGTAAAGCAGTTGTCATTATTACACATAAGATGCATGAGGTAGAGTCTCTTTCTGACAGAGTGGCAGTTCTCAGGAATGGCCGCTATATCGGAAGTATGGCAACAAAGGATACCAATATAACGGAAATGACCAATATGATGGTTGGTCATGCGGTTACCTTAAATATAGACAGACCTGATCCGGTGGATCCCAAACCTCGTATAGAGGTGCAGGGACTTACGGTTCGGAATGAAGAAGGTATTTTAAAATTAGATAATATCTCCTTTACCGCAAACAGTGGAGAGATTCTCGGTATTGCCGGAATATCGGGCTGCGGTCAGAAAGAATTGCTGGAGGCAATCGCAGGTTTGCAGCCGGTGGAATCCGGCACCATCAATTATGTAGAAAATGACGGCACAAGAGAAATGCTGATCGGAAAAGATCCTCTTAAGATAGCAGAAATGGGTGTTTCCCTTTCCTTTGTTCCGGAGGACAGACTGGGAATGGGACTGGTAGGAAACATGGACCTTGCAGATAATATGATGCTTCGTTCCTTTCGAAGAGGACGCACTCCCTTTACCAACCGGAAACCGTCAAAGCAGCTGGCAACGGATGTGGTACATGACCTTGAGGTTGTGACACCCGGTATCACAACACCTGTCCGCAGACTTTCCGGCGGGAACGTTCAGAAGGTGCTGGTAGGGCGTGAGATATCTTTTGCACCGACGGTACTGCTTACGGCCTATGCAGTGAGAGGGTTGGATATCAACTCCTCCTATACCATATATGACCTGATCAATGAACAGAAGAAAAAAGGTGTAGCTGTGATCTTTGTAGGTGAGGATCTGGATGTGCTTCTGGAGCTGTCAGATCGGATTCTTGTTCTATGCGGCGGACAGGTCAGCGGTATTGTGGATGCCAGAAAGACAGACAAAAATCAGGTCGGAATGATGATGACCAGAGTAGGAGGGAATGAGGATCATGAATGAAAAAAATAAAGAACCGTTTTTTCATGTAGTGAAAAGGGATGCTCTCCCCTGGTATCAGTCCATTGGCATCCGCATTGCGGCAATAGTATTGGCATTGATTCTCTGTGCAATCATCACTACCATCACTACAGGCATTAATCCGATTCAGGTTTATCAATCGATTTTTATCGGAGCTTTCGGTACAACCAGAAAAACATGGATCACACTTCAGAATGTTTCTATTCTGCTTCTGATATCACTGGCATTAACCCCGGCTTTTAAGATGAAATTCTGGAATATCGGCGGTGAGGGACAGGTGCTGATCGGCGGTCTTGCGGCAGCAGCCTGTATGATATGTCTGGACGATAAGCTGCCTAACGTGCTGGTAATGGTATGTATGGTTATTGCAAGTCTTGCGGCAGGTATCGTATGGGCACTTATTCCGGCTTTCTTCAAGGCAAAGTGGAATACCAACGAGACACTCTCGACGCTGATGATGAACTATATCGCTACTCAGCTGGTTGCTTTCTTTACCATTGTCTGGGAGGTTCCGAAGGGATCGGGAAAGATCGGTATTATTAATCAGGATTCCAATATAGGCTGGCTCCCCCAGATTTTCGGTTCCAAGTATCTGTTGAGTATTCTGGTGGCTGTGATCATTACCGTATTCATGTATATCTATCTGAATTACAGCAAACAGGGATATGAGATTTCTGTTGTGGGTGAAAGCGAAAATACAGCAAAATATGTGGGAATCAAAGTGGGAAAGGTTATCATCCGCACCATGATGCTTTCCGGTGCGATCTGCGGTCTTGTGGGACTACTGCTTGTGGGAAGTATCAATCACACTGTGACAACTACGATTGCCGGAGGGCAGGGCTTTACTGCAGTGCTGGTATCATGGATGTCAAAGTTTAATCCTCTGACTATGGTGTTGTCCAGCTTCCTGATCATTTTTATGGATCGCGGTGCCAGCGAAATTTCAACCACTTTTGGATTAAATCATTCCTATTCGGATATCCTGACAGGTATTATCCTGTTTTTCATTATCGGATGCGAATTTTTCATATCCTATAAGCTTCAGTTCCGTAAAAAAGCAGAAAAGGAGGAACAATAATCATGTGGAATTTCTTACTTGCATTTATACCGAGAGCAATTGTGCAGGGTATCCCGCTTCTGTATGGAAGTACAGGAGAAATTGTCACAGAGAAATCCGGTAATCTGAATCTGGGAATTCCCGGTGTCATGTATGTGGGTGCTATCAGCGGCGTGATCGGCTCTTTCTGTTATGAGAGGTCAGTTGCGGATACTTCGGCCATGAATCCGATTCTTGCCATATTGATTCCCATGGGATGTTGTCTGCTTGGCTCTCTTTTGATGGGACTTTTATATTGCTTCCTTACCGTAACGCTTCGGGCAAATCAGAATGTGACAGGTCTTGCCATGACAACCTTTGGTGTGGGATTCGGGAACTTTTTCGGTGGATCCTTGATCAAATTGGTTGACAGTGACGTCCCTTCTATTGCCCTGACTGCCACCAGCGGATATTTCAGTAAGGCTCTTCCTTTTGCGGGAAAACTCGGCGCTTTTGGAAAGCTGTTTTTGTCCTATGGATTTTTGGCATATCTTGGTGTGATTATCGCGATTTTGGCTTCTTATGTGTTGAAACATACCCGTGTGGGTCTTCATCTGAGGGCTGTGGGAGAAGGTCCAAGTACTGCGGATGCTGCCGGTATCAACGTGACAAGATATAAATATGCCGCTACCTGTGTAGGATGTATGATTGCCGGACTTGGCGGTCTGTATTACGTCATGGATTACGCCTGCGGCGTATGGTCCAATGATGCTTTCGGAGACAGAGGATGGCTTGCCATTGCACTTGTTATTTTCACCATCTGGCGTCCCAATATGAGCATACTGGCATCTTTCCTGTTTGGCGGACTTTACATTTTATATCTGTATATTCCTACAGGTATGGATCATATGGAGTTTCAGGAACTTTACAAGATGATTCCTTATGTGGTTACACTGGTTGTTCTGGTAGCTACCAGTGTGCGGAGCAAGAGAGAAAATCAGCCGCCGGCGAGCCTCGGACTGGCATATTTCAGAGAGGAACGATAGAAGATAAGGGGCAGCTCCTGCGGGCTACTCACAGAATGCCTTGCAGCCATTCATAGCCCTGCGGGCTACTCA
>JAGAQU010000047.1 GCA_017622575.1 Lachnospiraceae bacterium
ACCTCAGCCAGTACGAAGAGTGGAGATACCAAAGCCTGATGGCGATATCAGGAACCTAGGAGTACCAACAGTAACAGACAGGTTCATACAACAAGCCATTGCACAGGTTTTAACACCAATCTATGAGGAACAGTTCCATGATCACAGTTATGGGTTTAGACCTAATAGATGTGCACAGCAGGCAATCCTAGCAGCACTTGACATGATGAATGATGGCAATGACTGGATTGTAGATATTGACTTCCTATGCCGGACATAAGGGAATGATCACCGATTTTACCAGCTTTTTAAATGCCCTGACGCCCATGCTGTTTGCAGCGCTTGCAGTGCTGATCGGATATTCTTCCTTAAACGGCGTGATCGCAAAGCCCCTGGTGGTGATCATAGGATTTGTAACAGGTGCTTTGCTCGGTGCTCTGGTAGGATACTTAAAGCACAAATTTAACATTAACGAAGTGGTTTCCACCATCATGTTGAATTACATTATTCAATATATTGTGAGTTTTTGCATCAATTCCTTCTGCGTGGATCCCATATCCAGACAGTCAAAGTCAGTCAGTGCGGCAAGCAGACTGACACTGGTGGATACGGTGATCGGAGATTACAAGATGGATATTCCCCTCGGAATCCTTCTGGCGGCAGTGGGAATTGCGGTGACGGCGTTCCTGTTTCAAAAGACAACCCTCGGCTTTGAGATCAAGGCGGTGGGCAGCAGTTTAAAGGCCGCCGAATATGCAGGTATCAGGGTGGGGCGGACCAGAATTATTGCCATGGTTCTCTCAGGCGGTTTTGCGGGGCTTGCGGGTGTCACCTATTATCTGGGATATTTTGCATCTATTCAGCCCAGAACTCTTGCAAGCACCGGGTTTGATGCCATTGCAGTGGCACTTCTCGGAAACAGCTCCCCCATCGGAATTATTTTTTCCTCATTCCTGATCACTGTGATCTCCAAGGGAAGTACCTACATGAGTTCTGCCTCAGGCGTGCAGCCGGAAATTTTCCGGGAAATTCCCCTATCCCTTTTTATCTGGCGATGGTATTCGCATTCCTGGGCGGTATGCTGTTCTCTCTGATCCATGCATTGCTATGCATTAAGTTCAAAGCTAATCAGGTGATCAGCGGCGTGGTAATCAATATTCTGGCCATGGCACTTACGGAATTTTTAACCAAGCAGATCAATGCCAGCATTTTCGGTGCGGCATCCAACAAATTTGTGCTGGGTGTTTCCGCAAGGATCACGGTGCCGGTGCTTTCCGAAATTCCGGTGCTCGGTGCTGTATTTACCAACCTGTATCCCTTTGAAATTGTGATCGTGGTCATTGCCTTTATTGCATGGTTTGTTCTCTATAAGACGAGATTCGGGCTTCACTTACGGGCCTGTGGTGACAACCCCCATGCCGTTGATGCGGCGGGAATCAAGGTAGGAAGAGTGAGACTGATCGCGGTCATGGCTTCCGGTGCATTCTCGGGACTTGGCGGTATCTGCTTTGCCTATTCCATTTCCGCAAACTTCTCTTCCAATATTTATTCCGGATATGGATATCTTGCCATCGCGGCACTGATCTTCGGAAACTGGAAGATTATGCCCACCCTTTTTGCCTGCCTCTTTTTCGGAATTGCAAGGTCCACAGGTTATGAGATCGTGAAGATCCTCGGAATGCCGAGTACCTTCCAGGATCTTGTGATGCTGCTTCCTTATGTGCTGACACTTCTTATGCTGGTATTTTTCAGCAAAAAGAATCATTCACCGAGAGCACTTGGTGAGATTTACGACAAGGGAGCAAGATAACGGATTTTTTTTCAGCAACCCCTAAAGTCTTTGCAAAATCGTCCGATACTATTAATAACAACCACCAATCCACGGAAGGAGGACGACATTATGCGTATCGAAGCTTATACTCAGGTACAGCAGTTGTACAATACGAAAAAGCCGGTAAAAGCACAGACAAACAAGAAACTGAGCTTTTTCGATCAGCTGCAGATTTCCAGTATTGGTAAGGATATTCAGACTGCAAAGGCAGCAGTGGCAGGAAGCAGTGACATCAGGGAGGATGTGACGGCACCCATCAAGGCAAGCATTCAGGCAGGTACTTATGACGTGAGCACGGAGAGCTTTGCAGATAAATTACTTTCCAAATATGAAGAGATGAGGTAATGTAAGTGGCAAGTTTAATGGAAAACCTGATTGAGGTTCTTGAAAAAGAGAGTGGGGAATATGAAAACTTGCTTGCATTATCCACCAGAAAAACGCCGGTGATCGTAGCCGGCAATTTAGAAGAATTAGCCAAGATCACGGATGAAGAACAGATCGTTGTGGGCAGGATAGGCCGCCTTGACGCAAAGAGGCAGGAGGTCTTTGCCGATATCGCCAACGTAATTAACAAGGATGTTAAGACTTTGAAACTTTCGGATCTCATAGAAATATTGAAGCAGAGACCGGAAGAACAACAGAAGCTGGCTAAAGTACATGACAAATTAAAGACGGCAGTGCATGAGGTTCAGAAGGTGAATGGGCAGAACAGGACACTGATCCAGAATGCACTGGAAATGGTCGAATTTGACGTGAACATGCTGCAGTCCATGAAAGCAGCACCGGAAACCGCCAATTACAATAAGGGTGCCTACAATACGGGGGCACATATGGGCGTGGGTGCAAAAGGATTTGATGCGAAACAGTAATCCGGACTGCAGGGATATCCCTGTATTTATGTGAGGTGACAGACAATGAGCTTGATGGGTAGTTTATACGTTGGAACATCCGGATTACAAACAGGTCAGAATGCGCTCAATACCACAGCGCATAATATGTCTAATATTGATACTACCGGGTATACCAGGCAGCAGGTTCAGCAGGGTACCAGGTACTATAACACTATATCCAAAACCGCATCTGCTAATTCCTATCAGCAGATCGGTCTTGGTGTCAATTATTCTCAGGTAAAACAGGTCAGAGATTATTTCCTCGATAAAACTTACAGAAGGGAATCGGGTAGAAGCGCTTTTTATGAAGCAAGCGTTGCTGCTGTAGAAGAGGTGGAAGATCTTTTTCAGGAGCTTCAGGGACAGACTTTTTCCGGTTCCATTAAGAATCTGTGGGAATCGGTACAGGAGCTTGCAAAGGATCCTTCCAATTCCGTAAACCAGGGCGTGTTTATCCAAAGGTGTAATGAATTTATCACCCGCGGGCAGGCTGTTTATCAGGGACTCTGCGAATATCAGGATAATCTTAACTTTAAGATAGGCCAGCAGGTCGACAAAATCAACGAATACGGAAAAGAAATCAGAGATCTGAATGTACAGATTTTAAAAATAGAGGCCGGTGACGTGGAGCATGCAAATGACCTGCGTGATCAGAGAAACCAGCTCTTAGACGAGCTTTCCTCCATGGCAAATATCAGCTACTATGAGGATGTGGACGGAAATGTGATCGTTCAGCTGGAGGGCAATGACTTTGTAAAGGAAGATTCCATCAATGAGATCGGACTTTATGAAGATGAACTGACAGGCTTTTATACTCCCTACTGGGTAAAGTTTGCAGATAATACAAAGAATCCGCCGGATATCACGGGTGCCCATGTCTATGACATGACACAGACAATCTCCATGGATACCAACACTGATATCGGTTCCCTGAAATCCATGCTTTTTGCAAGGGGAGACCACAGAGCCACCTACAAGGATCTGGAGGATAAAACCGTATACAACAGGGATATTTCCCAGTCTGTCATCATGAATGTGCAGGCAGAATTTGACCGGCTGATCAACGGTGTAGTGACGGGAATCAACAAGGTGCTGAAGGAAGCAGCAGAAAATGCCGGAAGCTATCCGAACAGCACTTATCTGAGGGATTCCAATGGAGATCCTTATCAGGTATTTAATATGGTTGCGGAAGAAAAGGATGCTTCCGGCAATGTGATTGATAATTTCTCTATTGAAAATATTGTGATCAACGGAGAACTGAAGCAGGCGCCTTCCCTGCTCGGCTTTATCAGACCCTCGGATGATAAGGCAGATCAGGATACCGCAAATAAATTAAAAGAAGTATTTACCACTGAGAGTTACACCTTAAATCCCAATGTGGAGACCAAGACGAATCTCGTAAATTACTACGACAATCTTGTCTCCCAGGTGGCAAACACCGGTTCCGTGATGAGAGGAATCAGCGAAAACCAACAGCTCACCGTGGACAATACGGCGGCAGCCAGAGAACAGATCGTAGGAGTTTCCTCCGACGAGGAGCTCAGCAATATGATCATGTTCCAGAATGCTTACAACGCAGCCAGCAGATATATCAATGTGATCAGTGAGATGCTGGAGCATGTGATCGCAACGCTGGGGACCTAAGGAAGGGGTGAAATAAATGCCTTCACAATTTTTTGGATTATACATAGCAGGCTCGGGACTTCGGGCTTCCAATGCCGCTTTAAACACAACGGCAAACAATATTTCAAATGCACAGACAGTAGGCTACAGCAGACAGACCGTGACCCAGGAGGCAAGCAATGCACTCCGCACTTTTACCACTTACGGCTGCGCGGGCGCCGGCGTTGACACCATCGCCATCGAGCGTGTCAGAGACCAGTTTTACAATGTCAAATACTGGGACAATAATTGCAAATATGGGGAATATGAGGTTAAGGAATATTACTGCAAGACCATAGAGGATTACTTTGAGGATGACGGCAAGACCGGATTCAAAACCGTTTTTAACAATATGAGCGCGGCATTGCAGTCCATCGTATCCAATTCCAGCTCAGAGTCAACCAAAGCACAGTTCATTTCTTCGGCCAAGGCACTGACGGACTATTTCAACAATATGTACGGCAATCTGCAGGAGCTGCAGAAGGATGTAAATCTGGAAATCAAACAGAATGTGGATCAGATCAATTCCATCGCGGAAAAGATCGCCACTTTGAATAAACAGATCAACGTGATCGAGCTTTCGGGCGCCAAGGCAAATGAGCTTCGGGATCAGAGAGAAAAACTGGTGGATGAGCTTTCGGAAATTGTGGATGTGGATATTACGGAATATGACATCACCGATTCCAATGATCCTGGCAGAAAGACGGGCGGTACAAGATACGTGGTGCAGATCGCAGGGGGACAGCCTTTGGTGGATGCCAACGATTACAATACCCTTACCTACACCGCAAGAGCCACAGGCGAGAAGGTAAATCAGACGGATGTGGACGGCTTATACGATATCCACTGGTCAAACGGCAATGAATTCAACCTTACCAATGCAGCTATGGAAGGGAAACTGAAAGGGCTTGTGGAGCTGCGGGACGGCAATAACGGTGCCAATTTTGAAGGTAAGGTTGACAGCGTATATGAGGAGACTGTGACAAACGCTGGCGGTAGTACCTCGAAAGTCACAAAGATGAAAGTGAGTGTGACAGCAGATTATCTGAAGGATATGAAGACATGTACCCTTTCCGATACCGGCGGACACATCAATGTGGCAAACACGATTTACAGCTATTCCTCATGGGAATATGACGAGGCTACGGTCACATATACCTTTACCATGAAGGACGACCCGGAGACGGGAGTCCCCGACGCTTCAAGGGTAGGCAGGGAAGTGAAGACATCGGAATCCATAAAGTATCAGGGAATTCCCTACTACATGGATCAGATGAACACCTGGATCCGCGGCTTTTCGGAAAAAGTAAACGATATCTTTAAAGCAGGGGTTAATGCCTATGAAGATCCGGGATGCATTCTTTTTACGGGAAACAAGGCAACCGGCGGACAATATGAGGCATCAGACCTTGATGCTTCCACCGGAAACGGTTATTACGAACTGACGGCAGGAAATTTTGCTATCAATGATGATCTGATCAAAGATGCAGGGCTCCTTGGAACAAGAAGCTATCTGTCTGATGATGAAGTGCAGGGCGTCGAGGAGTGTGGACAGATCAAGGAGATGATAGAGCTTCTGACCAGCAAGGAAAAGTACAAATTCCGTAACGGCTCCGCCAGTCAGATGCTGGAAATGATTCTTTCGGATGTGGCGCTTAATGCCAGCAATGCCATTACTTTTTCGACTACCTACAAAGGGCTGCAGACCTCCATCGACAATCAGAGAACGTCCATCTCCGGTGTGGATGAGGATGAAGAGGCCGTAAGTCTTGTAAAATACCAGAATTCCTACACGCTGGCATCCAAGATGATCCAGACACTGACAGAGATTTATGACAGACTGATCCTGGAGACCGGGGTTTAATAAAGGAGATGAAATCCTATGAGAATGACAAATAAAATCATGCAGAACAATTCCTTATATAACATCAACAACAATAAGGTTTTGCAGGATAAACTGAGCACACAGATGTCGACCCAGAAGAAGATTACAAGACCTTCTGACGATCCTGTTGTTGCCATCCGTGCGCTGCGTCTTCGCACCAGCGTATCGGAGCTGACACAGTATTATGAAAAGAACGCTCCCGATGCGGAGAGCTGGCTCACAGTGACAGAGAAGGCTCTCGGAACAGGAACAGAGGTCCTCACGGATATGGTGAAGCAGGCTACCAAAGCTGCCAATAAAGATCTGGGGGTAGAGGATCTCACCATTATCACCCAGCAGATGAAACTGCTCAGGGATGAGTACTATTCCACAGGAAATGTGGATTATGCGGGAAGATATGTATTTACGGGATACCGGACCGATACCACGCTCTCTTTTACGAGCGAGGTAGAGGATTCTTCTATTACATATGATTATACAAGCATCACAGAGCCGGTGAAGATCGGTGACTTCGACACTATCAATTACACGGATATGAGTGCTGTGGACGGTCTTAATAAAAGCAATTATACAAGTTACAACACCGTCACAGAGCAGGATATCACCAACAGCGATATCCACAGGATCAGACTTTCCTATGATGATCTGAAGGATAAAACAATAGAGATTAGTTATAATGGTGTGACGGTAACTGCAGATCCGGCCACATCGGCTGAGAATGCTTACCGTGAGATTGCAGCTGCAAACGCTGCTAATCCGGGTACGGAAAAAATAGTTTTTGTTCCTGAGACAGGGGAAGTGCTTTTCAGCGATGCTGCTTATGAAAAGCTGAATGCAGCAGTAACCACCGACACAGAGATCAGCATCACCTACGGGAAGGACAGCTGGAAGAACGGAGATTTGCGTCCGGAGCATTACTTTACCTGCGAAGCTACCGTCACCAAGAACGGGCAGACTGAGAATAAGGTGTTCAACAAGGATGCAGATGTGGACTCCCAGATCATTGAATATGATGTGGGATACAATCAGAAAATCCGTGTCAATACATTGGCAAGCGAAGCCTTTACTCACGGCATTGACAGAGATATCGACGATCTGGAAAAGGCACTTGCCTCCCTGACGGAAATCAATGCCACGGTGGAAGACCTGAAGACGTTAAAGAAAAATCTGACAGAGGGAACGCCTGATTACGAAACTGTGGAACAGGAGCTTGCCGCTGCCCAGAAGGCTTATGATTATGTGAGAGAAAATATCCACAGTATGTTTGAGGGCACCATCACAAGCGTACAGAATTATCTGGATCAAACCAATGTGGCAGTGACCGACAACGGTGCAAGAAGCAGTCGTCTCGATCTTGTCAGCAATCGTCTGATGGAACAGAAGACCACGTTCCAGACGCTTCAGTCCGAAAACGAGGATGTGGATATTTCGGAGGTGGCGATCCAGCTGACCAGCACAGAGCTGACTTATGAGGCAGCACTGATGGCAACCGGCAAGATCATGCAGACTTCGCTGATGAATTACATTTAAAATAAACACAGCGTGGGGTACACGCAGATAGGAGTGGCTATGAATATTACAACTAAGGTATTTGGGGAAATTACCATTGATGATGACAAGATTATCCATTTCCCTTCGGGAATCATCGGATTTCCGGATCTGACAGAGTTTGCTCTGATACATGATGAGGAGAAGGGCGCCGGTTCCATCCATTGGCTGCAGTCCATGCAGGAGCCTGCCTTTGCCATGCCGGTCATGGATCCTCTTCTCGTGATGCCGGAGTATAACCCTGAGGTAGACGACGAACTGTTAAAGGGAATCGGCGAGATCGTGGAGGATGAGCTTCTGGTACTGGTTACCGTTACTGTACCAAGTGACCTTACTAAGATGACCGTCAACTTAAAGGGACCTATTGTCATCAACGCAGCAGAGAAGAAGGCATGTCAGGTCATCGTGGAGGGAGAAAACTATCTGGTTAAGTATCCCATTTACGATATCCTCAATGCAAAGAAGAAAGCAGGTGAATAGATGTTAGCTTTATCCAGAAAGAAAAACGAAGCACTGGTTATCAACAACAATATCGAAATAACCGTCCTTGAGATCAAAGGCGAGCAGGTAAAGCTGGGCATCAGTGCACCCAAGGAAGTTCCCGTGTACCGCAAGGAGGTTTACGTGCAGATTCAGGAGGCTAATAAGGAGGCTGTCAGTGTGGACGGACTGGAAGCACTGAAGAATCTGCTGGGGTAGGACAAAAAAAGATTTTGACCTGTCATCATGTGCAGAAATCAATTGATGGCTCATGTGCACAAAATCGCCATAAATTGATTTTGGACATGATGACAGAGGCAAGATGTTCGGAGTATTTATTTCAAAGAATAGATTATTATGTGAAAGGAACCGTATGCTGTGTAGGGAGTGAATACATGGCATACGGTTTTTGCGTGTAGAAAATTGAAAGGCTAAAAAAGGTGAAAAAACGATATATTGGGGGTTGAAAATGAATATTTATAAGAAAAGTACAAGATGTTGTATTGTGCAAGTTGCTAACATGGTATTCTGAATATCATTGACAATTCATCGGAAATTTCATATGATAAATCCGTCAGAAAAAATCAAAATAGTGTACATCTCGTACATTCAGGCAGTTTCTGCCAGTTTTTTCTCTTTATTAAATAACATGGCAGGAACTTGAGAAGTTTACAAGGGGTATATGTATCCTGCCAGAATCAAGGGAGGATACCATATGAAAAAATACCTGAGAAACTTTTGGAATGATTGGCACGGCTGGCGGGGCAAAAGACACCATAAGGTCCACCGCCAGATCAAGGACAGACTGTTCCGCTTTCTATTTGAGAAGGACAGGGATGCTCTGTTACAGCTGTATAATGCACTGAACGGGACCGATTATAAGGATCCGTCGATGCTGCAGGTGGTGACCATCGAGAGTGCTGTTTATGTGGTGATGAAGAATGACCTGGCATTTATCCTTGCCGGGGTTTTGAACCTCTATGAGCATCAAAGTACAGTAACCCCAAATCTGCCGGTGCGCTTCCTGATTTATCTGGCACAGGAATATCAGGGAATCATAGAGAAAGCCAAGGAAAGCCTCTTTATGGATCTAAGCAGATTACGCTGCCAACACCCCATTGTGTAGTGTTTTATAATGGGGATCAGGAAATGCCGGAGGAAAAGACCCTCAGGCTTTCCGATGCGTTTGAAAACAAAGAACATAGGTCAGATGTGGAACTTACCGTAAAAGTGCTTAACATCAACCATGGACATAATGCAGAGCTGATGAGGCAATGCAAAATCCTTGAGGAATATGCCAGATTTGTAGATGCCACGAAGCAGCTTGTGGCAGAGACGGATGGCAGGAAGGAAGCACTGGAATCAGCAATCGAGTACTGCATTGAGAATCATATCCTTGAGGAGTTCCTCAGAAAATATCGGTCGGAGGTATTGGGAATGCTGCTTGACGAATTTGACGTAAAGAAATATGAGCGATCGTTACGAGAAGAAGGCATTGAACTTGGAAAAGCCTCCGGCGAAATGCAAAAACTGATCCAACTGACTTGTAAGAAGTATAAGAAAGGTTTTACCGTGGAAGAAACAGCAAAAATGCTGGAGGAAGACACAGAAACCATCGGAAGAATCTATGATGCAATCAAAGAGGCCGGAACGGTTGATATAGAAGAGATTTATGAGAAATATTTAATGGGAGAAACATCCGGAATTCCGGGAAATGTACGATGAAGCCTATATGATCTGCAGGAACATAGAAGAGGTGATGGATATGTTTTCAGAGGAATTGTATGAGCTTGATAAAAACACAGTACAGTATATGATCGATGAAATGCAGGACACCATAGATGAGCAGAAAGATATCATAGATAAACAGAATCAAGTATTAAATCAGACAAATCAGACTCTGAATAAAAGTATCAGGAAGATTGTCACGCTACAGAGAAAGAATCATTTACCTGAGGAAGAGATCCAAAGGGAGATCATGGAGGAATATCATCTCTCGGAGGAAGAAGTAAAAAGTTATTTTGAGTGAGCTGTATTTAGGCGATAAACCGGGAGGATCGAATTCCCCCGGTTTTTCTATAGAAAAGCACCAATATTTGCGACAGAAATTTTTATATGCCCTCTAAATTTTTTGCCCATTCATCCGATATAATTAAAAGAAGACTAGAAAACTCTAAGTAACTCATAAATATTTCATTATCACACGGAGGTGATTACAATGGCAATTGAACCATTAAGCAGTGCAATGACTTATCAGGCACAGACAACACAGCAGGCGAAACCGGTACAGAAGACAGCTGTAGAGAACACGGAAGTTTCTACGCCGGAGAAGGTATCAGCCTACGATGCAACCACAGTAAAAGTGGCAGAAATCGAGAAACAGGACAGCCAGAGCGGACAGGATGGCAGCTACAGCAATCAGCAGCAGGCAAATAATGAGAAGATCAAGAAAGCTGTTGAACAGCTGAATAAAAATATGTCACATTCTGAGGCTGTATTTGGCTTCCATGACGCAACAAACAGAGTAACAATCAAGATTATTGATAAGGATACCAAGGAAGTAATCAAGGAGCTTCCGCCCGAGAAGACGCTTGACATGATTGCAAAAGTGTGGGAGATGGCAGGTATCCTGGTTGATGAGAAGAGATAGGAGATCATACATATGGCAATGCGTGTAACCGGAATGATGTCCGGACTTGATACAGAGAGCATTATCCAGGAACTGGTTGCTGTGAGACAGACCAAGGTGGATACGCTGAAAAAAGAGCAGACCAAATTGGAATGGAAGCAGGACGCCTGGAAAGAACTCAATAATAAGATAAAAAAGCTGTATAGCGGAACCTTGAGCGATCTTCGCTATCAGTCATCCTATATGAAGAAAGCGACAAAGACCTCCAATGATAACCTTGTCAGTGTAATCGCAAAAGACAGCGCTATGGACAGTGTACAGTCACTGGAGATCAATAAGCTGGCAAAAGCCGGTTATCTTACGGGAGCTGAAATCACTGATAAAGACGGCAATAAAGTAACCTCCGGCAGCAAGCTTGTCGAGAAGCTTGGCATTGAGGCAGGCAGTAAATTTGAAATTACCAGCGGTGGTAAGACTGTGGAAATAACAGTTGATGAGAATACAACTATTAACAGTCTTGTAAGCAAACTGCAGTCTGTAGGTGTGAAGGCAAACTTTGATGCAACCAATCAGCGGCTTTTTATCGGTGCGAGCGGTACAGGAGAAGAGAAAGACTTTACCATCACTGCATCAAATGACAGTGGCACAAAAGCACTGGATAAGCTGGGAATTCTCGTTTATGATAAGGACGTGAAGGCAGCATACCAGAAGTATGCCGATCTTGCTAATGATTCGGATGCAAAGCAGAGTGCCATCGAGGCGAAGACAGCGGAGCTTTTAAAGAGTTATAAAGCGGAAAAGACATCACTTGAAAGCGCAGTGGAAAGCCTTAAGAAAAAGCAGGATGAACTGGTAAAGGCTTACAACGAAGAATATGGCAGTGAAGACTTTGATATCAAGAATTCTGATTCCAGAGCTGAAAGACAGGAAACTCTGAATGAAAAGATAGCAGAGTTGGAAGAACAGTTAAAGGATGAGAATCTTACAGAGGAAGAAAAAGCAACCCTGACAGCAGACTTGAACAAGGCAAAGGGAGAGCTTTCCTACCTGGATGGTTATGACACCAACCTGAAATCTATTACTGAAAAGACGGACAGAATTACCGAGCTGAATACAGACTATATCAATGAAAATGGCACAGCCGGTGCTAAAACTGTGGAAGAAGCAACTGCCGATATCGAGGGAAAGATCGCTAAGGCTCAGGATGTGCTTGCAAATTATGATGACCTGACCGGAAGTAAAGCGTTTAAGGTCGATGGCGAAGATGCAGAGATCACCTTAAACGGTGCACCCTTTACGTCGAGCAGCAATACCTTCGATATTAATGGACTTACCATCACCTGCAAGGGTGAGACAGCAGTCGGTGAGAAGATCACCCTGACAACAGAGAACGATGTCAGCGGCATCTATGACATGGTCAAAAACTTTATCAAGGAATACAGCAGCCTGATCAATGAGATGGATAAGCTGTATAATGCAGAGTCCTCCAAGGGTTATGATCCCCTCACCGATGAGGAAAAGGATTCCATGAGTGAGAAGGAGGTTGAGAAGTGGGAGGAAAAGATCAAGGATTCCCTGCTTCGCCGCGACTCCACACTCAATTCTGTTTCCAGCGCCATGAAAGAGATCATGGCAGGCGGCTATACCGTAAACGGTAAGACACTGTATCTGTCTGACTTCGGAATCGAGACGCTCGGATACTTCAATGCAGCGGACAACGAGAAGAACGCATATCATATCAATGGTGACGAGGACGAGGAGACTCTGAAGACCAAGGACAATACACTGAAGGAAATGATCACCAAGGACCCCAATACAGTTGTGGATTTCTTCACCCAGCTGTCCAAAACATTGTATACTAAACTGGATGATCTGATGGCAAGATCGGATTACAGCAGTATGAACACTGTGTATGACGATAAGAAGATGAAGGAAGATTACGACAGCTATTCCTCAAAGATTAAGGAGGCAGAAGCAAAACTGACCGACTATGAGGATAAATGGTATAAGAAGTTCTCAGCCATGGAAACTGCTCTCGCAAAGATGCAGTCCAACTCAAGCGCGGTTACAAGTTTGTTAGGAGGATCATAATATGGCTTTGCCAAATGCTTATGCACAGTATAAAAACAGCAAAATTCTTACAGCATCACCGGCGGAACTGACACTTATGCTCTATGAAGGTGCAATCAAGTTCTGCAATATTGCCATTACAGCAGTAGAGCAGAAGGACATTGAGAAGGCACATATTAATATTGTAAAAACACAGAGAATTATCGAACATTTCAGACTGACTCTGGATATGAAATACCCTGTGGCTCAGGATTTTGACAGGGTATATGAATATCTGGCAAGAAGACTTGTACAGGCAAACATCAAGAAGGATAAAGAGATCCTGGAGGAAGTTCTTGATCATCTCCATTCCATGCGTGATACCTGGAAGGAAGTTATGCGCATCAACAGAGAGAAGGGAGTCGTATGTTAGATACCTATCTGAGTGTTTTGCAGGAGAGCCTTAAGAAAAAAATTACAGCTTTAAAGTATATCGAAGAAATAAACAATGCACAGGAAGAGATCTTGAAGGCAGAGGGCTTTGATATGGAGGCCTTTGACCGCACTGTGGATGAAAAGGACAGTTATATCAATGAGCTGAATAAGCTGGATGAAGGCTTTGAAACACTGTATGAAAAGATTAAGGCGGAATTACTTCCGAATAAAGAAAGATATGCTGTACAGATTAAGCAGCTGCAGAGTCTGATCAGTGAAATTACAGACAGAAGTGTGAGGATTCAGGCACAGGAAAGTCGCAACAAAAAAATGGTGGAACAGAAGTTTGCAAAAGAACGCCAGAATCTTGGTAAAGTGAGGATTTCCTCCAAGGCTGCTTACGGGTATTATCAGAATATGAGTAAAAGCGGAGGCGTGAACTCCCGCTTTGTGGATGAAAAGAAGTAACAGACAGTGCTAAAAAATAAAGGCATTTTCGTGGATGAGTCCCATGAAAATGCCTTTTTCATATAAGCAGAAATTTAGCTGTGCCAATTAAGCAGTATGCTCGGACGGATAGATAAGATTCAGCATGGAGATAACTCTGTGAAGGCAGGTGTGTTTTTCTTTCACTGTCTGATAGCCGTGGGAAGCTATCTCCTTTCGAATGTCATCGTGGGCCAGATAAAAGGCAACCTTTTCTTTTAGATCGGTCAGATTCTCGTAACAGTCAAGATCACTTCCGATCTGAAAATATTCCGGTATTTCCGATTGATAATTACATAACAGAAAACCCCGGCAGCCGAGCACATCCCATACACGCTGGGAAAGACCGGTCTGAATCGGACGCATGGTGATATTCAGGTTGATCCTGCTTTGATAAAAAATATGCGGCATCTCTTCGTGGGTGGACACCCCTCCGTGACAGTGGACGTTTTTCAGATCACCGGTATTACTTCTGGTAAAAAGATCTACCCGGAAATTTTCTGCGAGTGCATTCAGCGTGCGAATCCGCTCAAGCTCCGAAATCCGCATGCCACAATAATAATTGGCTGCTACATAAGGATCCGTATCTGTGAAGGCATCCGGCAGAGTATGAAACTGTGCGGAATTGTCGGCGGATGCTTCTGCGGCCTTTTTCAGTGCTACGATCAGGTCTTTGGAGAGAGCTTCCTCAATCAGGGAAAGACCCGGGAGCTTCAACTGGGCTTCCATAAGACCATCTGCAAAACCCCGGTCAAAGTCTGAGAGGGGTAAATGGTCATAAGGCGACTTTTCGTTGTAGAGTGAGCCGACAAAAGAAATATCATATTTCCATTGGTCATTACCTTCTGCGGGCAGGGAAGAGAGACATTCATCCCAACGGTCAGTGTTGGCTCCAAGGGGAAGATAAAAAATGCAGTCAGGATTTTCCTCTTTGAACTGTTCATATTGGTGGTAATCAAACAGAAAAATCCGGTTACAGCTGTTGCGGATGGAACGGGAAAAAAGCTCCAGCACAGGGCAGTCCACACTTAAACAGGCGTAAATTACATTAAGCCGCTGACAGATTTCCGAAATGTAAGGGAAAAAGTTGATGCTGAACACGAAAGAAATCTGATGCGTCAAAAGCTGCTCTGCAAGAAGACGGATGCGGACTTCCGGTGCAATGGATTTCTGATAGATTTCGGTATCTTCTTCAATGACAGTGATCTGCAGGGATTTGAAAGCATCGATCAGGTCGGGTTCACAGATGCTGCCGTAGCGGTAAAACAGGATGTTCATAAGGTATGCCTCCCGGTTGTTTCATAGGTGGTAGGGTTAAAGATTTTATAAGGGGTTCGGTGGTCATCACGCACAGTCAAATCATTTTCGGCTCATGTGCACTGTGCGCTCCGATAAGCCGCAGAGATTGAAAACGTCTTCAGCAAAGGCTTCCACGTTTTCATGCGTCTTATCTTCGCAGTGCCCAAAATCGCCGGAAACTGATTTGCCTGTGCGTGATGACAACAGAAGGTCTTATAAAGCCTTTTAATCTAACATTATGAAAATATGATAGCATACAGGGAAAAAATGTTCAAACTTAAGCGGGAATGTGTTACCATATGAATAAGAATATAAAGTTACTATATGAGGCGGTGATGTAGAAACGTGGATACGACAGAAAAAATCAGTGTGATCATTCCCACTTACAATCGTGGAAATTTAATAGAGAGATCCGTTCGAAATGTGCTTGATCAGACCTATGACAATTTGGAAGTGATCGTTGTGGATGACGGTTCAATAGATGATACACAGGAAGTGATTGGGAGAATAGAAGATCCGAGATTACTGTATAAAAAATTGTCGTCCAATCAGGGTGTTTCCAATGCCAGAAATGTAGGCGTTTCTATGGCAACCGCTTCTCTGATCGCATTTCAGGACAGTGATGACAGATGGAGAAAGGATAAATTGGAAAAACAGATGGAATACTGGCGGGCACATCCGGAATATTCCATGGTTTATTCTTCTTACCGTTACCATACAGAAGAGGAAGAAAGCTACCTTGTTCCTCCTGAAAACGTGCAGGGTGAACTGGAGGGAGATATTTTTACTTCCCTGCTAATGCGAAATACGATAGGGGCGCCTACCATGCTGATGCGAAAAGAATGTTTCCTGCAATGCGGTGGTTTTGATCCATCTTACAAGAGCTTGGAGGACTGGGAGTTTGTGCTGCGTTTTGCGAAAGCATATCAGGTTGGATTCGTGGAAGAGGCGCTGATGGATGCTTATCTTTCTAGAAACAGCGTTTCTTCTGCAGCGGGCGCTTATTACGAGAGCAGATGCAGACTGATTGCAAAGTATAAGAAGGAACTGTTGGAAACAGGACTGTTTGATACAGTGGTGGCAGATGTATTGAAAAGAGCAGAAGAAGGAAATGTGCTGGAAATGGTCAATAAAATTTTGTTGATGTTTTTGTCAGAGAGCTATTAAGTATTGGGAAATTTATCCGATATAAATTACAAATAAAAGAACAAAATGTTCTGGTAAGCAAAAAAGTTTTGAAAAGCTCTAAAGTATTTGAAGAATCATCCGATATACTTAACAAGTAAAGCAAAACAAATTGCTTACAAAAAAGAAATCAGGTAGCAGAGTTTCGGGTGCGTACGAATTCGAAAAACTGACTACACAAAAAAGTATCAAACGTACGCAGGGAAGCGACGTTAATTTCAAGGAGGAAAAATTATGGTAGTACAACACAATCTCACAGCAATGAACTCTAACAGAATGTTAGGTCTCACAACATCAACACAGGCTAAGTCAACAGAGAAGTTATCATCCGGTTACAAGATCAACCGTGCAGCAGATGATGCAGCTGGTTTATCCATTTCCGAAAAGATGAGAAGACAGATCAGAGGTCTTACACAGGCATCCGCTAACGCAGAAGATGGTATCTCTTGTGTACAGACAGCTGAAGGTGCTCTGAACGAAGTGCATGATATGTTACAGAGAATGAACGAACTGGCAGTTAAGGGTGAAAACGGAACTCTTACAACAGTTGACCGTCAGTATATTCAGTCTGAAATCGGACAGCTGATGAGTGAAATTGACCGTGTTCAGTCTACAACAACATTCAACGAGCAGAATCTGTTAAATGGTGACTTCGCAAGCGGAAAAGCACTTCAGGTTGGTGCAGAGTCCGGACAGCATATTACTATCACGATTAAAGCAATGTCTATGGCAGGACTTGCAGCACAAACAGGTAATCAGAAGGTTACATATTCAACTGATGGAACAGCTCCTTCAATTCTTATGAATGAAACAAAGGCGCTTAACTTAATTGCAAGCTTTAAGGCTGACAGTGCAACAACGAAGATTGATGCTAAGGGATTTGCAAGCCTGAATGCATTTGTTAAGAGCGCATTACAGACCGTTTCTAAACAACGTTCAGATCTCGGTGCAATTCAGAATCGTCTTGAGCACACCATCAACAATCTGGATAACGTAGTAGAGAATACCACAAGTGCTGAATCTGCTATCCGTGATACAGATATGGCATCTGAGATGGTTAAATACTCTAACAACAATATCCTTACTCAGGCTGGTCAGGCAATGCTTGCACAGGCTAACCAGAGCAACCAGGGCGTATTGTCACTGTTAGGTTAATAACCGTTTCGCAAAGGCGAAAAGTAGTTATTTCATTGCAGCTACCAGGCGGACTCGGTAAATACCGAGTCCGCTTTTTATAATTAACGAAATGAGGAAAAGCAATGTTACCAGTATCTGTGTGTATGATAGTGAGAAATGAAGAAAAAAAACTTGCCAGATGTTTGAAATCGGTTAAGCCATACGGATTTGAAATTGTTATAGTAGATACCGGTTCACAGGATAAAACCTGTGAAGTTGCAAGTCTCTATACTGATAAAATTTTTCACTTTGCATGGTGTGATGATTTTAGTGCAGCAAGGAATTATTCGTTGGAAATGGCTTCTAATGACTGGATATTAATGCTGGATGCAGATGAAGTAATTGAAAATCTTGATTTAGAGGAAATGGATTATTTCATGAAGAACTTAAGCACATCTGCAGGAGCTGTTACGAGAAGAAATCAGGTCACAACGGATACGGGGAAAGAATATCAGATTGACCGAACAGAGCGTTTTTACTCAAGAAAGAATTTCCGGTATGCAGGAAGGATTCATGAGCAATTGACTCCCGTTTATCAGAGAGAGATGAGTTGCTATTTACTGAATGCCACGATATGGCACGATGGTTATGATATGACAAAAGAAGAACGCTGGCAAAAGGCAAATAGAAATATTATGCTTCTTGAGAAACAGATAAGTGAAGAAGGCGAGACTCCTTATCTGTATTATCAACTGGGAAAAGGTTATGAAATAAAAGAAGATTACGATATGGCATGTGAGTGTTTTGAAAAGGGCTTAGAGTATGATATTGATCCACAGCTGGCATATGTAATTGAAATGGTAACATCTTATGGCGATGATCTTTTGAGAATAGGGAAAAAAGAGATTGCCATGGGTTTTGAAAGTATATATAATGAGTTTTCAACATCAGCCGACTTTTTGTATCTGATGGGAAGAATATATCAGGAGAATGGATTGCTCTCAAGAGCTCTCACAGAATATCAAGAGGCCACAAAAATAGAATTTGCCAATCAGGAAGGTGCCAATTCATTTCTGGCTTATTACCATATGGCAATAATATATGCGACACAAAATAGGATTGGGGAAGCTATAAAATATCTCACTAAATGCCATGGATATGAACCATCGTATGTATTAAAGAATCAATTATTGCAAGAACAACAGAAAAAGAAAATAACTGTTTTTGTTGCAACTCATGTGAAATTTAATTCGCCGTTGCAGCCAATTTATATACCATTACATGTTGGACGCGAAGGCAAAAATGAACTTGGTTATCGCGGAGATAATATATGAGAAAATATTTCTGATTTAAACTATCTGTTTGGGGAATTGACTGGTCTGTATTGGATATGGAAAAATATTAGTTTTAATGATACGAATTATGTTGGCTTGTGTCACTATAGAAGATACTTTATCAATTCAAATGGATGTGTAATGGATAGGAACACTTATCTTGAATTGCTTAAGCAATATGATGTGATTATGCCAAAGCATGAAGAATGTGAAGTGAATTATAAATGCTATTATGGACAAGCTCACAATATTAAAGATTTGGAAGCTGTAGAAAAAGCTATATCGAAATTATATCCGGAATATATTCAAAGTTTTAAAACAGTAATGGAAGGTAAAACCTATTTTTGCGGTAATTTGTGTATTACCAGTCTTTTTATTCTAAAGGAATATGCAAAATGGTTATTCGATATATTTGCAGAGGCATCACAGGAAATTGATGTAACCAATTACGATGATTATCATAAGCGGGTGTATGGATTTCTATCAGAGCAGATGATGTTTGTTTATATTTTGCAAAATGAACTGACTTATTGTGAAGTACCTGTTGGAATAGCGTCGGAGAAGGCGGAAACCATAATTCTTAAGAATGAAATAGCAAGTTTATTCAAACAGAAAAAGATTACTTCGGCAAAAGAAGTTTTTGAGAAAACGTTACGGGAAAGACCTGATGTATTATTGGAAAATTCTGATATTTATAATGAACTGCGGATGTTATACCAAATTATACATTTATGTCTGATAGAAGAAGAACAAAAAGAGAACAGCTTGCTTTCCTATTCTACGGATACTAAAAAGCTTCTGGAACATTATCAAAAGATTATTTTTATCCTAAGAAATCGAAAATTAAATGCAGAAACCGAAGAGGAAAGAATGTATCTGAAACAGACAAAGGTTTCAGATGCTATTTTGGAGGAAATTATAAAATGTACGCCATCATTACAAAGGAGTTGAGCTAAGTCAACTCCTTTAATCTTTCTAAAGCAAGAGGATAATCTCCACACATCTTATACTGAGTTATCGCATTTTCTTTTTGATCAAAAATTTCATATATATATCCGATATTGTAGTGAGCAGTCTGCATGTTGTTGCTTTGAACAAATGTTTCGTCATCAGAAAAGGAAAGGGCTTTGACAAATTCAGCTAATGCTTTCAAATACATTTTGTTGTGAGCGTAAATGATTCCCATCATAATAGCAAAATCCGCAGTGGTTGCAAAATCATTATAAATTGCTTCAAGACCAAGGGCTTCCTCATGACGGTTAAGATCAAGAAGGCAATAACCATATGACTGAATAAGAACTTTAACATAATCCATCTGAGGATTTAAGTCGAAAAGAAGTGCTTTTTCATAGAACTGAATAGCATTTTCATTGTCGCCCATCATACGATAGCACTGCCCGGCTTGAAACAGATTGTATGCATTTGCTGGATTTTCATTTAATTCTTCAAGAATAAGAATCAAGTCGCGCTTACATTTGGCATTTAAATATGCTTCATCTCCCAAATATCCAACATGACGGAATTCTAGTGGAAGATGAAAAGTATGATCGTCGATAAACTGATCAATTGATTGCGGAGTATTATCCCCTAAAGACGCTGTGATGTAGGATGGCAGGGGACGAATCTGTTCATGTACTTTTTTTTCAAAATGAAAACAGCTTTTTGGAAAAAAACGTGGTATACGTGAACGAAACACGGTTTGCTGACTGTTGATAATCTGATCATTGTTCAAAGCAATAGTGGCAATCTGTTCAGAATAGGTATGAATTAATTCATCCGTTTTATACCAGTCGGCTTGGGTGAGATACTCATCACAATCTATACTTAGAACATAGTCATTGCTGGCATGACTAATACAAAAATTTCTGGCAGCAGAAAAATCATTAACCCATTTAAAGTCTATAACTTTATCAGCATATTTTTTTGCAATATCTTTTGTGCAATCTGTAGAACCCGTATCTGTTACAATGATCTCATGTGGTATAGGATTGCATCCAAGAGGAACTTCGAAAGACTTACGTATGGCAGACAGGCAATTGCCAATATACTTTTGTTCGTTTTTTGCTATAATACAGATAGATATTGGTATCATAGGTGTTCTCCTAAAATATTTTATTACTATTTTATAATACCATATGCCGAATTTGAATACTATAATTTTTCCCCTAAACAATATGAAAATTTCCCAAATACATATTGACGGTTGGAAACGGTATTTGTTACAATCGAATCAGAACATAGATATTCTGACGGAAATTCGCACATCGAATCTTTTTTCTAAAGCGTGCCGACCGGCACATAATCTGTTTTGAAATCCTTGCTTTTTACCCGATTAATTATCTGAATAAAGCAGGGAATCGGACAGAGCCTTTCGTAGGATGGCTGGATATATTCTCTGCCGCACGAAGGGAGAAAGAAAATATGTATGAAGAACTGCGACTTAACATTGTGGCGGAGGAACCGGCGGTATACCACACCTATAAGGACAGGGTATTCCGGATACTGTTCAAAGACAAGAAGAGACTGCTGGAGCTGTATAATGCACTGAATGATACGGACTACACCAACGAGGATGACCTGATTGTAAACACACTGGAAAATGCCATTTATATGAAGATGAAAAATGACATATCTTTTGTGATTGACAGCAACATGTGCCTGTTTGAGCACCAGTCATCCTATTGCCCAAACATGGCGCTCAGGGGGTTTCTGTATTTTGCAGACCTTTATAAAAAATACGTGAAGGATGTGGACTTGAGCATTCGGAAGAAGATTATGATACCGGCACCGCAGTATATCGTGTTTTACAATGGTCTCGAGCGCAAGGAAGAGGAATTTACGCAGAAGCTGTCGGATTCCTTTGAGGATGGGAAAGAGGGCTGTATCGAGCTGACGGTGCGCACGATCAATATTAATTACGGGCAGAATAAAGAACTCATGGAGAAATGTAAAGCACTGGCAGGCTACTCTTTTTTTGTGGCGCAGGTGCGGAAAACCCTTGAGACCATGAAGCTGGAGAAGGCAGTGGAGGAGGCAATTAATACCTGCATAGAGAAGGACATATTAAAGGATTTTTTCCTGGATCAAAAGGCGGAGGTAATGGCAATGTCAATTTATGAGTACAATGAAGAATATGTGAAGAAGTCACTGTATGAAGAGGGATTGGAAGAGGGGATAAAAGAAGGTATAAAAGAAGGGGAAAAGGTCGGAATATTGAAGAACTTGGCAAAAAACGTGGAGGCCGCTATGAGAAATTTTCATATCAGTTTGAAGGAAGCTTGTGAAGGCTTGGGGACAACCGTAGAAGAGTATGAGAAAGCAAAAAATATTGTTTCTTAAGAACGTCTGACAGAATGCTGAACCCAGACAGTCATACGGAGCAGATCACCGCATAAGACAGTATATTTTCATAACTATGGTTAAGATTATGTACCATTTAGCCGATATACTATTATAAGTAATTGAGCATAACAAGGAAGTTTCATGGCAATCAGGGAGGATATAAGCAGAAGCAAATGTTGAGTATGAGATAGGGCATAAAGTCAACACTTTCTTCTGCTTTTTTAGTGGTGAAGTCAATGAGCAGAACAATCAGAAAACAATTATTTGACACATATGAGACCTTATTAAAGGGCAACCATTTGATTAAAAAAATACTGTTGAAGAACAATAGTGAAAAGATAATTGGACTGGTGACCGATTGTCAGAGCTGTGCGATTGCTATTGGGACGCAGATTGAGGAGATTTATGGAACAGATTTAAACAGTATACATGAATTGGAAACATATTGTGAAATGCTTTATCAGATTACGGAGGCATTGGACAGTCCGCAGAAGTGTAGGGAAATTTACCTACAAACAGAAGATATATTGCAAAAAATTAAGGTTTGCATGGAATCAGAAATACCGGATAGGATCGAGGCTGTTTTCCTCCCTTATAAAGTATCTATGTGGGATTCATTGGAAAGTGTGTGGATGGCAGCAGCGGCTGATGCCGACTGTGACGCATATGTGGTGCCGATTCCCTATTATGACAAAGGAGCAGATGGCAGTTTTGAAAAGGAGCATTACGAAGGAAATGAATACCCGGATTATGTCCCGGTTACCCATTACAACGAATATAACTTTGAACAGCGCCATCCTGATTTGATCTTTATTCACAATCCATATGATCAGTATAATAATGTGACAAGTGTGCATCCGTTTTTCTATTCATCAAACTTGAAACAGTTTACGGATTGTCTTATATATATTCCTTACTATTCAACAGCGGGAGGAATGAGCGAAGGGCAAAGTAGCTGTAGTGCCTATTATTATGCGGATTACATTGTGATACAGGCAGAAAAGTATCGAAAATTTTTTGATCCAGGGCTACCGGCAGATAAATTACTTCCATTAGGTTCTCCAAAGTTTGATAAAGTAATCAGACGTTGTCAAAATCCCCCGGAGCCGCCTGCCGGTTGGAAGGAGAAGATGGAGGGAAAGAAGGTTTACTTCTATAATACCAGTATTGGCGGAATGCTCGGTAACACTGCAGCATTTTTAAAAAAGATGGAGTATGTGTTTAAATGCTTTGCCGGGCGAAAGGATGCCTGCCTGATATGGAGGCCACATCCTCTGCTGGAATCGACTTTTACATCCATGCGTGAAAGTTATAAGCCTGTTTATGATGCACTTAAGAAATATTATTTGGAAAGTGATTTTGGAATATATGATGATACTCCCGAAATTACGGATACAATAGCGCTCTGCGATGCTTATATCGGAGATTCGGGAACATCGGTAACATCTTTGTTTGGTCTCGCCGGCAAACCTTTGTTTATTTTGAATAATAATATTGACAGTCTTCCTGATGAGAATGATTGGCGCGGTGAGATAATCAAAGGCTTCTATGTCTATGGAAACAACGAATGGATGATCACCCAGGGAAATAAGCTCTATCATTCGCCGGAGGACAACTATAAATATGAATATTTCTGCAATTTGTCGGATTATGCATATGGTGATTATTACGCCTGCGTGATTACGATTGATGGAAAAGACTATGTATGTCCTGCCAGTGCACAGAATATTCTTGTGATCGGTGAACATGGTATCGATAAAAAGATTACACTTCAGCATTGTATTGAGCAAAGAGGTGCATTTTATGGGGCAATCAGCTGTGGTAAATACCTTTTCCTGCTACCTAATAATTATCCGGCAATTGTCAGATATAATACAGAAAATGGAGATATGAAATATCTGCAGGAACACATGGATATTGTTGGAGCAAATTTTGAAGGGCAGAAGCGGCTTGGCGGCTATTGTGTATGGAAGGAATATGTTTTCATAGCATCTCCCGTAGATAACAGGATCTTGGCAATTCATGCACAGACAGGGGAAATGAAGGTGTTGTCAACGAATTCAAAGTGTAATTGCGGATGCGCTGCTTTACAGTCAGATGGTACTGATCTTTGGATATTGCCATATTCCGGTTATGTAGTTTGCAGATGGAATCCTGAGAGTGGGGAATTGCAGGAATATACAGACTTGCCTCAAGGAATAAAATGTAAGCATCCGGTACTTGGATACGAATGTGATGAGAGACCATTCGGATTTGCAGCATTTTATGAAGACACGGTCTACTTACCAGCCTATTGGGGAAACAAGTCCATCAGGATTGACAGAAAAAACGGAACAGTAACAGAGTGGATACCACCCTTTGAAATGCCGGAAAGAGCGAAAAACGGATATTATACAAGCTATGGGAAAGGGTATTTTTATTATTCGACAGAAATAGAGGGAGAGAAAAAATACTATTTCTTTTCCTGCCCGGACAGAAAACTTTATCTGGTAAATCCTGAGAAGGAAAAGTGTGAAGAAATTACAATAGGATTTCCTAAGGAAAGCATAGAAAAAAATGAACCGGGAGTTATGGAAAATTGTGAGTGGCTTCAATATGCCTGCCAGGAAAATGCATTCAATACCTTACCGGATTTTCTGGATGGAAGCATCACCGGAAATGCATTTGACAGGGACCGGCAGACCCGTGCGTACGGAGAAATTGCGGCAAATCATGACGGAACATGCGGGGAAAAGGTTTTTCAATCTATGAAGGACAGGCTACTTCAACGTTAGGAGGAAGCGGATATGACAAGAGTCATTACGTATGGTACATTTGATCTCTTTCATGAAGGACATTACAGACTTCTGCAGAGAGCAAAACAGCTTGGAGATTATTTGATTGTAGGAGTAACTACAGAAGGATATGACCAGAACAGAGGAAAACTGAATGTTGTTGATTCCCTGATGACAAGAATTGAGAATGTGCGTAAAACGGGATTCGCGGATGAAATTATCATTGAGGAGTCACCCGGACAAAAATTTCGAGATATAAAAAAATATCATATCGATATTTTTACGGTAGGCTCTGATTGGGTGGGACATTTCGATTATCTGAAGGATTATTGCCAGGTGGTATATCTGGAGAGAACCAAAAATATTTCCAGTACTATGCTGCGATCACAGAAAAAGCATATCCAGAGAATCGGTATTATCGGTACCGGAAGAATTGCAAATCGTTTTATCCCGGAAGCAAAGCTGGTCAGCGGTGTAAGCGTGCAGGGTGTTTATAATCCTCATACAGAGAGTGCTCTAAATTTTGCAGAAAAATGGGAAATAGAGGCATATAGAGAACTGGAGGATTTTTATAATGCGATAGATTCTGTTTATGTGGCATCTCCGCATGATACGCATTATGAATATATTAAATCGGCACTTATGCACGGCAAACATGTACTCTGTGAAAAACCCATGGTATTGCAAAAAGAGCAAGCAGAAGAATTGTTTGCCTACGCAAAGGAAAGAAGTCTGATTTTGTTTGAGGGTGTTAAGACAGCATACTGTCCCGGATTTACACAGCTTCTTGGAATTGCCTGCAGCGGAATGATTGGAAGTATTCGTAATGTTGAGGCATGTTTTACCAAACTGGAAAAGAAAGACGGCAGAGAGTTTACAGATTTGAGATATGGCGGAAGCTTTATTGAACTTGGAAGCTATTGCATGCTGCCCATCATAAAGATGTTTGGCGATGAATTCACGGAAGTGCGCTTTGATACAATAGATAATGATAATGGTCTGGACTTATTTACCAAGGCTTCTTTTAAATATCCAAACGGGATAGGGACAGCTACTTGCGGTTTGGGCGTAAAATCAGAGGGACGGCTTTTGATATCAGGAACCAAAGGATATATTGTGGCAGAGGCACCATGGTGGAAAACGACCTACTTTGAGGTGCATCACGAAAATCCTAATGATGTTGAAAAGTATTCTGACAGATTCCTGGGAGATGGCCTAAGATACGAAATCAGTGATTTTCTGTCTTTGATCAACGGGAGCAGCAAGAGTGAGTTTAAGTTGACGCGCAGCGAATCGATTGCTATGGCAGGTGTCTTAGAGAAATTTATTGAGGAGAAGCGAGGCTGATCATGAAGATATGGGCGCATCGGGGGTGCAGTCAGCATTATCCGGAAAATACGTTGCTTGCTTTTGAAAAAGCAGCAGAGATCAAGGGACTTACCGGTATTGAACTGGACATACAGTTGACGAAGGATGGACATATAGTCGTCTGTCATGATGAAAAAGTGGATAGGACAACAGATGGGACAGGAGAATTGAGAAGCTTTACACTCAATGAATTGAAAAAGCTTAGAATTGATGCCGGAAATGGAAAATATGAAAAAATACCTACAATAGATGAGGTATTAGATTTGCTAGAAGACAAGATGCGGATAGGGCTAAAACTCAATATTGAACTAAAAAACAGCGTTTTCCCTTATGAAGGTATGGAAGAGATAATTATTGAGCTGGTCCATAGGCGTGGTATACAGAACAGTATTGTCTACTCTTCTTTCAGTGCATTATCTATTGAGAGAATTAGAAATATGGATTCGGATGCTGAGGCAGGAATCCTTGATGTCAAGGTATCTGACTGCCTCTATAAACTAAAGGGAGGATGTGGTGCGAATGCGCTTCATCCATTTTGGCGCGGGATGGATCTTGCAAAGGAACAAGTGGCAGGATATCCGGTTCGCTCATGGTTTACGGGACATTTGTTTCCTGAGAAATCTACGGGCAATTTATTGGATTTGAGAGAACTGGAGCGACAAGGAATTACAGATGTTTTTTTGAATGAGCCGGAAAGATACTTGTAGAATTAGGTTAAAGAAAAATAGTTTTCCTCCGATATATATATTAAAGTTCAGGAAGAATGAAAAGATTGCATGGAGGCAGACGATAAAGAGTTAGAAAAGACTGTTGCCTGTGCAATGGTCTTTTATATTTGAAAGAAAAGGTCAAAAAAATGATACAGCTTGACACCACAATGCTTCGTCAACTTCAAATGATCCAGCTGGAAATGCTGGTAGAGGTTGACAGAATTTGTAGGAAGTGCGGAATTAAGTACAATATAATAGCAGGAACCTTGCTTGGTGCAGTTCGCCATGGCGGATATATTCCGTGGGATGATGATGCGGATGTTGCAATGCTACGATCCGAATATGAAAAATTTCGTCAAGCATGTAAGCAGGAATTGGATACTTCCAGATTTATCTTCCAGGATCACAGAAATACAAAAGGGTATCGTTGGGGATATGGAAAGCTGCGCAGAAAGAATACACTTTTTCTACGGGAACGTCAGGAGCATATGCCATATATGCAGGGGGTATTTATCGATATCTTTCCGCTGGATGGTGTACCGGATCAATATCTCTTACGGAGTTTAAAAAATTTTGAATGCTTTTGTGTGAGAAAAATTCTATGGTCCAGAGTGGGAAAGATTGCAGAAAAGAATTTCTGGAAACGACAGATATACAGATTACTGGACAAGATTCCTGAGAAAGCAATATTTCGCTATTATCATATTATGATTCACAATGCAAACCGGAAGAAGACAAAAATGGTTCGGATTCTAATGTTCCCTACGCCGAATAGAGAATGGGGATATTATAGAAACTGGTATGAACACAGTGCGGATATTGTTTTTGAAGGTAAAGTATTTCAAGGAATTAAGGATTATGACGGTTATTTAAGATTTAAGTTCGGGAACTATATGGAGATGCCACCGGAGGAAAAAAGAAAGGTACATCCGGTGAGCAAATTAGAACTGAATTAGTTTGTCATATTTTTAAAAATACAAATTTATTAACTAAGACTTCCCATACCTAAAATAGGCTTCGCACCTTGAAAATTCAATACTTCAGCTAACAAAATAGCAATTTATGCCACCACAGCCTCTGGATGGAGTGCATTACGCAGATATTTCGGTAGTCTTGCTTCGAAATCA
>JAGAQU010000048.1 GCA_017622575.1 Lachnospiraceae bacterium
GTTGCAGTTTTCCATGATCACAGCAACCGATTCTTCATTCACATCCGTGGCAACGGTAGTGGCGATATATTTCTGAAAGGAATTGGTATTCATGTCATACCGGATCGTCAGGATCTTCAGTATCTCATCCCTGGTAAAACCATTGCCCGGAATGAAAGTATCCTTGGTATCCGCCTGTGTATACTCACCTATCCGAAATCTGTCCCAGCCGCAAAGATAGTCAATAACCTCCTGGGCTGTAGCTGTTTTTTCTTTTTCTTCCAGTTTATCAATGGTAGTGCGTCCATAGACATCTGCAAGAAATCGCAGCAGTCTTGTTCCTTCCACGGTAAAAACATAATTATTGTTTTTGTCCAGAATGATCTTAAAGTCGCTGACAGTTGTATCCCCATTCTTTTCAAGCATTTTGATCAGTGTATAGATGGTACTGTTCAGGTTATAATTTTTCATCTTTCCGCTCTCATAGACATCTTCTATGGTCACAGAATAAGCCAGTTCATTATAAGCCAGAAGATTACCGTTTCTGTCATAAATGCAGCCACGACTTCCCGGAATCGTTCGTTCTTTCATGATCTTTGTCTGAAAAGAATCCAGATATGTTTCTCCATTGACAATCTGCAGATCAAATAATCTGTGAATAATGGTTGCTGCAATCAAAATCATGGCAAGTATCAAAACAAAAGTACGGGATGTTATCATATTCAAAAAATTTTCTTTGAACTCCTCAAACAAATCAGTTAGCGCTCCTTTTGTTCTCTGTCTTCAAGTTTTTTGTTTATCCACAATAAAAAAGGATAAAAAATCAAAGTAACAACAATGGTATACACCATTTCCGGAAGTATAATGTGAATCAGATAATAAGTGAAATGAAATCTGCCTCTCATCAAAAACAGGATAATATAGCTGAGAAGCCCATATACCATATCACTCACAAAGATCAGGGCAAGTGGCAATTTAATATCTTCCGGATAAAAAATCATATTGAATTTCCCGTTGGCATATCCTATATACATATAGATCATGGCATACAGCCCGATCACGCTTCCAAAAAAAATATCTGCAAGCAGTCCGCAAAAAAAGCCGAAAAGAATTCCTACTTTTTCTCCTCTCATAAAACCAAAGGAGGCTGTCAGGACAATCATCAGATTGGGGATAATGCCACCAAATGCAATTGACTTAAATACCGTGCTCTGCAACACAAAACAGGAAATTACGAGCAGGAAAGAAACAATAAATCTTCTCATTCTTCATCTCCTACAGCCTGTTTTGTCTCCGTGATGACAAGCACCTCTTCCAGATGTTCAAAATCCACTGCCGGAGTGATCAATCCGGATTTTGTCAGATTGTTGGCATCCACATTGATTGCCGATATGTAACCGATCAAAATACCGGGCAGATATTTATCGCTGACGTTTGCGGTCACGATCTTATCGCCTTCCACCACTCTGTCGGCACTGTCCACCAGCTTTTCAAAGCTGATAACACCATCCGCATACAATTCAAGGTCCCCTGTCACAATCAGATTATCCGAGGTTGACAAAACCATGCCGCTTGTGTTGGAATTATCTGCAATTATGGACAATACCTTGGACCAGTTCGGTCCAACGGCGATAATCCTCCCCACAAGACCGCTTCCGGCCATCACATTCATATCAATGGCAAGACCGTCATTGTATCCTTTATCTATCGTAAAAGAATGGAACCAGTTACCTGTATCCTTCGCAATGATTCTTGCGCCCACCTTATCATAATCTTCATATTGGGCATCCAGGTCATAAAGTTCACGCAGATTTGTAAGTTCATACCGATCCTGCTGAAGCCTGATATTTTCCATAGTGAGTTCGTCCACCTGTGCCTTCAGCTCTTCATTTTCTTTCAGCAAAGATCTGATCTCAACAAGTTCTTCGGAACGGGTACTCAGCCAGGACCCCGCTTTGCTGATTCCTTCCTGCAAAGGCACCACAACAAAACCTCCTATGGCACTTATGGGTGCACTTAGGAAGTTAGTGCTGAAAGTAAGTATGATCAAACCCGTACATACAATTGTTAAAATAAAAAGGAGATATTTACCGGGTAATGTAAACTTTTCTCCTTTTCTTTTTACTACTGGACTCATTTACTCATTCCTTCAATAGCATAAGCAACTGATTTATAATTATCTTCTTTTATGATCTTTGAAAGACCGAGAGCAACACTGGTCACAGGATTTTCTGATAAATTGACATTCAAACCGGTTCCTTTACTGATCATTTCTGCCAGATGCCCAACCTGCGAAGCACCGCCGGTAAGATAAATACCATGTCTGTAGATATCCGCGGCAAGTTCCGGAGGTGTTCTCTCAAGGATTACTTTAATACTGTCAATGATGGTGTGAAAATGCTCGATCAGACATTCATCAATCAGCTTCGTGGGAAGCTCACGTTCCACCGGAAGTCCCGTTACGATATCACGTCCATAGACAACTGCACCTTTTCCTTCTTTTTCCAGATCCTTTAATGACATTTTAACGTTTTCAGCAGTTTTACCGCCAATGAGCAGATTAAACTCTCTTCTAACAGCACTTCTGATGGCATCGTCGAATTTCAATCCGCCAACCTTGATCAATTTGCTGAGTACAATACCGCCAAGGGACAAAATAGAAATCTCTGTTGTATCATATCCCACATTAACGGTAAGGACACCCTGGGCATTCTTTACATCAATATCCATACCAAGACCGTCAGCCACAGCCTTTTCAACAACAAGTATCTTTTTTGCCTTCACGCCCGCTTCCTTGATGAGGTCATAGAAAGCTCTCTTTTCCACCTCTGTCACATCAAAGGGAACCGCTATATAATAATCAGCAGGTTTTACATTACTTCTGGAAAGATCATTGATAAAATATTTTACAAGGAGCTCCATATTCTTGATGTCAGCAATCACACCGTTGGAAAGCGGATATGAAATGTGAATATTGGAAGGTGCTTTTTCATACATTTCGAACGCAGAATCACCATAAGCAAACAATGTATTTTTATTTTCGATGGCGATCATGTTCTTTTCTACCAATATAGTATCATCTGCTCTGTTATAAATTTTAATATTGCTGGTACCTAAATCGATACCAAATGCATTCATTGACAACATGAATACCCCTTTCTATAATAAGTTTTTTTCTTTGAGACTGGTATAACAGCCGTCCCCGATAATGATGTGATCGATCAGGGGAATTTCTACCAGCTCTCCTGTTTCTTTTATCTTGCCGGTAACAAGCAGATCCTCTCTGCTTGGCGTGGCATCACCGCTTGGATGATTGTGTAAGAGTATCACCGAGGATGCCTGACATTTCAGTGCACGTACAAATACTTCTCTTGGCGATAACAAAGAGGCATTGACTGTACCGATAGACAACACATATTTTTCAATCAAATGAAGTCTGCTGTCAAGAGACAAAAGCAAAATCATTTCTTTTTCTTCATGCCGAAGTTCCTCCATGAAATAGGATGCCACAGTAGAAGGAAGGTCGAACCTAAGCTCATCTTCAGCTCTTTCTCTTGCCATACGCTTCGAAAGCTCACCAATACATTTGATCTTAACTGCCTTTACTTCTCCTATTCCGGGTATTTCCATCAGTTCAGAAAGAGAAATATGATGCAGGGCATTGAGTCCCTTTTGCTTTCCTTTCGGCAAGGATAGAATCTTCTCTGCAAGAGAAACCGCAGAACAGTTTTTGGTACCTGTCCGCAAAATGACAGCAAGAAGTTCCGCTTCTGACAGGCTTTCCGGCCCGAATTTCAGGAACTTCTCATAAGGCATGTCCAGGCCAAAAGTTTCTTTTGATAAATTTTTAACCACAATTTCCTTTCCGGCCCCTTCTCTTACATGGCTTTGAGGAAATTCTATTTTGTTAAATGAACCGGTAAATAACAATTCCCACAATAATACCTATGATACTGGCAACCGTTATTTTAATGGACAATCCGAAGGTGATACACAGAATTCCAAAATCCAGCACAATGGGACTGGAAAGTCCAAAGGTTTGTCCATAGTTCAGCCAGGATACCGGAAACAGGCTTCCGATGAAGCCTCCGATCACGATTCCCGCCAGGATAAGCAGGAAACAGGCCCAATTATTCTTACGCATCTTCATCCTCCAACTCCTCTTTCGCATATGAAATTATCTTATCACAAAGCGACTTTGATGTATACCGATTTTAGGGAAAATTAATAAGTTTCCTTCCCTAATATTTTACATAAATCTACTGAAATCTGCACTCACAATGCCTTTCTCGACAAGCTTCTGCAAAGTTTTCATAATGCCAAATTTTCCGTGCTGCCAGGTCAGACCTCCCTGAAAATAAACGGCATAGGGAGGTTTTATGGGACCGTCTGCACTAAGTTCTATAGAAGACCCAGACACAAAAGCACCGGCTGCCATAATGACCGGACTGTCATATCCCGGCATATCCCAGGGTTCCGGTGTCACATGTCCATCCACCGCCGCCGCCTGCTGAATCCCCTGGCAGAAGGCGATTACACCTTCCGGATCTCCGAATGTCACAGCCTGAATAATATCATGTCTGCTCTCCACAGAATCGGGCACTACCGCAAACCCCAGTCTTTCATAAATATTGGCTGCAAAAATGGCACTCTTTAAAGCATTTGCAGTTACGGAAGGAGCAAGAAACAATCCCTGATAAAATGAATTCAGCACTTGAAGAGAGGCTCCCACTTCTTTCCCAAGCCCGGGAGAAGTAAGTCTGTAAGCTGCATTTTCAATGCATTCCTTTTTTCCTGCAAGATAACCGCCGATAGGAGCAAGACCTCCACCCGGATTTTTGATCAGGGAACCCACAACAAGATCCGCTCCCACATCGGAGGGTTCTCTCGCTTCCGTAAATTCTCCGTAACAGTTATCTACCATACAGATCACATCCGGTTTTCTTTCTTTGATAAAGGTAATCAATTCTTCAATTCTTTCCACCGAAAGAGTTGGTCTTGTCTGGTATCCTTTGGAACGCTGTATCGTCACTAATTTTGTTTTGCCGTTGATTGCCCTTGCAATCCCTTCAAAATCAAAGCTGCCATCAGGCAGGAGATCCACCTGACGATAGGAAATACCATATTCCTTCAGAGAGCCTTTTGATTCTCTGATACCGATGACTTCTTCCAGTGTGTCATAGGGCTTACCTACCGGAGAAAGAAGTTCATCTCCCGGACGCAGATTACTCATCAGAGCAAGGGCGAGGGCATGTGTTCCGCAGGTGATCTGCGGACGCACCAGCGCATTCTCCGTATGGAAAATATCCGCATAAACTGCCTCAAGAGTATCCCTTCCAAGATCATTATATCCATAACCGGTTGTCCCGAGAAGGCAAGCCTCGCTGACTCTGTTTTTCTGCATGGCTCCGATTACTTTTAGCTGATTATATTCGGATACAGCATCGATCTGTGCAAAGCGGTCCGACAGAGAGTTCCATATTTTTTCACTAAACTCATAGACCTCTTCGCTGATCCCCATCTGTTTATACATCGCTTTCTTTTCTATATTCATTTCATAAAATTCCTTTCTTTCTCAGCATGTCTGTCATAAAATCAAGCATTATATCCTCATCGTAAGAAAACTCCGGCTTATTCAACCAGATCACATCCTTTTCCCGTCGAAACCAGGTCAGCTGTCTTTTAGCAAAATGCCTGGTATCTCTCTTGATCAGATAAATGGCATCATCCAATGTAATTTCTCCCTCGAGGTAAGCAAGGATTTCCTTGTAACCCAATCCCTGCATAGACACCATATCCCTGTGGTATCCCATATCTCTCAAATGCTTCACCTCATGGACCAGCCCATCCTTCAGCATCATGTCAACCCGGGCATCAATACGCCGATACAATTTTTCTCTCTCATCATTCAGTACAAAATAGACAAAATTATATGGGGATTTTTTTTCTCTTTGTTCTTTATTGTGGAGAGAGATGGGGAATCCGTTTAATTCATAAAATTCAAGCGCACGAATCACACGTTTTACATTATTTTCATGAATTTCATCTGCTGAAACAGGGTCCTTCTCTCTCAGCAATTCATGAAGATAAACATTTCCCTTTTCCTCTGCAAGTGCTTCCAGTTTTCCCCTTACATGGCTGGTTTCTTCCTCCTGTTCAAAAGCAACGTCATGAAGAAGCGCCTGAATATAAAATCCGGTTCCTCCGGTCACAATAGGAATATGTCCGTTTTTATATATTTCCGCAAGGCTTTTCTTCGCCATCTGCTGAAAGGTATAAACATTAAATTCTTCATCAGGACTTAACACATCAATCAGGTGATGAGGAATCCCCTGCATCTCCTCTTCTTTGATTTTGGCAGATCCGATATTCATATCTCTGTATACCTGCATGGAATCAGCGGAGATGATCTCTCCGCCAATTTTCTGTGCAAGCTTAATCGATAATGCTGTTTTCCCTACTGCAGTAGGCCCCGTCAGTATCACCAATGGATCCTTAACATATGTCACGATATAACCCTCTTAAACTTCTTTTCAATTTCATATTTGCTCATGGAGATGATGGTAGGTCTTCCGTGAGGACAATGATAGGGGTTATCGAGCGTAAGCAGTTCATCGATCAATGCTTCCATCTCTGCTCTCTCCATTTTCGTGTTTCCTTTTACGGCAGACTTACATGCCATGGATGCAAGTTTTTTTAGTATCACATCAGGCGTTCCTTTCATGGGATTTTCCAAAAGTTCATCCATGATCTCTACAAATAATTCTTTCTCATTACAGCCATATAAGTCTGTGGGCATACTTCTCACCGCAAAAGAACCACTGCCAAATTCCTCTATCTCAAATCCAAGCTGTTCAAAATAATCCATATATTCCTTCAAAAGTTCTCCTTCCCATCCCGTAAGATTAATAACCACGGGAGGATTTAAAAGCTGGGAGGATACATCTTTATTTTGAAGTTCTTTTACAAGCCGCTCATATTTCACTTTTTCATGAGCAGCATGCTGATCCACCATCAAAAGCTTATCCTTAAATGCAATGAGCCAGTAGGTGTCAAAAATCTGTCCCAGTATCTCATACTCGTCTCTCACATCAGCCGAAAGTATTTTTTCTTCAAACAGATTCATCTGCACCGGTTTTTCCACCACAATGTGCTCGGAAGCCTTAATGATATTAGAGTGAATGTCTTCTGCAGTGCCGGATTCATCCTTTGGTGTAAATCCAAATATCCTGCTTGTCAATCCCTTCTCACCATAAGGGATTTTCTCCTCCTTCAAAAGATTCTCAATCCTTTTCGTTTCAAAAGGTTCCGGAGCTTTTATCGGTTCCGTTTTTTCTTTTTCCGGCTCTGACAGCAGTGCCTCAGGAATCATCTCCAGTTCATGAAGCCTCTTATGCACTGCCTCAGATAAAAAGGAATACATATCATTTCCCCTGTGAATACGGATCTGCATCTTGGAAGGATGAACATTTACATCAATTTCCTGGGGATCCATTGTAAAATGAAGAACTGCAAAGGGAAATTTATGTTGCATGACATATTGTCTGTAGCCTTCTTCCAGCGCTTTTGAAATAATATCATCCTTCACAAACCGCCCATTCACAAAATAAATTTCAAAATTGCGGTTGGAACGATTAATCTCCGGCTTACCCAGGTATCCCTTTACTTTGCAAAGACCACATTCCGCTTCGAAGGGAACCGCACCCTCAGCGATTTCTTTGCCGTAGATACGGTAGATCACTTCTTTCAGATCTCCGTTTCCCGAAGTGTGAAAACGAACCTGTCCCCCACTTACAAATTTAACGGATATATCAGGTCTGGATAAGGCAATATGTTCCATCAGATCCGAAACATATCCTCCTTCCGTCTGCGGCTGTTTTAAAAACTTTCTTCTTGCCGGCGTATTATAGAACAGATTATGGACAAGAAATGTAGTTCCGTCCGGTGCACCGATTTCCTGCACATCTTCCTCTACTCCACCGGCTATGGCATATCGGATACCGGTCAGTTCCTCTTTTGTTTTGGTGATTACTTCCACCTGAGAAACTGCGGCAATGCTGGATAATGCTTCCCCTCGAAATCCGAGACTTTCCACACAGCCAAGATCTTCTATGGACTTGATCTTACTGGTAGCATGGCGCAAGAACGCCTTTTTAATCTCACTTTTATCAATACCACAGCCATTATCAGTGACACGAATCAATGAAATACCGCCATCCTTCAGTTCCACAGTCACCGCCTTTGCCCCGGCATCAATTGCATTTTCTATCAGTTCCTTGACCACACTGGAAGGTCTCTCTACCACCTCACCGGCAGCAATCTGATCAATTGTACTTTGACTTAACAGGTTAATTTCCGGCATAAATCTTTCCTTTCTACCATCTGTTCTTCAATTTGTTCTGAAGCTTATAGAGGGTATTTAGCGCATCAAGAGGTGTCAGATTGGAAATATCAATTTCCTTCAGTTCTTTGATTACATCCTCATCTTTTACCGTATCAAACAGCGACATCTGGCTTAAGTCTACCTCATCATATTTTATAGGTTTATGCTTTGTATCTTTATGATCGACAGCAATGCTCTGCACCTTTTCAAGAATATCATTGTCACTGAGTTGCTCTGCAATCTCTTTGGCCCTGTCAATTACCATTTCAGGTACACCGGCAAGCTTTGCCACCTGAATACCATAACTCCTGTCAGCACCACCTTTTACGATCTTACGAAGGAATACAATATCATCCCCCTTCTCTTTCACAGCGATACAATAATTATTGACATTGCTCATCTTGCCCTCCAGCTCTGTCAATTCATGATAATGAGTCGCAAACAGAGTCTTGGCACCGAGCAGCTTTTTGTTGCTGATGTGCTCGATTACCGCCCATGCAATACTGAGCCCGTCAAACGTGGAAGTTCCACGTCCGATCTCATCTAAAATCAAAAGGCTGTTTGACGTGGCATTCCGAAGAATATTGGCAACCTCATTCATTTCCACCATAAAAGTGCTCTGACCGCTTGCCAGATCATCGGAGGCTCCCACCCTCGTAAAGATTCTGTCCACAATACTGATATTTGCGCTGTCTGCCGGCACATAACAGCCAATCTGGGCCATCAACACGATCAAAGCCGTCTGCCTCATATAGGTGGATTTTCCTGCCATATTGGGTCCTGTTATAATCGAGACACAGTACTTGTGATTATCAAGATAAGTGTCATTGGAGATAAACATATCTCCGTCGATCATCTGTTCCACAACAGGATGTCTTCCCGCTTTAATATCTATCACACCTTTTTCATTGATGGAAGGTCTCACATAATGATTTCTTTCTGCCACGAGAGAAAAGGAAGCAAATACATCAAGCATGGCAACTGCTTTTGCCGTTTTCTGAATTCGCTCAATCTGCATGGCAACTGCATCCCTTACTTTACAGAACATATCATATTCCAGCGTATAAAGCTTATCTTCCGCATTTAAGATCATATCTTCCAGTTCTTTCAATCTGGCATTGGTATAGCGTTCCGCATTGGCAAGGGTCTGTTTGCGAATATAATCATCGGGCACCAGATTCTGATAGGAATTGGTCACCTCAAAATAATAGCCGAATACTTTATTATATTTAATCTTTAAATTCTTAATCCCTGTACGGGCCCGGTCTTCTTCCTCGAGCTGCATCAGCCAGTTTTTTCCTTCTGTCTTGGCATGCCGGAGATTATCGATGGTCTCGTCAAATCCATCTTTAATGATACCTCCGTCACGGATGGAAATAGGCGGATCCTCAATAATGGAGCTGTCAATCAACGCGCAGATATCACTAAGGCCGTCAATGGAATCGTTGATTTCCGAAAGCAACCCCTTCTCAAAATCCTTCAGAACGGTTTTTATATGAGGCAGCATTTTGAGTGAATTTCGAAAAGCAATCATATCTCTTGGATTTGCTGTTTTAAAGCTCACTTTTGAAAGAAGCCTTTCCAGATCATAAACAGGATTCAGATACTCTCGTATCTCATCCCTGACCATGGGATTTACGCACAAAGCCTCCACTGCATCAATTCGTCTTTCAATCTGTTCCTTGTTAATCAACGGCTGTTCAATATACTGACGCATACACCGGGCTCCCATAGCCGTCTTTGTCTTATCAAGCACCCAGAGAAGGGATCCTCTCTTCTGCTTTTCCCTTAAGGTTTCACAGAGTTCCAGATTTCTTCTTGTGGAACTGTCAAGAAGCATGTATCTGCTGGTCAGATAGGGATACAGATGGGTAAAATGGGAAAGATCATTCTTCTGGGTATCATAGAGATACTGTAGAAGTGCACCGGCTGCAATTAAGCCTGCCGGAAAATCCTCTATTCCCATTCCCTGCAAAGTATTTACACGGAAATGTTTGAGAAGACACTTTCTGCATCTGTCCTCATCATAAAAATGGGCATCCAGAGAATAAAAGGTAATCCCCAACCTTCCCTTCAGATCCTGTAGGTCAATTCCACTTACCAGAAAAGCATCATTGCAGATGATCTCACTGGGCATATATTTATTGATCTCATCAAGAAGCTTTTTGTTGTCCTCCACTTCCGTCAGATAATAATCACCGGTAGTCACATCAGCTACTGAAACACCTGATCTTCCCTGAAAATAGGCAACACTCATGAGATAATTATTTTTGCCGGCATCCATGGCCTGCACATCCATATTGGTCCCGGGCGTAACGATCCTGACAACCTCTCTCTTAACGATTCCTTTTGCAAGCTTTGGATCCTCCATCTGTTCACAGATGGCAACCTTGTATCCCTTGGATACCAGCTTGTTCAGATAACCCTCCACAGCATGGTAGGGCACGCCACACATGGGCGCCCTTTCCTCCTGACCGCAATTTTTCCCAGTCAAGGTAATCTCCAATTCTTTCGATGCCACAAGGGCATCTTCATAGAACATCTCATAAAAATCGCCCAGTCTGTAAAACAGGATACAATCCTGATAATCTTTTTTCGTTTCCAGATACTGTTGCATCATGGGTGTTACTTCTGCCATTTTTTCACCGTCCGTTATTTATTGTAAATCTTCAGCACGTTTGATTGCATCATCAATATGGGCACAGAAATTCAGTTCACCCACGTATTCAACGAAGCCTGCCTTCTGCATGACTTTCATGGGCTGTTCGTTTACATGGGAAAGGATCAGCTGCACATGCTTATCTTTGCATTTATGATAAAGCTGTTCCAGATTATGCATTGCTGTGGCATCCAGTGCATTTACACTTCTCATCCTGATAATCAGGCAATTGGTGGTTTCCGGCACCGAAATCTTGAGCAGTTTATCTGCCGCCGCAAAAAACAGAGGTCCGCTGATTTCATATACAAGCGTATTTTCAGGAACTTCTCTGAGTTCAATGGAATCCGGGTCGTTCTGATCCCCAATGTATTTCCATCCCTCCACCTGAGTTACATCGCTCATCCGCTTCATAAACAGGATCGCCGCAAAGACAATGCCTACCTCTATGGCGATCACAAGATCAAAGACAACCGTCAGCACAAAGGTAATGACCAGCACAGAAATATCACTTTTTGGAGATGTTTTTACCAGGTAAACAAATTCTCTCCATCCACACATGTTATAAGCTACCATAAACAAAATTGCGGCAATGGCAGGCATGGGAATCAATGCCGCATAGGGCATAAAAATCACAAGAATCAATAAAAGTACTACTGCATGTACCATTCCGGAAATCGGAGAACGACCACCGTTTTTTACATTGGCCGCAGTTCTGGCTATGGCACCTGTTGCCGGAATTCCGCCAAACAATGCACTTGCCACATTTCCTGCACCCTGGGCAATCAATTCCATATTGGAATTGTGTCTTGAGTTGATCATACTGTCAGAAACCACACAGGAAAGCAAAGATTCCACTGCTGCAAGGATCGCAATGGTAAGCGCATTGCTAAACTGCGCACTTATCATTTGAAAGTTGAATTTCGGCATACTGAATGACGGCGGTCTGTTGGTGATCTCATATAGGGAGCCGATGGTATTCACCTTCATATGTAATCCGCTTACCATAAAGATTCCGGCAATCACAGCAAGCAGTGAAGGTGGAATACTATTTACAATTCTTGCAGCCTTCCCATGCAGTTTTGAACCCAAAAGAGGCCATAAAACAAGAATAGCAAGACAGATCACACCTACCAGTACAGCCTGCAGATTGACTGACCCAATATTTTGAATCACAGCCCTCCCCTTTTCCATGGTTTCCACCGGGCTTGTCCCTGCAGGATAGGTAAGTCCAAGGAAATCCTTGATCTGTCCGATGGCAATGGTTACGGCAATTCCTGCCGTAAACCCAGTTGTAATGGTATAAGGGATAAATCGAATCAGATCCCCCAATCTTAATAGACCCATAATAATTAAAATCAAGCCTGCCATGATCGTAGCAATCGCAAGTCCTTCAATTCCGCTTGTGGCAACAATTCCCGCCACGATAGTTGCGAAGGCCGCTGTAGGACCTGAGATCTGTACCCGGCTTCCGCCCAGAAAAGAAATCACAAAACCGGCCACAATCGCCGTATACAATCCTTTTTCTGGACTTACTCCCGATGCCAGAGCTAGTGCAATCGAGAGCGGCAGTGCAATGATCGCCACAATAATGCCCGCAACAACATCTTTCACCAGCTGTTCTTTTGAATAATTTTTCAGTACCGAAAATAACTTTGGTCTCATTTTTTCCATAATTTTTCCCTCATAATCTTTTGTTTTTTCCCGGTTTACACCAGTTCACCGAGATAATAAAATCCATGGCATTCCTTTAAATAAACAGGAATAATCTTACCGATCAATTCCTTTTCTCCCTTAAAATGCACAATGGTATTATTGGAAAGACGGCCCGTCAGCAGACTGTCATCCTGTTCATTTACTCCTTCCACAAGCGCCTCAAGGGTCTGACCCTGTAGAAGTTCCACTCTCTCCCTTGCCGTGTCCTGAACCACCTTAAGCAACCTGTCAAAGCCTTCTTTTACCGTCTCCTCCGGCACCTGTTCCATGGCTGCGGCAGGTGTTCCGGTACGTTTGGAATAAATAAAGGTAAAAGCATTGTCATACTGCACCCGCTTTACTACATCAATCGTTTCATCCACATCTTCCGGTGTTTCTCCCGGGAAACCAACAATAATATCCGTGGTAATAGCAATATCCGGAATTTCTCTTCTTATTTTTTCCGCAAGTGCAAGATACTGTTCCTTGGTGTAACGGCGGTTCATCTTTTCAAGAATCCGGGTGGAGCCGGACTGTAGCGGCAGATGGAGATGTCTGCATATTTTTTTTGATTCTTTCATCACCTGAATCAGTTCATCCGAAAGATCTTTTGGATGGGATGTCATAAAACGAATTCTCTCAAGGCCTTCTATCTTCTCTACTTCCCGAAGAAGCTGGGCAAAGGTCATGGGTTCCTCCAGATTTTTCCCATAGGAATTCACATTCTGTCCAAGCAGCATGATTTCTACCACACCGTCTGCCACCAAAGCTTCTATTTCTTTGATGATATCTTTCGGATTTCTGCTTCTTTCTCTTCCTCTTACATAAGGCACAATACAGTAACTGCAGAAATTATTGCAGCCAAACATAATATTGATGCCTGACTTAAACGGATATTTTCTCTCCACCGGAAGATCCTCCACGATCTGATCCGTATCCTGCCAGATATCAATGATCATGCTATCGCTTTCAAACATGGCAGTGAGTAACTCCGCAAATTTGTAGATATTATGTGTTCCAAAAATCAGATCCACAAATCGATAGCTTTTCTTTATTTTTTCAATCACAGAGGGTTCCTGCATCATGCATCCGCAAAGAGCAATCTTTTTGTGCGGATTTTTCTTTTTCAGACTGTTTAAATGTCCCAGTCTTCCGTAAACCCGCTGATTGGCATTGTCCCTGACGGTACAGGTATTATAAATGACAAAATCTGCATCCTCGTCATCCGTCAATTCATATCCCACTTTTTCCAGAATACCGGAAAGTTTTTCAGAATCCCTTGCATTCATCTGGCACCCAAAGGTGGTTACGCAGCAGGTTGGTCTCCTTCCCAGCTCTTTCGCAAGTTTTTCTACGTAATCACCTGCTCTTTCCATAAATGCAAGCTGCCTCTTCGTCTCTTCTGCACTGTTCATTTTTTCTGTTATCTGTTGACTATTTTGAATCATTCTTTACCTCTGACTGTTATTTTTCTGTATTTCACTTCAATATTCACTCACTTTATAAGCATATGCCCTGCCTTTCTTCTCACAGCGTTCAATCATATGCAGATAATTGAGAATATGCAAAACTCTTCCTGCCTCCTCCTTTCGGATCTTAACCGCTTGTGCAAACTCCGATGCCGTGAAAGGCTCAGTAAGCTCATAAGGTATCAGCTGTAGATAGTCCTCCACTCTCTCAAAACAGATCTCATCCACCAGTGCTACCGGAATCCGGTCGAATCTGCTGGAACCTTTCTTTTTATCCTTACTCCAACCGTTTAAGAGTCTGTATTCTTCTATATCCAAAAGCGGAAAGCAAAGCCGTAGATTTGGATTTTTCAGATAGGTTTTAATCTTATATAGCTCATAGAATGCCCTGTAAACATTTCCTTTTACAGGACTTTTTCTTAAGGGAGAACTCTCCCCTGTTTCCTCGTCAATCCATGAAAGCCATTTCACATGAGGAATAGGATATACAACGGTAACCGGATATTCCGGCAAAAAGCTGTCAAGCTTTTGCCTCAGCTTATTAAAATTTGCCGTCTGAATCTCAATAATTTCCGTGCCGGTAAAAATATCCGCCACATATCCGTTAACGGGTAACTCCTGCATCGCTTTATCAGGCGCATAATAATCCTTTAATATGGCGTGCACCGTTTTCTCCTGTAGGGTACCGATGCCGTTTTTTTCTCTTTCAGAGCTGATAATTCTGTTTTTGATCGTTTCAAAACGCTGCTGATCCATGACCATTCCAATTATTTAACATCTATTTTCTTTCCAGGAAAAGCTTTCTGGAAGTAAAGTTATATACCATAACAATACCGGTTGCGATAATGGAACTGATTGATACCATAAGACCGTCCGAAATATTTTCCTGGAGAAATGCGCTGTGTGCATAGGCACCATCAATACAAACATACATTACGATTTCATTGATCAAAAGTCCGAATGCGGATAAAATCAGAAAAACGGTAAATTCCTTTTTCTTATCCATCTCCTTCTTCTCAGTAAATACATATTTAATGCTCAAAAGGTAATTGACAATTGCAGAAATCACAAATCCCAGAAATTTCGAAATTAAATAGTGAACGCCAAAAATATTGGTAAATCCTGTGGTAATGCCAAAATCGATCAAAAAGCAGATAAAGCCTACCACTCCGAATTTTAAAATCTGTTCCATTAATTTTTTCATAGTCCATCTCCATATCTTTTATTTATTCTGCAGTAAAAAAGAATGTCATGATAAATAACACCTAGGCTATTATAACATGACATTCCGGATTTTAAATAATAAATTTTTTACTCAGAAAATTATTTTGATAATTTTGCATCATATTCCATAATTTTTTCGGTATATTCCCGAATCACCTTCGTGGATTCCTTAAATCTTGCCAATTCACCAGGCGTCATATGAATTTCCAAAACATCAAAGGCTCCCTGTCTGTTCAGTACAGTGGGAACACCCGCATAGACATCTTTTTCACCATATTCTCCTTCAAGAAGCGTGGAAACAGGAATAATTCTGTTTTCATCATTCAAAATAGCTTTAATGATGCCTGCACAGGCTGTCGCAATTCCGTAATAAGTCGTTCCTTTCCGGTTTAAAATTTCCCACCCCTTCTGTGTCGTTTTATAAACAAGTTCATCAAGATCTACATCTCCTACAAGCTCTTTATTGTCCTGAATCACATCATAGAAAGGCTTACCGCCTACTGTTACGGTAGACCAGGGAACCATCTGTGAATCTCCATGCTCTCCCATCGAATAGGCATGTACGCTTCTTGGATCAACTTGTGCCAACTCTGCAATGTATTCCTGAAGTCTTGCAGAGTCAATGGCTGTACCACTTCCAATTACCTGATTTTTGGGCAGTCCCGATAATTTGTAAATATAATGGGCAATAATGTCAACGGGATTGGAAACTGCAATGAAAATGCCATCAAATCCGCTCTTCATAATCGGGTCAACAATGGACTTACATATCTTGGCAGTGAGTTCAAGTGTATCAAGCCTTGACTGTCCCTGCTTTGGCGGTGCACCTGCAGTGATTACGATAATATCCATATCGCCACAGTCCTCATAAGAGCCTTGCTTTATTCTTACATTTCTGTTCAGATATTCAATACTGTCCTTTAAATCAAGCACCTCGCCGTAAGCGCGTTCTGTATTAATATCGATCATCAATACTTCATCGCAGATCCCCTGTGTAATCAGACTGAATGCCGTAGTGGATCCTACAAAACCACAACCTACAATTGCCACTTTTTTCTTTGTCAGTTTCATGAGATATTCCTCCTTAACATCATAGCAGAATCGAAAAAAGCAAAGCCTGCCAGTAAAAGGCATCTTTGCTTTTATGAACACAGTATAATCTTTTTCTTACAGAATGTCAAAGAAAATGTGCGGGAAATCTCCCGCACATTTCATCAAATTCCGTCAGTCATTACTCTGTGAACCTTCACAGCCGCAGGTTCCCTGACTTGAAAAAGAAATAAAGGGGCGGGAATCCATCCTTGATTCACTGCGCTCTGATCTACAGCCGCAATCCTTATCCCTGTCCCTGTTATCTCTGCATCCGCAGTCATCGTTTCTTTCTCTTCTTTCCATGCAGCCACAGCATCCGCCGTTATTGCCACAACAGCAAAGTAAAAGTAATAAAATCAGACAATTCATAGTATTATCACTCCTTATTTATATGCTTTATCATATGCAGGAATGACAAAAAGGTTAATTATCAATGCTTTCTGTGAAGTATGTTTTGTCTGATATAGGCAAAAGTTTCCTCTTCCCCTTCTTCCGCCAGCATGGTGAGAAGGCATTCCAAAAGAGCTTTTGTTTCAGGATGAATCGGCGCATTCTCTCTGCCCTTCAGGTAGTAAATGAGAGGATCCTTCTGAGTATAATTGGAACCATTATAAGTTTTGCAGGCTGCAATTCTGTCCATCAGCATTTCAACCACATATTTCTCAGGCATTTTTGCCGGAGCCATACCTCCCTTTATTTCCTTTGTACTGTAATCGATCCAATATTCGTAATGATGCTTATTACGCCCCTTGTGATGAAGCCATGCACTGGAATAGCCGATTGCCTCTCTTTCGGCATTGTTGGGGCTTCTGTTTCCCTGATAATATTTTGCACCCACCATAAATTCTGTTGGGCTGAATTTTGAAAGGTCATGCAGCAGGCCCTGTCTGTACAGTCCCACTTTAAAGCAGCCTTCCATAACAAGTCTTTTATGATGAGTGATGGTCTTAAAGTGTTTCCAAGCTTTCATTCTTTTTTACTGTCTTTCTTTTTCCTTTTCTCACCTTTTCCCGGTATCCCTCATCTTTTTCAGAAATGAATACCACCACGCTTCTTCCCTCCGCAAAAGCTTTATTCTCATCTGCAGCAATCGATTCTTTATTTTCTTTTGAAGTAGAGAATATCTTCTGCCATTTCATTCCTTTGGGAAGCTTCGGAAGAGCAAGGGCATGTGATTGCCAGTGCATATTATAGGCAATGTACAGAGAATCATCTTCCCTGTCTTTTACATATTTACCGCAGAGCATAATTCCAACCATTCTGCTGATATAGCTTGTGTCAGGTCTCCAGGCTTCCATTCCATGATAAGAAATATCCGGGAATCCACAGCCTAAAGAATCCATGATTTTCAATTGTTCCCGAAGATGAAGAACCGGATGGCTCTTTCTGAAAGCGATAAGCTTTCGGGTGAAATTGAATATTTCATCGGAAAATTTATTTGTTTTCCATTTTATATTCCAGGTATCATTATCCTGGCAATAGGCATTATTATTTCCATATCTGGTATTTGCCAGTTCGTCCCCACTGAATAAATAGGGTACTCCCTGAGACAGGAATAAGAAAGATAGCGCATTCTTTATCTGTCTGCACCGCAGCTCCATAATGGATTTCTTACGGCTTTCGCCTTCTGTGCCACAATTCCAGGTAAAATTATTGTCAGTTCCATCCCTGTTAGCTTCACCGTTTTCTTCATTATGCTTCCGCTCATAAGCAACGCAATCGAATAAAGAAAAACCATCATAATCTGCCAAAGAATTGATAACGGCATGATCTGCAGGATTGTTCCTCTGGTAGAAAATAACCTGACTTATCAGATTTTCATCTCCTTTCAGGAAACGACGCATATCATTTCTGAAATTTCCGTTTTCAAAAGCAATATTTTTATATACCGGAACCTTATCCTTGTAAAGTTTTTCAACAGGGAAATAATCACTTCTGACCTTAGTTTCTTTCAGCAGTGGATCCTTCGCAATTGTCTCAAAAGGAATATTGAACCCGCAAAGTTTTACCCCGTCAATGTGATATTCAATTACCCAGTATCTCAGAATATCCAAAATATAGGTCTGCTTTAAATCCGGCGGAAAATAAAACTGCATCATAATTTCTATTCCGTTTATGTGCAGCGCTTTTACCAGCTTCTTAAAGGAAATGGCAGGATCCTCCGCGCTGTAGGATGCCTTTGGCGCAAAATAAAATCCCTCCTGGTATCCCCAGCAGTTGATTCTCTTCTCGCCGTCTTTTTGAATATTACATTTTTGGGTTGCTTCCTCCATACTGCCCGCCTTTCCTGCAGACAGATACATACACTCGTCAAACTCGTAAGCCGGCATCAATTCTACCGCTGTAATGCCAAGCTCCTTCAGATAGTCAATTTTTTCAATGATTCCTTCAAAAGTTCCTTTATGTTTCACGCCTGAACTTTTGTGCATCGTAAAAGCTCGAACATTTAAGCCGTAAATGATCGTGTTCTGATAAGGAATCGCGAGCGGAGAATCTCCTTCCCAATCGAACTCATTTCTTTCAAGGACACCCCTTGTCTTTCTTTTTGTCTCCCCAAATGCGCCGAAGCTTTCCAGTCCGGAAATCCTTTTTGCATAAGGATCCGTATACACTTCCTCATCCGTATAATAATTATATTCTGTAAAAGGAAGTTTTTCTCCCTCTATTCTAATACCATACAAGGTACCTCTTTTTCCCTCTCTTGAAAAAGGAATACGGGTAGTCTTTCCGATCTGATCATAAAGGAGCAATCCGCTTTTTTCCGCTGTTTCCGATTCTGCACAAAAATCATAGCCATTATTCAAAGGATAAACGCCCTGTTTTTCCGGTTTAAAGTAAGTAATCTGTATATTCTGTTCCATGCGTCCTCCTGAAATCATAATTTGTAACCGTTTGTATCTATCTTATCACAATTCTTTTTCCCTGTGTAAAAAATATTGTTGATTAATGAGGAAAGGCTTAGTACAATAAAGGCAGTACCAATCAAATCTATCTCTTATAAGGAGCAATTATGGGAAAACAAAACAATTATGAAACACCGGAAGAAAACGATGAAGAAATGACAGTAACACTTGATCTTGATGACGGAACCAGTGTCACCTGTGCCATTGTTACTATTTTAACTGTCAGGGATCAGGATTACATTGTACTTCTTCCTCTTGATGAAAACGGAGAAAACCAGGATGGGGAGGTATGGTTCTACCGATATCACGAAGACGAAAATGATCCAAATGCCGAGCCGGAGCTTGGCTATATCGATGACGATGAGGAGTATGAAATTGTTGCCGATGCCTTCGACGAATACCTCGACAGCGCTGAGTTCGATGAGATCGTCAGCACTGATGGGCAGTAATTCCCCTAAGAAATCTTGTTATTTTTCGATTTCTCTCATTTGTATAATACAGATACAGCAAATTTTGGGCTCTTGTTATGGCAACATACAGGAGCCTTCTTTCTTCCTCTACTTCTTCCTCTGTTTTACTGTTTTTCCCCGGTATCACTCCCTCATTCAGATCCGGTAGAAAAACACAGTCAAATTCAAGGCCTTTTGCTCCATGCATGGTGATTACCGAAATTCCCTCTGTCAGAGAAAGCTTCTCATTTTCATGACTATTTTGCATTCTATTGAAAAACTCTGCTGTCGTCTCTCCTGTTTTCATCTGTTTCAGGTCATCCGTCAGCCTCTCGGCTATCCCAAGAAAACTTTCCCTGTTTTCCGGAATACTTTTTTGTACAAGATACTCATCATATCCCATTACTTTTCTGAAATATCTGACAGCCAGAAAAGGAGAAAGTGTTGATGCTACCGCAAAATGATGAAAAAGGAGTTTTACTTTCTGGCACATTTCCCTGTTATTTCTGTAGTACTCAAGAATATCATTTTCCGTTATGACTTCTCTAGTCAATGATTGTCTTGACAAAAAAAGATTCGGTTTGTTCATAATCATCAAAAAATCGCTTCTCCTGTTTCCCTCCCTGCAGAATCGCAAAAAAGCCTGAAAATCGCTGGCCACAAAGCTCTGAAACCGATCTTCCTTCTGTTTAACCTGTTCATGAACGTTAATTCCATCATGTTTTAGCAGTTCTAAATAACGGTATGCCTCTGCATTTGTCCTGACAATCAGTGCGCTGTTTTTTTGTTGTTCTATCGAAAGCATTTTGATATCTTTTAAAATCCTTCGCTCCTCTTCCTGTCTGGTTGTAAGAAAGCAAAGGTTGACCTTACCACCTTTTTTCATAGGAACAGGCGACTTCAAAAATCTGTTTTTGTTACTTATGATTACCCGATCGGCAAAGTGCACAATCTCACTTCCGCTTCTGTAGTTTTCCGTAAGGAACAATTCTTTTACATTTTCGAAGTCTTTTGAAAATTTTTGCATGATTCCCGGTGCGGAACCGCGAAATCCGTAAATTGACTGATCGTCATCTCCCACAACAAATAAATTGCCATACCCCGCAGCAAGTATTTTTACAACCTGATACTGTACCTCATTGATATCCTGAAATTCGTCAACCTGAATATGGGTAAATCTGTGTTGCCACTTTTCTCTCAATTTCCCATGATTCTGCAACTGTCGCAGGCATAACAGAATCATATCATCAAAATCAAGAAATTTTTGCTGATTCATCATATCATCATAATCCAAACATATTTCTTCAAATACTTCCCCGGACAGGCCGGGAGGCAATTGACTGATTTCACAGAAATTCTTTTTGCGGCTGATCATATCAAGCACACCGGAAGAAATATCATATTCTTCTGCGCCGGTGACACCTTTATTCTTTAGAATAGTTTCAATTATCTTTCTTTTATCTGTCTCTTTTACCAGGGTGAATTTACTGAATAAGCCTGATTCCTTAAGAATAGTATAACAAATACCATGAAAGGTTCCAAAATGGACTGCTTCTTTTTTTGTACTTATGATGGGATTATCTTTTGATTCTTTCAAATACCTGCTCTGCATTTCAAGGGCAGCTGCCTTTGTAAAGGTGATGGTAAGAATCAGATCCGGATTTACATGATGGTTGACAATTAAGTTTATGATTCTTTGGACGATGGTGAATGTCTTACCTGATCCGGGACCCGCAATCACCCTTGCAGGTCCTTTCACATGGTTAATCGCATTTAACTGCATCTTACTCGCTTTACGCATTCTGAAGCAGTTCAATTCCTTTTCTGATTCTTTTCAGAGTCTCCTCTTTCCCGAGAATTTCCATGATTTCCGTAGCACCGGCAGGTGTCATCTGTTTGCCGGAAACCGCTGTTCTTACCGGCCACATCACATAGCCGTTCTTGCATCCTTTCTTCTCAACAAAGGAAAGCAGTAACTGATACAGCGCATCATTGGAATAATCCTCTGCTTTTTCAAGCTCAGGAATAATCTCCTCCAAAACTTCCAGAGATGATTCCTTTGTCGTCTTCATTTTCTTATGCTCGTACATAGAAGGATCATATTCCGGCAGTTCTTCAAAGAAATCTACCAGTCCGCTGATATCCGGGAAGATTTCGATTCTGGTCTTTACCATTGCGGCAATTTTTCTGAAGTCAAAATCCTTTGTCAGAGCCTTCTTTAAGTAAGGCTCTGACATTTCATAGAATTTCTCATCATCCATTGCCTTAATATATTCACCATTCATCCATTTTAATTTTGTATAGTCAAACACTGCAGGAGATTTTGACATATGATGATAATCAAATATCTTAACAAGCTCCTCAAGGGAGAAAATTTCTTCCGTACTTCCTTCAGGGCTCCATCCGAGAAGGGCTACAAAATTCACAACAGCTTCTGTCAAAAATCCCTGTTCAATCAGATCTTCATAGGAGGAGTGACCACATCTTTTACTCAGTTTATGATGTTCCTCATCTGTGATCAGAGGACAATGTACATAAACCGGCACCTCCCAGCCAAAGGCCTCATACAAACGGTTATATTTAGGAGAGGATGATAAATACTCGTTTCCTCTGACCACATGGGTAATTCCCATCAGGTGATCATCCACCACATTGGCAAAATTATAAGTGGGATAACCGTCTGATTTGATCAGGATCATGTCATCCAGCTCTGCATTATCTACTGTAATATCTCCATAGATCTCATCATGGAATGTTGTGGTTCCTTCTGTGGGGTTATTCTGCCTGATCACATAGGGAACACCGGCAGACAGCTTTTCTTCCACCTCTTCTTTGGATAAAGATAAGCAATGCTTGTCATACACATTGATTTCTTTTCCAGCAACAACTCTGTTCAGGGTAGCAAGTCTTTCCTTGTCACAAAAACAGTAATATGCCTCCCCTTTTTCAATCAATTCTTTCGCATACTTCAGGTAAATGCCCTTTGCCTGTCTTTCAGACTGCACATAAGGTCCTACTCCTTTGTCCTTATCAGGACCTTCATCATGAACAAGACCTGTTTTTGCAAGTGTTCTGTATATGATATCTACCGCACCTTCTACATAACGTTCCTGATCGGTATCTTCTATTCTGAGAATAAAATCGCCGTCTTCATGCTTCGCAATCAGATAGGCATAAAGAGCTGTTCTCAAATTGCCTACATGCATTCTGCCTGTAGGGCTGGGTGCAAATCTTGTTCTTATTTTAGTCATTTTTATTTTCCTCCATATCCGGAATCTTTTTATCTGCCGATGCCTTAAATCCTGCCACTTCTTTCATCGCTTGAGGGATCGGGATATTGGTTCCCGCGCCGGCGATACAGCCTCCGGGACATGCCATTCCCTCAATCAGACATCCGTTTTTCTTACCTGCCTTGGCAAGCATCAGCATTTTCTTACATTCTGCAAGACTTTCAGCATGCTCTATATTCACTTCCACATCCGGATAGTATTCTCTGATACATTCCTCAATGGCATTTGCGACACCGCCTGCCACACCATAGCCCCTTCCGGCTCCTGTGGCATCATTCATGGGCACATCCGGGCTGACCTTACTAAGATCAATTCCCTTTGCCTCGAACATACCTGCCAGTTCCTCAAACGTAATGACAAAATCCACATCCGAACGCACAGTTCTTCTGGACGCCTCCAGCTTTTTGGAAGCACAGGGCCCTATAAACACCACACTGGCATCAGGATGTTCCTTCTTGATCTCTCTGGCCGTTGCCACCATAGGGGTCAGCGCATTGGAAATTTTGTCAATGGTTTCCGGGAAAAATTTCTTTGCCAGCATAGCCCATGAAGGACAGCAGGAGGTAAGAAGAAATGGCACTTCTCCTGTCGCCACTTCCTTTGCATAGTGCTCCGCCTCGGTTATGGCTCCGATATCCGCACCGATAGCTGTTTCATAGACGTCAAAAAAGCCAAGTTTCTTCAACGCTTCCTTCAGCATATCCGGTGTCACATTGCTTCCAAACTGACCCACAAAAGCGGGTGCTACCTGGGCAATGATCTTTCTTCCTGATTGAATGGCACGAATCAGCTGAAATATCTGGGATTTATCGGCAATTGCCCCAAAAGGACAGCTTACCATACACTGGCCGCAGGATACACAGATATTCGGATCAATATATGCTCTTCCCTTCTTGTCGCTCTTAATAGCATTCACGCCGCAGTTTGCAAGACAGGGTCTTACCTGATGGGAAATCGCATCGTAAGGGCAGACCGATTTGCATTTACCGCATTTAATGCATTTTTCCTGGTCAATCACAGATCTGCCATTCTTCATGGAAATTGCACCTTTCGGGCAAACTTCCCTACAGGGATGTGCCACACAGCCCATACATTTGTCGGTAACCTCATATCTGTTTTCAGGACAGGCGTTACATGCAGAAGGAATCACCTGCATTAACGGAGGTTCATAATATTTTTCGTCAATATTACTCTCTTCAAGTCCCTGTGTTACATGAACCGGTAAATTTTCGGGGCGCAAAGAAAGTCCCATGGCAAGACGAATGCTCTCTCTGGTAATTGCACGCTCCCTGTATATATTTTCATATTCTGATTCTTCATAATCTACTATTTTATAAGGCAGTGCTTCCATATCATCCTTCAGGTTTTCTGAGGTATATGCAAGATTGGCAACTTCCTTGAAAATACGTCTTCTTTTTTTACGAACCTGGGTATCAATTCCACGCATGCTCATAATCTGCTGATCCTTTCTTTTGCTCACCAAATACCGACAACTTTTATAAGTCTCTTACCAGTCAATATTTCCTCGCAGGCTTCTATCTATTTTTACACAATCCTGCAAGGAAATCAAGGATTTTATAAGAATAAACTGCCGATCTGGAATACCAGTGTAGCCATCAGCCATGCAAAGAAAATCTGAAAAAGAGCAAGCTTTAAAGTAAATTTGCCTGAACCGCTTTCTTTCCGTATGGTTACCATGGCAGCTACACATGGTACATACAGAAGACAGAATATCATCATACAATAAGCATTTAAGGATCCAAAGGAAGGATCTGCCAGCCTTAGATTATAAATTATGGTATCCATTCCAGCCGCTGAGCTTGCATTACTGATTCCGAACAGGACAGAAAAGCTGGAAACAACTACTTCCTTTGCAGAAATACCGGCAATCAGTGATACGATGATCTGCCACATACCAAGACCTGCAGGTCTCATAACCGGCTCTAACCATCTACCGATCATAGCTCCGAAGCTGTCTGCCGGATTTTCCACTTTGCCTGTAAGGCCGAAATTGAGCACTGCCCAGACTACAATGGATGCGATAAAGATTGTAGTTCCCGCCTTTGAAAGATAATCCTTCAATTTATTCCAGACATAAATTCTGATGGTTCTTCCGTTGGGACGTTTGTACTCCGGCAGTTCGATCAGAAGGCTGTCATTACTTTTTTCTTTTTCCACTACATGAAGCACTCTTGCAATCAAAATTCCGCATACCATTCCGATCACATACATGGAAAAAGCTGCAAGGCCTGCATATTTTCCAAAAAACATTCCCGAAAACAACACATAAACAGGAAGCCTTGCGGAACAGGACATAAAGGGGGTAACGATCATAGTCCGTCTTCTGTCCTTTTCCGTTTCCAATGCCCTTGATGCCATAATTGCAGGAACTGTACAGCCAAATCCCAGGATCATCGGCAAAAATGCTTTCCCTGAAAGCCCTATTTTCCCCATAATGCCATCCATGACATAGGCTACTCTTGACATATAACCGCTATCCTCGAGAATGGCAAGAGCCAGAAAAAGAATCGCAATATTGGGAATGAAGGTAAGGATGCCACCAACACCCGCTATGATTCCGTCCACAATCAAAGCCTTTAACCAGTCTGCTGTATGGATTGAGGTAAGAAAAGAAGAGACTCCTCCCGAAAAATAATCCAAAAAGATTTCAAAGTATCCTTTCAGCCAGTCTCCTATGGTAAAGGTCAGGAAAAAAACAAAAGCCATAATACACAGAAAAATGGGCACTCCGAGCACCGGATGGGTCAACCATTTATCTATTCTATCCGTACTGTCTTTGTTTTTTTTGCTGTAGATCAGTACCTCCTTTATGATACTTTCAATGAAAGTATATTTGGTCTGTATGATCTCTTTTTCATAGCTTTTATCTACAATATCTGTTGTTTTAATAGGATGTTCCAGCCTTACATCCTCATCATCTTCAAGGAGTTTAATGGCATGCCATCTGACAGAAGAATGGGTTGGATAATGGGCTTCCATCATGACCGACAATTTAGCTATTTTATCTTCAATCTGATCACTGTAATGAAGAACATCCGGTTTGGATCCCTCTTCATAGTGATGAATTGCTGCATGGAGGAGAATATCAAGTCCTTTTCTCTTGGCGGCAGATACAGGGACAACCGGAATGTCCCCCAGCATTTCCGGAAGACGATGCAGATCAATCTCCATTCCTCTCTCTTCCACGATATCCATCATGTTCAGTGCAAGCACAACCGGCTTTCCCAGTTCCAGAAGCTGCAGTGTAAGGTATAGATTTCTCTCCAGAGAAGAAGCATCCACCACATTCACAATGACCTCAATATCATCATCCATCACACAGCTTCTCGTCACTTTCTCTTCTATTGTATAGCAGGTCAGGGAATAGATACCGGGTGTGTCCACAAGCGTCATGTGCACATCTTCATACTCGGCTTCTCCTTCTATCTTTTCAACCGTAACCCCCGGCCAGTTGGCCACCTTCAGCTTGGACCCTGTAATGGCATTAAAAAGTGTTGTCTTTCCGCAGTTTGGGTTCCCCACAAAAGCAACATGAACGGTTTCATTGTTCCTCATTATGCCACCTCCTCAACTTCAATACCGGAGCTGATATGTTTTCCAATTGCAAGTCTGGTTCCTCTCACTCTTATGATCAGCGCACCGTTTTTCTTTCTGTTAAGGACGGTAATGATCGTCCCATCATTCAAACCAAGGGCCTGTAGCCTCCGGGTAATTCCCTCTTCGACATACAGACCCTTTATTTCATAATTTTTATTCTTTTTTCCTTCAAACAGTGACATTTCTGTTCCCTCTTTTGTTTTAGAAATTCATTTTCAAAAACATTAAAGCACAAAGTTTCACTGATTGCAAGTGCTACTCATCGGCAGAATCCGATTCCTCTTCTGCTGTCTCCGTCTCCTCCTCTGCCGCAAAATCCTCCTTTGTCTTGTTCAGCATATTATATTTGTAATTTTCTATGGTATAAACCGTATCTTCATCATTTATTTTGAGGTAATACACACCGCCTGCTACCGTATTCTGGTCACCGATATAAATCGTATAAAGGTTACTGTCCCATTGAAGGGAAATGCTAAGAGATGGATGATCAAGACCATACTGACTCATATCCGTGACATTTTCGATTTTTAATTCAGACGTGATGCTTCCTGCGGCATCAAGAAACACCTGCAGTTTAGTGCTGTCAATGGTAAAATCCTTATCATCCACACATTTCCATGTATCATTATCCTTTTGTAGATTTATGGTTTCCTCTCCGTTTGTGATACCGATTTCGTTAACAAGCGATGTGTCAATATCCAGAACAGATATCTCATCTTCCTCATCATCCACCGGAAGATGATTCTGATAATATTTAGAACCGAGATATGCTGCAAGGATTACAGTAAAACAGACGAAAATGAAAATAAGCTGTTTTTTCTTTCTTTTATTCATATGAATACACCTCCTACCGTTTTCTTCTCCTGAACCAGATAATGAATCCTCCGACGATAAAGACAGAAGGAATGATTACCGCTGTCAGAAGAGCAAGGAGAAGTATCGTGCCCTGGGGGATGGTCAGATAGGTAATCTCAAGACTCTTAACAGGGATGGAAACACTGCTCTCATGGGAGGCGAAGGTTCCAAGTGATGCAGTAAACAGTCTCATATTTGTTCCCGACACAATCTCATCAGCAGACTGGGTAAACAGATTTTCGCTGGAATAAATAAATGCTGAAGACTCCGATTCTCCTGTGGACTTCACACACTTAAGTCCAATGTCAAAAGGACCATCCTGATCACCATCCTGTTTCTCATAGCTATTGCTGCTCTCGATATTATCTCTCACATAGCTTTGTTCTGATGAGGATAACAGAACCGACACTTCCACATCTTCCCTTCCATCTACACTAAGTCCCTGGGCATAAGGTGCAAAAACATAACTTCCACTACTATAAATGCTTTCCGTAACATCGTCATAGCCTATGGACGGTAACAGATAAAAAGGATCCGTATAATAATTTGACTTATCCGCTTCAATGATGAGTCCTTTTGTTACAGATACCCCGTAAAAATCAAGAAGCCTTCCAAAGTTTACAAGTTCCTCGCCAGTATAAGTGGATACGAGAAAAACATCGCCTCCTTTTTCCATATAAGACAGCATTTTTTCCGTATCATCAGCGGACAAGTCAGATGTTGGCGCATTGATAATCACACAGCTTGCGTCCTCAGGTATCTCATCATAGTTCATCAGATTGATGGTCTCGTAATCAATATTCTCCTTTTCAACAGCCGCCGTAAAAGAACTGTCAAAAGAAAGTTCTCCATGTCCTTCCGTGATATAAACCTTTGGCATTTCATCAGTTGTGACATAGGCAAGGGCGCTTGTGATCTGCCCTTCACCGTCATAGCCGGACGCATAAGAAGAATAGCTGGTATAATCGACTTGATACTCATATATGTTGTCGTAATCGATCACCTTGCTTCTCTTACTGCTTTCCACGATCAGACTGCCCTGACTGATATCCGTGTCCGTATAATTCTGATAAAATCTGGGATTCACAGCCGGATCCACATAGGATACCTTAATGTGTGAATTTAAGCCCTCATAGTTTTCCAGTGTTTCCATAAGTGTAGTATCAGCATCCTTCTCATTTGCAAGGACATAGATCGTAATATCTTCGGAAATATTCTCTGCCACTTTTTTTGTCTCATCCGACAGAGAATACAGCTTATCTGCTGTCACATCAAACACGGTATATTTCGCCGGTATCTCTGAAACAAAAACATTCAGAATTACCACAGCAGCAGTCACCACTACAACGACTGTCGTGCTGTATGTTCCCAGACTGATCGTCTTTTTTGAGAGATGATATCTTCTCTTCTGAATCGATTGTACCGTAAAGATCAGAGAAAGAATGATCACGGACAAATAATAAACAACACTGGTCAGATGAAAGGAACCGTTTAGCAGATCATCAAAACGTCCTACCATATCAAAAGCACTGAGGATTTTTGTCAAAAGATTCCCGGTAGATGAAATCATGCTGCAAAGAGCCGACATGATGTAACCGAGGAACAAAACACCAAAGGAAAGCACTGCCGCGATCACCTGACTTTCCGTCAGGGATGAAATGAAAATACAAATTGCAATACAGGCAAGTCCATAAAGGAAAAATCCCAGAATAGCAAGATAGGATTTTCCAAGATCAACCGTTCCAAAAAGGCGCATGATAACCGGATAAAGAGATACGATCAGCACCGGTATTGCAAAAATAGTAGAAAGTGCAAAAAACTTTCCCATAACAATGCTTCCTACACTGACCGGTGAAGTCAGTATCAGTTGATCCGTTTTCTGATGTCTCTCCTCCGCCAGTATTTTCATGCAGAGAACAGGAATGCTGATGAGGAATAAAAAAACAACCGAAGACAGCGCATATCCGATATAGGGATATCCCATAAACAGATCATATACTGAAAAATAAATTCCGATCAGAATTAATGTTGCGCCAATAAACAGTGCACCAAGAAAAGAGTGGAAATAAGATTGTAACTCTCTTTTATAAATTGCTTTCATTGATATCATCTCCTTCCTGCGCATGACTTTCCGTCTGTTTTTGCATGATCTTTTCTTCTTCGGATTTCATTTGATCGTCTGTTTCTTTTCCATCGTCTCCGGTTAATTCAAGGAATATATCCTCAAGAGATTTTTCAAGACGATTCATGGAAAGGATCGGCATCTTCTCATTAGCAAGAGCATAAAACAACTCTACGCGGATATCTTCCTTCGCGTCTGTTTCAATCACAGCCTTTACACAGCCTTTTTCGTGACTTTCACACATGGTATAATGCATGACCCCCGGAATCGTCTGAATGACTCTCTCCGCTTTTTCCGCTTCACCAAGAATATGAACTTCCAGGGTGGCACTGCCATTTTTAAGGGAGGTGAGACCTTCCGGCGTATCACATGCGACAAGTTTCCCTTTTGAAATGATCATAATCTCATCGCAGACAGCCTGCACTTCGGAAAGGATGTGGGAACTCAGGATAATTGTATGCTTCTCCGAAAGCTTTTTGATCAGTTCACGGATCTCAATTATCTGTTTGGGATCAAGACCGACCGTTGGCTCATCGAGAATGATCACTTCGGGATACCCAAGGATCGCCTGCGCAAGTCCAACCCTCTGTTTATATCCTTTGGAGAGGTTTCTGATCAGACGTTCTGACACCTCTGTGATCATGGTCATTTCCATCACTTCCGAAATCCGGTTTTCTCTTTTCTTTCCCTTTATTTTTTTCAGTTCGGCAACAAACTTCAAATATTCTTTTACCGTCATTTCCTGATAAAGCGGCGGAATTTCCGGAAGGTACCCGATACACTTCTTAGCTTCCTCTGGGTCTTTTACAATATCATAACCATTGATTGTCACCGTTCCTTCGGTAGGTGCTATGTAACCTGTCATGATATTCATAGTGGTGCTCTTTCCCGCCCCATTAGGTCCAAGGAAACCGTATATTTTTCCCGGCTCTACCTGAAAGGAAAGATGATCCACCGCAAGGTGATTGCCATATCTCTTTACAAGATTGTTTACTTCTATCAAAGCAAAACTCCTCCTTTATATTTTGTTTACTGTCAGAACAAATATTTGCACCAGCATGTACTTTTAATAATTTACGCTTTATTTGTGATGGAAAATGTATAAAAGTGTGAAATTTTTGTGTTTTTTCGGGAACGAAGCAAACACCTTATCATACTATAATATTAAACATTGTTAATATTTATGAGAGGAAATCTATGCAGGATTACAGCTTTAACGAATATTTTGACCGCTTTCCCATTGCCATGGCCTATGTTCCCTGGCAACAGCTTACAAATATTTTTGAAAATCTTGATCAGGCATACAAAACAGGCACCATCTTCCCCGAGCTTGAAAAACCTTTCACAGGAAGGAGATGCGTGGAATGATGAATGAGAAAAGGAAAATGTCTTCTGAACAGAGACAGCTTTATCATGATATTGGTGTCATCAGTTTTGTCATTGTAGAAATGACTGAATATCTTGACACGCATCCCACCGACAGAGATGCCATGGACTATTTAAATCATTATGTCCGTATGCAGAATCAGGCCATGCGGGAATATGCAATGAAATACGGTCCTCTTCGTATCTCAGATGCGGACGGATGCAGCCAGAATGAATGGAAATGGGCAACACAGCCCTGGCCCTGGGAAGGAGGATGTTGATTTATGTGGAGTTATGAAAAAAGATTACAATTCCCGGTAAATATCAAAGAACCCAATGCCAAGCTTGCACAGGTCATTCTGACCCAGTACGGCGGACCGGATGGGGAACTTGGCGCATCCATGCGCTATATTTCCCAGCGCTACTCCATGCCCTATAATGAGGTTGCCGCTGTCCTTACCGACATTGGAACGGAAGAACTTGCACACCTTGAGATGGTATCCACCATCGTACACCAGCTGACACGCAACTTAACTATGGAAGAAATTGAAGAATCCGGGTTTGCCAACTATTACGTTGACCACACTGCAGGTATCTGGCCCATGGCGGCAGGCGGTATTCCTTTTTCCAGTACCGAATTCCAGTCAAAAGGCGATGCCATTACCGATCTCCATGAAGATATGGCCGCAGAGCAGAAAGCCAGATCCACGTATGACAATATTTTAAGACTAGTCCGCGATTATCCCGATATTTATGAACCGATCAAATTTTTGAGAGCCCGTGAAATCGTACATTACCAGAGATTCGGAGAGGCATTGAGAATTGTTCAGGATAAGCTGGATTCCAGAAACTTCTATGCGTTTAATCCTGAGTTTGACAGGTGTAAGGAATAATAGTTGACTTTTTATGAAATAGCTATTTTATATAAAGGAGTCCGTTCCAAAACGGACTCCTTTCAGAAAATATATACTAATAAGGGTGATAACATGAAATCTTTAAAACAATATACTTTGGTGGGAATCATATTTGTTATAATTGTTGGCAGCATATGGCATTTTGTCTATGAATGGTCAGGCAATAACTTTATTGTCGGCTTTTTCTTCCCTGTGAATGAATCAACTTGGGAACATATGAAGCTGCTCTTTTTTCCAATGCTGATCTATTCCTTCTATATGAGAGCTAAGCTAAAGGAAACATACCCCTGTATCACTTCTGCACTGTCCTTTGGCATTTTGCTTGGCACTGTTTCGATTCCAATACTCTTCTATACCTATACCGGGATTTTAGGCTTTCATACTACTATATTTGATATTGCTACTTTTATTGTGTCTGTACTCATCGCATTTTACGTTACTTACACCTTCACTTTGACCAGTAGACTTAATTTCTGCTACCCCTTCCTTACTTTCGGCATTTTTGCTTTTGCAATATGCTTTTTTATGTTTACTTATTTTCCTCCTGCACTGGGTATTTTTACACAATACAGTAACTCATATCCTTAAATAAGACCACTTTGTGTATAAAACCACCAAAAGTGTCTATCCTCTTTTATGAGGTGAAAAAAAAATGATCGATAATATGGTGCAAAGCAGGTCAGATCCCGTGGCGAAATGCGCAGCTATGTGGAAAATCTGTTTAAAACATCACCTATCTCACGAAGCGCAGAAGAAAGGACAGCGCAAATCGTCGCCGGAATCCCTGCAAATCCCATAATGAACATATATTGCGTACCGACTGCAAGGATTGCACCGGCATCCCTGTTATTCTTTACCATAAGGGAAAGAATCTGATATGGAATTACCATACAGCAGAACATATAGATTCCAATTCCGATAAAAGCAAGAATAAACTTAAACAGAAGCGACTGCTTCATTCCTTTCTCATTGCCTGCTCCAAAAAATTGTGACATAAATATACCGCCGGCGGTGCAAATGGAATTGATCGGTACCTGAAATAAATATAAAATCTGTCCCACAGCATTGATGCATACATGTCATATTAAAAGAAATAATTTATCTTTTCTTTATCCTTTCTTTCTTTTTCAGAAACATTTTAGACACATTTATCCAATATAATGATTCATATCAAATGAGGCCGCCGGTGCCGATAGCCTATCGGATGCTGACCGGCTTCGACAAACCATCACAGGAGCCCTCCTGTTTACATAAAGAGCCGGCATTTTGCCGGCTCAAATTATTTAGTCTTTCGCTCCCGGAAGCCTGTATCTGATAAATCGCTTCGAAAGCTGCTTCAGATTAAAGGGAATCAGCGGATAAATATAACTCTTTCCTGATACTGTTTTATTGGATATAACCGCAACGATCATAAGAATGAATGCCGCTATATAGCCCCACACACCAAACATGGCTGTCAGGATCAGATTGATGATCCTCATAAATTTAATGGCATAGCCAAGCTCATAGCTTGCCTGGGTATAGTTGGCAATGGCTACAAAAGCCATATACAGCATTACCTCGGAGTTAAACCATCCGCTGTTTACAGAAAATTCCCCCAGTACCAGAGCCGCCATTACACTCAGCGGTGTGCTCAGCATATTAGGCGTATTGACTGCCGCAAGACGAAGACCGTCTATGGCAAGCTCCAGAAGTAAAAACTGCCATACAAGAGGAATGTTGGTTGGATCCTCAATTCTGATAAATTCGAAGCCACTCGGAATCCATTCCGGTCTCTGCATCAGCAGAAGAAATGTGGGCGTTAAAAGATAAGTGAGTACAGCAATCAAAAATCTTGACAGCCTTAAATAGGTTCCTGTGATAGGCGGGAAATAATAATCATCCGCCTCCTCCACCACATCAAACACTGATGTCGGTGTGATCATGGCTGACGGTGAATTGTCAACCAGTATCACGATATCTCCCTCCAGGATCTGCGCGGAAGCCGTGTCAGGGCGCTCCGTAAACTTGAACTTCGGGAAAGGATTGTACCATTTCTTCTTATATAGGCACTCCGCCAGACTTTCCTGATTCATGGTAAGGGCATCCACTTTGATATTCTGAATCCTTTCTCGGAGCTTCTCCAAAAAATCATGGTCAACTCTGCTGTCCATATAGCAGAGCACGATATCTGTCTGGGAGCTGTTTCCCGCATGAAATAACTCCATTCGAAGCTCGGTACTTCTGATCCTTCTCCTGATCAGCGCTGTATTAAATACGATCGTTTCCACAAAGCCGTCCTTAGATCCACGGAGTGCCTTGTCCTTCTCCGGTTCCGAAACATTTCTTGCAGGGTAAGTTCTGGAATCAATCAAAAGGCATTTGTCATATCCGTCAATAAAAAGTGCAAACACACCGGACATGATAAAATAAATAATCTGCTTCCAGTCATCCTGAAGATCTACCTCCACATAAGGAATATATTTTTTTGACATTTCGTGAGCATCCTTTGGCAGCTCATCTTCCTTCAGATCCATAAAATACTGCAGCATCTTCTGCATCAGTTCATCCTTACAGAAACCATCGATAAAATACATACAGGCATCTCTGCCTCCCACTTTGATCACCCGATATACAAGGTCAAAATTTTTATCCACATCCAGCGTTTTATTCAAATATTCCATTGTCTCCTGCAGGGAGGATGTCATTTTCTCCGTATGATCCCTGAGGTTATCGATTCCGTTGATATCCATAAAAAAACTCCTTCCACTCACATGTAGGTCTATCACCATTATGTGGTAAAAGGAGTTATTTTATGCAAAACACAAACGATAATTACTGCTTACCGGTACTTCCAAATCCTCCTCTGTCTGTCCCCTCAAGCACAGCTACTTCCTGGAAGAAAATCTTCGGCTGATTCTCCATAATACGGAACTGACAGATTCTGTCGTTACACTCAATATGCGTATCTCTCACAGCGTAAACCGGCATAAACCACTGGTCATTATCGCCGCAATAAGAACAATCTACAACGCCCTGGTGATTTGTCTGGATGATTCCAAAATTTTTGAACGTGGAGCTTCTCGGAACAATATGGGCTTCATAGCCTTTTGGCAGTTCCATGGCAACTCCTAAGGGAATCAGTTTAAATTCCCCTTTCTTTAAATCAACAGATTCTGCGGCGCGAAGATCGATCCAGTCAGATTTCCCGTCAATATAAGTCAATTTATCGATTTTGTCTGTAAAATACTTAATTCTGATTGTCTCCATACTTCACTCCTATGCATAGTCACCGCAATGTAAGACCGGAACTGTAGGATCCGTCTGCTTCAGGCTCGCCTGCACATCAATCACTCTCTGATTGCTACTCCCCTTCCAGAGCAGCTTTACATCCTTTTTGTCTACCTGAAATTCTCCGTCTACCAGAACATCAATATACTGCATGGCAGCATAGTGAAGAATATTTTCCCAGGAATCCCCGGTATAAAGCCAGATCGTCTTATCAGGATATTTCTGCTTGATCTCTGCCATCAGATTTCTGACTTCCACCCTGTTTGCAGAATGAAGCGGATCCCCTCCTGAAAAAGTAATACCGGAAATATAAGGTTTTTCAAGCTGTTCAAAGATTTCCTGTTTGGCAGCATCGTCAAAAGGAAGTCCGCCGTTAGGATCCCAGGTAATCGGATTCTGACACTCTTTACAGCAATGAGAGCACCCTGCTACCCACAGCACCACGCGCAGTCCGTCTCCGTTTAACATATCATCTTTTGTTATATTGTGATATCTCATCCCCTACATGCTCTTCCTTTCCGCAATTTCTGCCATTTTTGCTTCATTCAGTCTGGTATCACCATGTACACGTGAATAGGAAAGATATCCGTTCATACGCTCAATCTTAGTCAGGTTCTTGCTGCCGCATACAGGGCAGACATCCATCTCAAGCTCCTGATGACCACAATCATCGCAGTATGCAAGGGAAAGGTTAACTCCCTCATAAAATCCCATATCCATTGCTCTTCTGATCAGAGTTTTGATTGCCTCGATATTATAATCGATTGGATATTTAACATACTGAATCTTACCACCGTTGCTAAGCTCCCAGAAACGATACTCCAGATCCTGCTTCTGAATCGGAGTAATATCCTCTGTTACATGACAGTGGAAGCTGTTGGAAACATATTCTCTGTCTGAAACCCCCTCTATAATTCCATATTTGGCACGGAACTGCTTTACCTGAAGACCGCATAAGCTCTCGGCAGGTGTTCCGTAGATTGCATAGAGGTTTCCGTCCTCCTCCTTAAACTCATTCACCTTTTCATTGATATGCTCAAGCACTTCCAAAGCAAAGGCACCGTCTTCCACCAGAGACTTTCCGTTATAGAGTTCCTGCAGCTCATTAAAAGCGGTAATTCCGAAACTTGCTGTTGCACTCTTCAAAATAGGCTTGATCTTGTCAGTAAGCGCGAGATGTCCGCCAAGGAAGCCACCCTCACAATATGCCAAAGGATTGGTGGATGCACGCATTTCCCCAAGATATGCATAGGTTCTGATATGAAGCTGACGGATCAGATTTAAGTAATAGTCAAGGACCTCATAAAAGTCACGGTTCTCCTGTCTGGCCTTTGCAAGAATCATAGGCAAATGAAGAGATACCGCACCAATATTAAAACGTCCCACAAAAATCGGTGTATCCTTATCATCCGCAGGATGCATTCCGCCTCTCTCATACCATGGGGAAAGAAAGGCTCTGCAGCCCATGGGAGAAATCACCTTGCCGTACTGCTTATACATGCTGGCAATATAACCTTTTCCGGTAAGGGATAGCCAGTCAGGATACATAGTCTTTGCGGAACACTTAACTCCCGCTTCAAATACATCTTCAAGTTCCTTACCCGGTCCATGAAGATTTTCATCATATAAAAATACAATTTTGGGGAACAGCACAGGCTTCTTACAATCCTTCTTTCCCTGTCCTTTCCTGCGGACATTCAAAAGTGAAATAGTTGCAAGCTTTGCAAATCTTCCTGTTCCAATACCAGCCGTCACAGTGATAAACGGATAATCCCCGCGGCTGCTCGCCACAGTATTGAATTTATATTCCCAACCCTGGAATCCCTGCTCAAATTCTCTCTTTACATCGGCATAAGCCTCTGCTTCCGCTGTCTCACGATCAATTCCAAGCTTAGTATATTTTTCAATGCTTCTCTTATACGTCTTTTCTGCATAAGGTTCCAGAATCTTATCCACCTCAGGCACCGTAAAGCCACCATACTGCTGGCTTGCTGCACTTAAGACAATATCACCGATCACATCGAAAGCAACATCCAGTGTCTTGGGTTCATTGTACCAGATATTACCCATTTCGAAACCACCGGTGAGAACACTTGCCACATCAAACAGACAGCAGTTCATGGTGTCACGCCTCGCTGACATATCATGCACGTAAATATATCCGTCACGGCATGCCTGGATTTCTTCCGTGGTCATAAAGAATTTTTGATATAATTCTTTGTTAAACTGATTAAAGATCAGACTTCTCTTGGTGGATACAAGAGCACTGTCCGTGTTTGCATTTTCCTTGTCACCTACATACATGATGGACTGGCTCTTTTTATAGACATCATCCATCATTCTCACGAAATCCTGCTTGTAGTTTCTATAATCGCGATAGCTTTTTGCTACGATAGGCTTTACATCTTCCAGTGCACTCTCCACAATATTGTGCATAATGGGAATCGGTATTTTGTCCTCATCCAATTCATCAACTTTCTCTACTACATACTGGCAGATATGTTTCTTTTCCTCATCCGTAAATTTAGTCAGAGCTCTGTAAGCACTTTTTCCCACAGCATCAATGACTTTCTGCACATTAAAGGCCTCCAGACTTCCGTCTTTCTTGATCACCTTTACATTTCTTGCAGGCTTATACAACTCACCAAACGCAATAGCCTCTTCCTTGTCCTGTACTGCTACACTGCTCATTCCTTTTCCTCCATCTTACTTCCATAACTTCCACAAAAGCTGAATTTACAGAAGAAATTTCCCCTCACATTTATCCGAATACAAAATCTAGTGATTTATCCGTTCGTCAATTCAACATATAGTGGTAATTTATAGTATAATAAATGAATTTATTGCTGTCAATGAAATCAAGATGTAAAAAATAGCCAAAAAGCAGATAATAAATTTGGTGTTATTTTTAGTTTAACTAAAACTTAACTTAGAATACCTGATTCCTTGATGGCTTTTACTGCCTCCTGAATCATTTCTACAGGCATGGTAAGGGCAAAACGGACGTGCCCCTTACCAAGTTCTCCAAAGCTGCTTCCCGGAGTACATAGCACACCTGATTTTTCCAGAAGTTCCATGACAAAAGCTACATCATCCTTATATCTCTTCGGAATTTTTGCCCATGCAAACATGGTTCCCTCACTGTCTTCGATTTCCCATCCAATGGAACGAAGACCGCCACACAGTGCATCCCTCCTTCTCTGATATTCCGCGCACTGCGCTTTTACCATATCATCCGGTCCTGTCAACGCTGCTACCGCACCATATTGAACCGGAAGGAACGCACCATAATCTATCTGTGACCTTAACTTTTTAAAATTCTGCACCAGAAATTCATTGCCCACAAGAAATCCCATTCTTGCCCCGGTATAGTTGAAGCTCTTGGAAAGAGAATAAAATTCCACACAGATATCCTTTGCCCCATCAAAAGCTAAAATGGATTTTCCAACATGACCATCATAAATAATATCCGAATAAGCGTTGTCATGAACAATAATAATATTATTCTCCTTTGCCCAGGGAATTAATTCCTCATAAAAACTGTCAGGCGCAATTTTACATATGGGATTTAATGGGTAAGATACAATCATAAATTTCGCTTTTTTTCTGATCTCTTCATCCATTCCTTTAAGATCCGGCAGATAATGATTTTCCTTCAGCAAAGGGTATGTTACGATCTTTGCCATGGCAAGGGATGGACCTATGGAAAAAATAGGATACCCAGGATCAGGCACCAATACCACATCTCCCGGATTACACAGTGACAAACCAATATGGGCAATTCCCTCCTGGGAACCGTAAACAGCAGTCAGCTCCGTAGGCTTTAAGGCAACCTGATATCTCTTCTCATAACGTTCTATCACCGCCTGTACAAGCTCGGGAATCTCTTTTAAAGAGTATTTGTAATTCTCCGGCTTCCCAGATGCTTCCACCACCGCGTCCATAATATGTTGTGCGGGCTTAAAATCAGGCGTCCCGACGGACAGGTTATATACCTTTTTTCCTTTCTTTTCCACTTCCTCTTTCTTTTCGTCAAGAAGCTGAAAAATCCCTTCTTCATAATTTTTCATTCTTTCTGCAACCTGTAAATCCATGTAGCTACCTCTTTTCTAAAATTTTCTTTATCTCCCACAAATTTTTAATCTGAAAATCTATATTCAATTCATCTGTTCTTACTTTTCCTTCCGGATTGTACCAGCAGCAGCTGATTTTCGCCCTGTTACCTCCCAGCATGTCACTTGTAAGGGAATCTCCTACAATGATCGTCTTTTCCCTGTCAAAATCAGGGATTCTATTAAAACATTTCTCAAAAAATTCAAGATAAGGCTTGGGGCTTCCGATTTCTTCCGAAATAAAAATATCATCCATAATTTTATCGAATCCTGAAAGCCTCAGTTTGTTTCTCTGTGTCCATGTCACACCGTTGGTCACCACATACTGTCTGTAATCCTTCTTTAATTCAAGACATAGTCTGTAAGAGTCATCTCTGTAAAAATAGACAGAACCGAGTGCCTTCTGATAGGCAGAGGCAAACTCCCGTACATCAATATCCTCTATGGAAAGACGCTCGAACAGAGTGTAAAATCTTCCGAGTAACACTTCCTGTTTCGTAACCTCTCCTCTTTCCAGCCTTTTCCAATAAGAATCATTGATCCCCGAATACAGAGCAACCGTTTCCGAGTCGATTTGTCTTCCAAACTGTTCAAAGGTATTTCTCAGCGCATAATCCTCTGACCTTGTAAAATCAAGCAGTGTCTGATCCACATCCCACAAAATGATCTCATATCTTTGCATCTTATTCTTTCCATATCCTGTCTCTGTTTTGAAAATTCAATGAAGCGAAAAAGTGTTCATCACTGAACACTTTTTACCATGAATCATTCTAAGTTTTTTGTTTCTTTCTCATTTTGAGCATTCTTGTTCTTTCTTGCTTTAATACCGATAAAAATCGCCACTCCTGCAATGACGGCAATGATAGCCATCAATAATAAGTAGGATATAAATGAATTCACAAATAAAACCACATTCTGCATCTACCAATCACCCTGCCTTTCCATTAACGTTTATTTTAGCATGTCCAATTACCTTTTTCAAGGAAATCAGATGCCATCTTTTCCGCTTCCTTAACAATCCTTTGATCGTATCCCATAATACCGAGTAGTTTAATGGCATTTCTGGTAGTAGCACGCCCTTTCATAATCTTATAGCTGAAAAAGATATCCTCTTGCTCTATCTCTTCTTCAAAGTGATAGTTCGCATAGAGATCCTCCAGAATATGAGTCAGCTCAATATCATGAGTTGCCGCAAAGCAAAGGCTGGTTCCGGTACAAAGGCTTTTCAGAATCTGTGCTGAAGCTGCAATTCTCTCCACTGTGTTAGTTCCACGAAGCACCTCATCCACAAAGCACAGCACAGGGATGCCTTCCTTTTGCTGCGCATCCAGAATACGTTTCAAAGCCTTGATCTCCACCATGTAATAACTGTCACCACCCTGTATGTCATCCCTGAGGGTCATGGAGGAAAGAATGCGGAACAATCCCGTCTCATAAGAATCTGCCATACAGGTATGAATGGTCTGTGCGAGAATGGCATTCACTGCAACTGCCTTTAAGAAGGTAGACTTTCCTGAAGCATTAGAGCCTGTGATCAGTATGCTTCTGTTTTCATCAATGTCATTTTTTACAGGCTTTTCAATCAGCGGATGATACAGCTTCGTTGACCTGATCATAATCTGTTCCCCAATTTGGGGAATACAATGATCGGGATTACCCTGTCTGAAAGCACCGATTGCAATCACTGCATCTACTTTTCCAATAATGGAAAGTATTGCGTCTATTTCCCGTGTATGATTTCTGACAATGCGAAGCATTCTGTTAAACTGAATCAGATCCAGATGAAAAATCATACGCAGATAATCAAGAAATAAATCGATCAGATTGGCGGAAGCCGACATTCTTCCGGGAGACATCAGTAAAAAGGAACCCCTTTTAAATCCCGTAAATTTATTTGCAGCTTCTTTAAGAGCCCTGTTTTCCTCCGACAGAATCTCTATCTTCCTGCCTGTCAGCTTATCCACCATATCCAGAAGACGGAATATATAAGTAAAGCTGGTAATATAGGGATCGATCTCATTCTTAATTTTGAAATAAGATATAATATTTCTTATAAAGACAAAAGAAAGCAGACAAAGTCCAAGCGGCAGATTGATAAAAATGACCACTATGCTTACGGCAATCAATAAAAGTGCAAAATAATGGCTTCCGCTGTTGCGCTCCCCCAGGTTGTCCAGATAATCCAGATAATCATAGATGGAAAACTTACCTGTACCGCCCAGTTTTTTAAAGAGTACCTGACAAGCCAACCTGTCATTCTCATGGGTTCTGAAGTATTCTATCATTTCTTCACGACGTTTAAGCTCTCCTATCTCATAAACAGGTGTGCGGAGCAGGTAATACAGATATTCTTCTCCGGCCGCTGACATGGTTCCATCCATTTTCTGATAAATTTCATCCATATTCAGATCATTCCATGTAATGTCATCAATCCCGGAATCCTGTTTATGCTTCTCATAGTAATGGGATATGCTTTCAAATCGTTCCGGCTTATACTGCTTTTCGGATATGACACCATAATCACTTCGGAGCTTTCTGATAAACTCCTTTTCTTCCTTTTTGCTGTCAAGATATCCTTTTATCATAAGCGAAAGAAGAAATAACAACATCGCTACCGCAAAAATAACATATTCCATAATAACTCCCGATTAAATTCCAGAGGCCGCTTTATTCAACAATAAAGGCTTTGACACTATCTTTGAATTCTGTCGCAATATGTTGCAAATGTTCTGCATTTTCTGCAATAGTGGTAATAATTGCAGAAAGCTCTGATGCAGAAGCTGACGTTTCTTCCGTACTTGCGGCATTCTCCTCTGCGATGGCAGTCAGATTTTGAACCACATCAACCACCTTAACTCTGGCCTCATCCAATTTTGCCGTCTTTTCCGAAATACTTCTTACGCTGACAACAGAATGGTCAATACCGGTTTTCACATTTTCAAATGCCTTCTGTGTATTCATCACATTTTCATTTTGTTTCTCAATAACTTCCCTTACATCCTGCATAGTCTTTACAGATTTTTGTGATTCTTCAATCAGACTGCCGATAATCTCTTCAATCTGTCTTGCGGATTCATTAGACTGCTCTGCCAATTTCTGAATCTGTCCGGCGACAACGGCAAAACCTCTGCCCTGCTCACCCGCTCTGGCAGCTTCAATCGACGCATTCAAAGACAACAGATTAGTCTCCTCAGCAATGTCCGTGATCACATTGGTTGCCTCTTTAATTTTCATAGCCGACTCGTTGGTTACATTGGTCTGCTCATAGATCACATACATTGCCTGCTTTGTTTTCTGATTAAATTCGTTTAATTCCTTCAGAATTTCCATTGCTGTATTTCCTGCATCCCGCATAGCCCTTGCATTGGCACGGAGTTTTTCCACTTCCTCGTTTGTCTCCTCAATCATATTTCCCATGACAATCACGTTTTCCGTTGCTGTCTGAGTTTCCTGTGCCTGAGAAGTAGCTCCCTGTGCAATTTCCGAAACTGCTTTTTCCACCTGTTCTACAGAGGTAAGCGTTTCATTGGCACTGATGTGTAAACTGTCTGACGCTTCATACAGATCATTGCTGTGCCCGCCTATCTTCTTAATCACTTCACTCAGTTCCAGGCGTAAGTGATCTATCGAGCGCCCTATCATACCACCTTCATCCCGTCTCCTTGAAACAGATTTCTGTTTTTCATGTTCCCTGAAATCGAGAGCTGTAATTTTAGCAATAATATCTCCGGCTCTGTTAATCGGTCTGACAATTCGAAATGCCAGATACAATGTAAAGAACGTACATACAAATATTGTGATAATGGCAGACTCTACGCACCCTTTTACAATATTATTCAATGAGGAAAATGCTTCATCTTCATCAGCAGTAATCACAAGGATAAAACGTGAAGCCTGATCAATATAAAATGCTGCATATTTATTTACACCCTTAAATTCATACTCGATCACGTCCGTTTCCGGTCTGTTTCCTTTTTTGATTTCACCCACAAGTGCTGTCACGGCTGCATTTTCCACAGGCTGTCCGATTTTTTCCGCAGTGGGATGATATAGCATGGTGCCATCTGCTGAAACCACATATGCATAACTGGAAGACATATTATCAATGACAATATCTCCAACAGCCTCTTCCAGTAAATCTACTGTCAGCGCACTTTCCTCTCCATAATTATCCACTTCTCTTTCCAAATCGGAACCTGCGATCAACGTTACATCTTTCATATAAGCTTTTATGGTGTCCTGCATATTTTCTTTCACCATGGGTACTACAGTCCACATAAACATGACAAGCGCCACTGCAATTGCCAGAAATACCATCAAGTTGATCTTAAATCTGATAGAGTGTATAAAAGTAACTTTTTCTTTAGAATCTTTTTTCTTAGAAACATTTTCTTCCTTTTTCATTTGTTTATCCCTTCCCATCCTCATTATTTATATTTGCTGATTATATCATTTGCTTTTTCATAAACAGCTTCCGGTTTTTCATCTGTCAGGAAACTTCCGTTCTCATACAGAATCCTGCCGCCTATCATAGTCATCTTCACATTTATCTTGCTGCCGCTGTACACAATATTTTTTGCGATATTATTGAGAGGCTGCATATTCGGTGTCTTAAGGTCTATCATAATCAGATCGGCAAGCTTTCCTTCCGCAATCACATCCGCTTCCCCAAGACCCATAGCATGAGCACCGTTCACCGTCGCCATTTTGAGGACCTCCATGGCATCCACCGCCGCTGCATCCTCCTCCTTCAGTTTAGCAAGTCCCGTCACTAGGAACATTTCCCGGAACATATCAAGACAGTTATTGCTTGCAGGTCCGTCAGTGCCAAGTGCAACAGGAACACCCGCCTTAAGGAACTGTGTGATGGGAGCGATGCCGCTTGCCAGCTTGGTGTTGGAGCCGGGATTGGAAACAGCATACATTCCTCTCTTTTTCATAATGGCGATATCTTCTTCTGTCACATGTACGCAGTGATAGCCTCCGCCGCCATAATCAAACATTCCAAGGGAATCCAGAAATGCCACAGGTGTCATGCCGTATCTCTCCCTGCAGCCTTCCACTTCCGCTTTTGTTTCCGACAGATGTGTAAACACAGGAGCTTTATACTTGTGAGCGATTTCGGATATCTTCATTAATAGTTCCTGGGAACAGGTATATTCCGCATGAAATCCAAGCATAAAAGACTGTAAAGGACTTTTTCCATTCAGGTTCAGATAATACTCTTCCAAAAGTTCAGGAGACTGACTGAAATTATTTACACCGCCAACCTGCACCCCTCTCATGCCCATCTCATCAAAAGCTTTATAGATCGAGTACGGAGTCAGATACATATCAAACACTGCTGTGATACCGCTTGTCAGATATTCCAACACTGCGAGCTTTGTCAATTCATAAATATCTTCATCCGTAAGCTTTGCCTCTACCGGAAAGACCTGCTGATTCAGCCAGTCATTTAACGGAAGATCATCTGCATAGGACCTGAGCAGTGTCATACCTGAGTGGGTATGTGCATCCTTAAATCCCGGCATCAGAAGATTTCCTTCACAGTCTATCTCCCTGTCCCAGATCATACAGGGAATCTGAAGCTTCTGATAGATAGAATCCGTATCTGTGCCATCGCCTGCATAGACGATCCTGTCTTTTTTCACCCAGACTTCTCCAAAAAAGATATCTCTGTTTTCTTCCATCGAAAGAATTCTTGCATTATATAATCTGATATTCATGTTTTCCTCCATACGCAGCTTTCTTATGCCAAATTTTCCGGTCCAAAGCCTTCCGGTAAAAGTTCACACAGCTTGTATATTTTGTACTCTTCCGTATTTTTGGCCACAATCACCACAAATTCATCAGGGTTCACAAACTCCCTCATAACCTGTCTGCAAACACCACAGGGGAACGCAAACTGTCGGATTTCCTCCCCCTCCGGACCTCCTGCAATGGCAATCGCTTTCCATTTTCGCCAGCCTTCACTGACGGCCTTTACAATCGCCACTCTTTCCGCACAGATACCGGGACTGTATGCCGCATTTTCAACATTGCACCCCGTGTAAATTCGGAGTTCTCTTGTAAGAAGGGCTGCTCCCACCTGATAATGGGAATAGGGCGTGTATGCTTTTTTTCTTGCCTCCAGTGCCGCCCGGATCATTTCCTTGACGGGGATCTCCTCGAAATTGATCATTTCGCTCATAGCATAACTCCTGTTTAAAAAGATTTGATTGATTCTGTGATCAGCTGCTTAAATAAGGGTGCTGCTTTATTTGCTGCCTCCTGAACTTCCTCATGGGTAAGCGGATGCTCCACCATACCTGCAGCCAGATTGGCAACACAGGATATCCCACAGATTTTCATTCCCATATGATTCGCTGCAATCGCTTCCACAACGGTACTCATTCCCACAGCATCTGCTCCAAGGGTTCTGAGCATTCTAATTTCCGCAGGGGATTCAAAGGAAGGACCTGTAAGCTGCACATAAATCCCCTCCTTTAAAGGAATATCATTATCCTTTGCCGCTTTTCTGATCTTGTCCTGAAGCTCTCTGTCATATACCGTACTCATATCAGGGAATCGAAGGCCCAGTTCTTCTATATTCTGGCCGATCAGCGGATTTGGTGCAAAACAGGAAATGTGATCCGTGATCAGCATAAAATCTCCCGCACCGAAAGATGGATTGATTCCTCCTGATGCATTGGTGAGAAACAGTATCTCTGCTCCCATCAGTTTCATCAGCCTGGCAGGGAGAACTACATCTGTAATGGGGTATCCTTCATAATAATGAACCCTTCCCTTCATGCAGACTACAGGAACCTGTCCCACATATCCGAAAATGAATTTTCCGGCATGTCCCGGTACCGTAGATACAGGGAAATCTTTAATCTCACTATAATCAATTTCAGCCTTTACCTCCATACTGTCTGCATAGTTACCAAGTCCTGAGCCAAGCACCAGGGCTACCTTAGGAGAAAAGGGAATTCTGTCCTTAATACTTTCATAGCAGTCGAGCAGTTTCTGATAAGTCTGATTCATGTTAAAACCTCCAGTTTGTTATTTCAATACATTATAGTTAATACTACCATATTCCCATATTGACTGCAAGAAAAAGGAGTCTGTTACTGCCTTCACAGACTCCTCTTTTTCAGATGATGATGCACACCATCCCACCATTGCTGTCATTTACAATCTTCTGCATGGTCTCCTGCAGTTTCAGCTGGCTCTCTTCCCCTATCATAGTAAGTTTTCCCGTGATTCCGTCATTCACAAGCTGCTCTACCGTCTTTCCGAAAATATTGGTTTCCCAGATGCCCTTTTCTCCTGTATCCGAATCGGAAATATAACGGATCAGATCTTTTGCCTGATCTTCACTTCCCACAATCGGTGATATTTCCGTCTCGATATTAGCCCGGATCATATGAATACTGGGACTTTCTGCTTTGATCTTTACACCGAATTTATTGCCGTGTTTGATCAGTTCCGGTTTATCCAGTGTGATTTCATCCCTGTCAGGTGTCACCACACCGTATCCCTTTTGCCGCACTGCCTCTATCGCATGAAGAACTCTCACATATTCCTTTTTCATCTTTGCCATCTCCTTCAGGATATGAAGAAGCTGATATTCATTGTGAATGTTTTCTCCTACAAGGTCACTCAGCATCTGATAATAATAAGAGTCATCCATTTCCAGCCAGACTCTGATACAGCCGTCCGCCATGCTGACACTGTCCATCTTGCATTTTTTAATATAATCACTGACAAGCTCAATAGGATGATCTGCCACATCCCGAATGCAGTTGTACTGCTTCATCAGTTCCCTGACCTTTGCTATGATATCCGCTTTCATAGGATGGGAAGCCGGAAGCATTTCCACCCATTTCGGCATATAAAATTCAATCATGGTAAGAGGAAATTCATACAATATTTTTTCCAGGATACGATTGATATCTTCCTTCTTCAGCTGTTCACAGTTAACCGGCATAGCCGCAACATGATATTTATCACTGATTTCCTTTGCCTGCTTTATCGCGTCCTCACTGTAAGGTTTGACAGTGTTTAAAAGAACGATAAAAGGCTTATTCATCTTCTTTAGCTCTCTTATTGTGCGTTCTTCTGCCGGAAAATAATTTTCCCTGCTGATCTCCCCAAAGCTTCCGTCGCATGTCACCACGATTCCGATGGTGGAATGATCGGTGATCACCTTCCTTGTACCCATTTCGGCCGCCATGGTAAAGGGGATTTCCTCGGTGGACCAGGGTGTCTTCACCATGCGCTCTTCGCCGTTCTCCATATGGCCTCCGGCACCTTCAACCATATAACCGACACAGTCGATCAGCCGTACCTTTGCCTCAATTCCTTCTCCCATAGAAACAAGAGCAGCTTCCTTTGGTATAAATTTAGGCTCAGTCGTAGTAATGGTCTTGCCCCCTGCACTCTGCGGAAGTTCATCCGTCACCCGTTCCTTCTCATAGCCATCCTCCATATTAGGAAGAACCATGAGATCCATAAAACGCTTGATAAAGGTGGATTTACCGGTTCTTACCGGTCCTACCACTCCTATGTAAATCTCCCCGCCGCATCTTATCTGTATATCCTTGTATAAATCATACTCTCTCTTATTATTAAAATCCATCATAATACCCCTTCCATACTTAGTTAAATGTATGAAAAGGGGTACTTGTTTATTCCATCTTTATCTGTTTTTTTCTCTTTGAGACTTCATCCAATCAAAATAAGCCGCATCACAGCGGTCAAAGGTGCCGTCCTCCTGAAACTTTCTTTCATATTCTTCAAAAATATAACTCAATATTTTCTGATACGGCTTCCAATCCTCACGCATCATTTCTCTTGTGTAGTGTTGGACACACTGCATTTTTTCATTGCTCTCAAGGAAACGACCGCCCATTGGTCTTCTCTCTTCCGGAAGTGTACATCCCTCTTCCGTCAACGCAACACATTCCCCAATTGCGTCGATCCCCACAAATGTATAACATTTATGACGCATCCGCAGATAAAAGAAAGGACCGCTTTCTGTGGAGAAATGGTCAATGGCATACAGACCTTCCGGATCCTTCAGCATGACAAGAATTCTTTCAGAAAGCTCATTTTCAGGAAGGCAGGCAATATCTTTCTGCCGTATACTTTTCTTCAGTTCCTTCTTCATATCCTCAGGTGACAAACTGCAACCTTTTTCTCTGCAGCATCTTCCTCTGCAGAGGGCACATTCCTTTCCGGGTTTATATCCTTCCATCTTATCTTCCTTTCTCCTGCGTTCCGTGTTCAAAACAGATACAGGCTCTCTCCGTGTTCCTTCAGCCATTTCCTGTACTGCTTATATGCCGGACAGAATTCGGCTACGAGATTCCAGAAATGCTCTGAATGATCCATATATCTCAAATGACAAAGCTCATGTATAACCACATAGTCAAGCACAGGTTCCGGCGCCATAACAAGTCTCCAGTTAAAGTTCAGATTTCCTTTACCGCTGCAGCTTCCCCACCTGCTTTTGGTATCCTTGATATGAATATCCTGAAAGCTGACGCTAAGCCGCATGGCATATTCGGAGGCCTTTTCCTCTATGATATCCGAAGCTTCCTTTCTATACCATTTTTCAAGTGCATTTCTTCGATATTCATAATCAGCTTCATAGGGAACCACAAGGAGAATTCTTTCCATAGCAGAGCACACTTTTGCACGTTTCCTGTCCTCTCTGATCACAGACAGTACTCTCTGTTCTCCGAGATACGGCAGAGTATCTCCGTTTTCGAGTTTTAAACGTGATGACTCATGTCTTTCCTTTTCCCTTGCAAGCCTGATTGCAGTGGCCTCAATCCATTCTGCCTTTGACTGTACAAAAGCATCTATTTCAAAATTCTTTAAAAAATAGGGTGCCTTTACTACAAGATTGCCATCTCTGTCAAAAGAGATGGCAATGGTTTTTCTTTTACTTCTGATCAACTGATACTGCATCATTTTTCCTTTACATCATTTACGAAACAGACGGTTCCCCATATTTGACACCAAATGAGCCTGTGGCGATCAAAAATCTTCCCACCTTGCGGCTGTCACCGTCAATACTGTTGATATCCCCGAATTTCTGCATGTCATCATTGATTTTTTCCCATGTCTTTCCCTCGTCAAAAGAACGGAAAAATCCATAAGTATTCTGAATCACACCACAGATATAAAGTGCTTTGTCATCTTCCCTGTAATCCACATCCTGATGCAGCAGACCAAGTCCCATGCGAAAGGCCGATTCCCCTTCTCCTGTGATTCTCTGTCCTCTCACTGTAAACTTCTTATCGTCAAAGGATAACTTCCACAAACCAAACGCTCCGGCGGCAAGGTAGAAGATTCCCTCCTTGCCGGCTTCCCCGCGGATTTCCGTCTTATTGGCACAGTCTATCAAACCAAAATTCATTTTCCCGCCGGGAATGCCTTCCGTCTTTGCGGGATAAAAGGTATTTCCCCAGTCCTTGCTGATATACATACTGAAATCGTCACCGAATCCATAGAACAGCTGCGAATTTACTCTGTCCGAGAAAACTTTCATATGGCAGTCTGTATCAGAAAGCTCTGCACCTTCTTCATCAAATATCCTTACTTTCTGAAAACTTTTGCCCTGATCATGGCTGACAATGATCCCTTTCATAAAAAGATCGATTCCCTCAGCCACACAGTAGACAATGGTCTTTGCATCTGCTGAAAGAGAAACCCAGCCGGAATTTACATTGGGACATTCGATTTCATGAAATCTCACATCCAGATAATCGGAAATTCCAAAGGGAAGCGGAATCCTCTCGAAGGTAAGTCCATAATCCTTTGAAAAAATGAGACCGCCTTTTGTTTTTCCTTTCCAGTTTCCTCTGGGTGTCACCACCACGTTTTCCGGATGGATATCAGAAAAATCCGCATTGATACAGGTGATATATCTGTTTCCTTCCTCATCAGCGAAAGAATTGCTGCAAGGCTGATCCATCTGTGTAAAAGCAAATCCGCCCAGATCTCCCACGATATCAATTACTTTCACAGGACCGTCCACAGGACTGTAAACATTTAGATGAACCGTCTCTTCGATTCCTCTGCAACAGTCCGTAAAGCTCCTGTTTTTTGAAGTAAAATCGGTGCTCCTAAAGACACCGGTTCCGCTGTTAAACCAAACTTCATCCGGGTTAAAAGGATTGATCTTCACATCGCTGAGCCAGTGGATAAGGCTGTGTCCTCCGTTATACTCAGTCTTCATATAAGAAGTTTCAAACCGGATATTTCCCACACTCAAGTCATACAGGGCAGGTTCCCAGCTTTCCCCATAATCAAAGGAGATAAACATCATATCCCCATCATCCTTGCAGATTGTACTTGCAGCAAGAAGTCCGGGCCTCGCTTTACAGCTGCTGATTCCTCCGAATCCAAAGGGAGAAACACTGTTTCTGTCAACAGTATAAGCACCCTGTTCTCCATAAAGACAGGTAGGGGTAATATCCTGATAGCCGCTCACTTTTCCATCCTCATCAAACTCATATCGGATGATTCTTCCGCCAAGGCTGTCACCACTGTCACAGCTGTAGCCCATTTCCGTCACATAAGAATGCTCCCCGGTATTTACAAGAGTAACATACAGATATTTTCCGTCAAAATCAATCCTGTGAGCCACATATCCAATCCATTTTGAGCCCTCTACTGCAACATTTTCCGGCATGATCATAGGCTCAAAATTTCTGCCTTTATCATAGGAAATATACAGGCTATGGCCTCTCCTATCATTGGTTCCGGTAACAACACCCGCTGTTCCAGCCACAACTGTATCTCCATCCGGAGCACACCAGACTAAAGTCATATAGGTTTCCGCTTCGGTATTAAGCTTCTTCCAGGAATCGCCAAAATCAGGCGAATACAAAAGACCATCCTTCTGACTGGCAAAATAGATTCCATTCTCATTCACAGGATCCACAACAAGGCGTGGTCCTGTCCCTCTGCCGTTCCAGTTTCCGTGAACATAACAGGGTAACTCCTTATGAAAAAATGTATTTCCGAAATCATCCGAAATGCTAAGCTTTCCCTTTGTCTCTTTTCCGTCTCTCTCATTGACACCGCTTGCAACAAGGAGACGTGCCGGCTTATTCTCATCCACAGCAAGGGCTATAGGATAGGTTTCACTCAGATCAAACATATCGACCGACTCAGTCAGGCTTATCCATTTGTTATCCTCAAAGCAATAACGGTAGCTTCCGCCGATATCTGTCCTGATATACAGCAGATTTTCCCTCTCCGGATGAAACAGAAAGCCTGTCACATAACCGCCACCGGGAATCGGCAAATTTTTGTAGGAGTATTTTATCTGCTTCATGGCAATCCCTTTACCCTGATATTATTTTAAGATAACCTTGCGGAAATTCTTCTTGCCGCGCTTTACAATTGCACCTTCACCCGCAAAAGTATCCTTTGAAAAAACGGCCTTTACATCCGTGATCTTGTCATTGCCAAGGGTGACACCACCCTGCTCAATGGCACGCCTTCCCTCGGAACGGGTAGCCACAAGACCTGCTTTGCAGAGCACGCTGATCAGATCAATAGTACCGTCTGTAAAATCATCCTCTATTAATTCTGAGGTGGGCATATCTGCAGCAACTCCCGAACTGAACAACGCCCTTGCGCTCTCCTGTGCTTTCTTTGCCTCTTCCTCTCCGTGAACAAGATTTGTCAGTTCGTATGCCAGTATCTCCTTGGCCTGATTGAGCTGGCTGCCCTCCCACTTGTCCATTTCATCGATCTGCTCCAGGGGAAGGAAAGTAAGCATACGCAAGCATTTGAGTACATCCGCATCAGCCACATTTCTCCAGTACTGATAGAACTCAAAGGGTGAAGTCTTATTGGGGTCAAGCCATACAGCCCCTTTTTGCGTCTTTCCCATCTTTTTGCCCTCTGAATTGAGAAGAAGGGTAATGGTCATAGCGTAAGCATCCTTACCAAGCTTACGTCTGATCAATTCTGTACCGCCAAGCATATTACTCCACTGATCATCACCGCCAAACTGCATATTACATCCATATTTCTGGAACAACTCATAGAAATCATAACTCTGCATGATCATGTAATTAAATTCCAGGAAAGAAAGTCCTTTTTCCATTCTCTGCTTATAGCACTCTGCTCTCAACATGTTATTAACGGAAAAATGCGGTCCTACCTCACGTAAGAATTCAATGTAATTCAAATCCATCAGCCACTCTGCATTGTTTACCATGAGCGCCTTTCCGTCAGAGAAATCGATAAAGCGGCTCATCTGCTTCTTGAAGCAATCACAGTTGTGCTGAATAGTCTCAACCGTCATCATAGTACGCATATCACTTCTTCCGGAAGGATCGCCAATCATACCGGTACCTCCTCCAATCAGTGCGATTGGCTTGTTTCCTGCCATTTGCAGTCTCTTCATCAGACAAAGTGCCATAAAGTGACCGACATGAAGAGAATCGGCTGTGGGATCAAAACCGATATAAAAAGTAGCTTTTCCGTTATTGATCAGTTCTTTGATCTCTTCTTCATCTGTCAGCTGTGCAAGAAGTCCTCTTGCCTTCAATTCGTCAAAAATAGTCATCTTCTTATCCTCTTTTTCTATAATAATATCATTTTCTTATTTATTACTGATCAGCTTCGTCATTGCCTGATTTAGCCCTTTTACGGTGAGCTTATACATGGGAAACATTGCTTTTATCGCTGTTTCCGCTTCACGCCAGGGTGCATGTCCCGGTGCCATTTTGGGGTTCATCCACACTATTTTTTTGTAGTGTCTCTTCAAAAGCCGCAGCCATTCATAACCGGAAAGACCTCCGTTCGGTCCTCTGTAATTGCCGGTATCGGAATAGAGCTCCTCAGGTGCCATAGCTGCATCTCCCACAATGATCACCTTATAATCGCTTCCAAGATTACGGAACATCCATTCCGTATCGATCCACTCCCCGTTTTCACACTCCGGTGTCTTGTAAAGCTTGGAATAAATACAATTATGAAAATAATAAACCTTTACATCTTTAAAATGGTTTGACTTGTTAATGGACTGAAATAAATCATTCATAAGGGAACTGTAAGGGATCATAGTTCCACCGGAATCCATAAGCAGCAAAAGCTTTACTGCGTTTTTCCTTGGTTTGGTCATGACAATCTGCAGACAGCCGCCATTGTTGCAGGTTTTATCGATGGTTCCGTCTATATCAAGCTCTGTCTTCGGAATATCAAGTTTTGTGGAAAACTGGCGCAGTTTACGAAGTGCCATTTGAAATTGTCTGTTTTCCAGCACTCTGTCGTCCCGGAAATCTCTGTATTTTCTGGCACCGATCACCTGAAATGCCGTCTGATATCCTGTTGTGCCACCCACTCTGATACCGCCTGCATTTCCTCCCGTATTGCCGAAGGACGTTTTACCCATGCTTCCGATCCAGAAACTGCCTCCGTTATGCTCACTGTCCTGATCCCTGAGACGTTCTTTGAACTTGGCTTCCACCTCGTCCTTATCAAGATCATGAAAGAGTCCGTCCTGCTCATTCATCCGGAACTTATCCTTCTCATCCACCATATCGATCAGTTCCGACTTATCAAGCCAACGCATCATATTTTTAGAGATTTCATTTTCCGATTGAATACCCTTAAAGGTCTCTTCAAAGGCCATGTCAAATTTATCAAAATCCGTTTCACTCTTTACGAGAATCATTCTCGCAAGATAATAAAACTCTGTAAGGCTGCTTCCCGCAAGATTCTTGTCAAGGGCCTCCTGCAGCGTCAGCCATTCACTTAAGGTTACCTGAAGGCCCTTGGCTTTACAGGTATAAAAGAAATTTGTAAACATTTCTTCCCCTCACTTTTCTAATTGATACGCTGCCCTAATCCTTCCAGATCCTCATCTTTTTTTACAATAACTCCAATAAAAGGAAGTTCACTCTTTATTCTGTTTGCGGAAATACCACCGATCTGCAATGCGTTGATCCAGTCGATCAGTTCAGATGTACTGGGTTTCTTACGGATATCCTTAAGAGATCTGATCTGATAAAACACATCCATGGCATTTTTTAGCAGATTTTCTTCCACATTTGGATAATGGGTCTTTACGATTTCTTCCATCAGTGCTTCGTCAGGGAAATCAATGTAATGAAAAATACATCTCCTTAAGAAAGCATCGGGAAGTTCTTTCTCTGCATTGGAGGTAATGATCACGATGGGACGATGTTTTGCCTTCACGGTTCTCTTTGTCTCATGAATGTAAAATTCCATTTGATCCAATTCCCAGAGAAGATCATTGGGGAATTCCAGATCAGCCTTATCGATCTCATCGATCAGAAGAATCACCTGCTCGTCCGATTCAAATGCTTCTCCCAGCTTTCCAAGCTTGATATATCTTGCAATATCATCTACTCCCTCTTCTCCGAACTGTCCGTCGTAAAGTCTCTGGATGGTATCGTACATATAGAGACCATCCTGGGCCTTGGTTGTTGATTTGATATTCCAGATGATCAGCTTCTTGTTAAGGGATTTGGCAACAGCCTGTGCCAGCATGGTCTTCCCCGTGCCGGGTTCACCTTTGATCAAAAGAGGTTTCTGCAGAGCTATGGCAACGTTTACACTCGCCATAAGCTGCTGTGAAGCCACGTATTCTTTTGTACTGCTAAATTCCTGTTGCATATTTGTGCTCCTTTCCGATTATGCATTTTTTAAGGTTACAGGTATTCTCTGTTTTTCATCTGTCTGATAATTCTGATAGAAAACATCAATCTCTTTACATCCGTCTTCCACACAGACAATTTTGTAGAATAATGCTTCCTGTCCAGCAGGGTAATATCTTCCTTCCTTCCATATGTCAAAAGGAGTAACTTCCTCATATTCCTTCAGATAAAGTTCCTCCTTCGGCATAGTAAAATGAACATTAAGAGAGGCTTCATCAATTCCATAATTGCTATTGTTTTCCAACACAATTTTTACTCTGTAATAAGAATATCCATCCCCTTCCTCTCCGTTATAACTGTTTCCAAGATACTCTGCCTCTGCTTCCTTAAAAACGGGACTCACCATTCTCCCAATCTCATACTCCATATAATCGGTTTCCGAGAGATAGACGCCGAAAGAGATCAGGCTGATAAATCCGCAACCCACTACTACCAGCACAGTTATCACGGTTTTTATCGTGTTCTTCATCTCAATAGCCCTCTCTTTCCACCAGTTCCTCTGTCAGTCCCTCATCCTCCGGCAAAACCTTCATTTCCTTTATGTACAGAGTATCAATCACCTGAATTTTATCCTCTGTCTTCTTCTGTTCCGCATAGAGAATAATTCTGTCCGTATCCTCAGGCACAAAGAAAAAGCAGTAGCCGCTGTGATCCGAACCGTTTCCGATACCGTAAGTGCTTAGTATCTGTTCATCCTGGAAACCATATCCATAAACATAGGGTGTGACAAGCTCTTTCCTGGCAGGTTTTTTGTAGGAATTAGCACCGTTTTCTTCAAAGCCGATATAAATATCCCTCATGGCATAACTGTCTCTGATATACTGATCACTTTCCACCTGCACATAGACAGCAATCAGCTTAAGTCCCTCAGGGAATCCACGAAAGCTTTCCTTTGTGACAATCGTATAAGCCTGATTTTCAAGTGTCACTTTATTATTTCCATACATCATAAAAGAATTGGAAACTTCCTCCTGCCGATAATCCAGATTACGGGCAGCATCGAGAGCACGTTCCTTCACCATTTTCGAAAGTATAACCGCTGTGGCAATACTTAAAACGGCAACCAGAATCGAGACAAGACAGATGATTGTCCTTACATGAATCCTTTTTTCCTTCTCCTCTCCGGCGTAAGTGACCTTCTCCTGTTTATGCTGCTCCATCACCCAACCGGAATCGTGATGCACATGACTCTCAATATATGGATTTACGGTTCGAAACTCCTCGGAAGGATTTTGAAGCTGTATATTTTCCTGTTTTATTCTTTCCTTCTCATAATATGGATCCTTACGCGGTTTCTCGTCCTCAAAAAATTCTTTGGACAGACCGGAATAATCTGCTGAACTGTCCGTATTCCAAAAATTATCGCTGCTTTTGTCGCTGTCACCCTTCAGCCAGCCGTCATCTGCGACCGGTTTCTTCCAAAAATCATCATCAGAAGAGGATTTCCAAAAATCGTTCTCTTTATCGTCTCCCATTATTTCTCCAATCTCTACCAGGGAATCTCTACACTGTTCTGGTATAAATCTCTCAGATCAATATTTTCGACCTTTTTGTCACGAAGCATCAACTCTTTAACGGCATCCGCTGCACTTGCACCTTCAAACAGCACCTTGTTTACCTGTTCGACGATTGGCATGCTGACATGATATTTCTGTGAAAGCGCATAGCCTGCTTTTGCGGAATATACACCTTCCACCACCATTTTGACCTCTGCCATGGCTTCTTCCATGGTTGCGCCTTTTCCGATCAGAATACCGGCACGTCTGTTTCTGGAATGCATGGAGGCACAGGTTACGATCAGATCCCCAATTCCGGTAAGTCCGTAAAAGGTTTCAATTCTGCCACCCATACTGATACCAAGCCTTGCAATCTCCGCGATTCCTCTGGTAATCAGTGCCGCTTTGGTATTGTCCCCATATCCTAAACCATCCGCAATACCGGCTGCCAGTGCAACTACGTTTTTCAGTGCGGCTCCAAGTTCAATACCAAGCACATCCGAACTTATGTATACACGGAATACTTCGCTCATGAAAAGATTCTGGAGATACTCTGCCGTTTCCTTCCTCTTTGAACCTACGACAATGGTGGTCGGAATCCCCCTTCCCACTTCCTCTGCATGAGAAGGACCGGAAAGCACAGCAACATCCGCATTAGGAATTTCCTCCTCAATAATCTCGGAAAGAGTCATCAAAGTTGCTTCTTCAATTCCTTTTGCCACATTGACTATCTTTTGTCCTTCGGTTACAAAAGGCGCCATTTTGGCAGCTGTACTTCTGGTAAAAGGGGAAGGTACCGCAAGTACCAGCACATCCTTACCCTTAATCGCCGCTTCCAGATCTGTTGTAAAAACCATATTCTCCGGTAACCTGACACCGGGAAGTTTATCTTTCTGCTCATGCTCTTCCTTCAGCATCCTGATTTCATCTTCCAGGATGGACCAGACGGTTACATTGTTTCCGTTGTTATATAAAAGCAGGGACAGTGCTGTTCCCCAGCTTCCCGCTCCGATCATTCCTACTTCCGCCATCTTCATACCTCTTTCTGTTTGATATGTATTATTTACTTTACGTCGTTTTTCTTTGTAAGATATGTTTTGCGCTCTTCACCCTTAATTAGACGCTTGATATTTTCCCTGTGTTTATAATAAGCCATAATCGTGAGAAATGCGGTGATCACATACATTTCGTTTAAAATCCCCTGGCTGGCGCGGAACAGACCCATCTGACCACTGATCACCATCTGAATCATGATTCCTGCATAAACAAGAAGGGAGCCAAGTGACACATAGTGTGTCAGGAAAAAAGTGCCGAAGAACAAAACAACGCCTACCGGAATAAAGGTTGGATGAAAGGACAACACAAGGCCTGCTGTAGCTGCAATCCCTTTGCCGCCTTTAAATTTCAGATAGAATGGAAAGTTATGACCGAGGATCGCTCCTGTTGCCGCATAAAGCTTTAAAAGATAGAGTTCCTCCGGATGGGCTTTTCCAAACAAGGCCCCGCACAGCAAAACCGCAAGGATCGTCTTCATAATATCTCCAAAAAGTACGATCAGCCCCGCTTTTGTTCCCAGAACCCTCAAGGTGTTGGTGGTACCGGCATTGCCGCTGCCGTAATTACGGATATCGATGCCGTGCATTTTGCCATAAATGAATGCTGTCTGAAACAAGCCAAATACATAGCCAATCAAAATACAATACAAGCGTTCCATTTTTATTTGTTTTCCTTTCTTTCCCGTATGATAAATTTGAGGGGAGTTCCTTTAAATCCGAAAGCTTCCCGAATCTTGTTCTCAATATATCTGGTATAAGAAAAATGCATCAGATTCTTATCATTCACAAAAATCACAAAGGTAGGAGGCTTCACAGCTGCCTGGGTGATATAAAAGAGTTTCAGTCTCCTTCCTTTATCTGAAGGAGGTTGCTGAAGAGCCACCGCTTCCGCCATGATTTCATTGAGCACACCGGTAGCAACCCTCATGGCATGATTTTCAGCCACCATGTCAATCAGATCATACAGCTTGTTCAGTCTTTGTCCCGTCAATGCAGAAATATAGGTAATCTCCGCATAAGGCATATAGGAAAGGATTTCCCTGATCTTGGATTCATACTCTTTTACTGTCTTATTATTCTTTTCAATGGCATCCCACTTATTGACGGCAATGATGACTGCCTTTCCCCTCTCATGGGCAATTCCGGCGATCTTGGCGTCCTGCTCCGTGACACCCTCCACGGCATCAATCAGAAGCACCACAATATCGGCACGCTCCACGGCACTTACCGTACGCACGATCATATAGCGTTCCAGATCTTCCTTTATCTTATTCTTGCGCCTCAGTCCCGCAGTATCGATGAAAATATACTCCTTGCCGTTGTGGGTAATCGGAGTATCAACGGCATCCCTTGTGGTGCCTGCCACATCGGAGACGATCAGTCTGTTTTCACCGAGCATTTTATTGATCAGCGAAGATTTTCCAACGTTCGGCTTACCAACAATGGCCACACGAATCTTATCATCTTCTTCCTCTTCCTGACTCTCCTCACCGAAATGTGCAATCACCTCATCCAGCATATCTCCAAGTCCCATCTGATTGGCTGCGGAAATGGGATGAGGATCCCCAATGCCGAGGTTATAAAACTCATACACATCTGCCATATATTTATTTACATTATCTACCTTGTTCACTGCAAGTATCACGGGTTTTTGTGAACGGCGAAGCATATCTGCCACCTTGGCATCTGCATCCACAAGTCCCTGCCTTACATCCACCATAAAGATAATGACATCTGCCGTATTGATGGCAATTTCAGCCTGTTCTCTCATCTGAGAAAGGATGACATCCTTACTGTCCGGCTCAATGCCGCCTGTATCGATCAGGGTAAAGGATCTGCCAAGCCAGTTGATATCAGCATAAATTCTGTCTCTTGTAATACCGGGCGTATCCTTTACAATTGAAATTTTCTGTCCTGCAAGTGCGTTGAACAATGTGGATTTTCCCACATTGGGTCTTCCCACCACTGCTACAATAGGCTTGCCTTTACTTCTACTCATTTATTTCCTCCATAATTAAGCTCTTAAAAGCACCGAATCAACAAAATCATATCCGCTTGATTTTACAATATCTGCCCTTACTTGTAAAGCCTTTTCCAGTTCCGGAACTGTCACATCATCAAGGAAAACATCCTCCCCGCTCCGAAGTACATTCTGCGGCAGTAAGAGCCTTTCGCCAAGAGGTTGTCCTTTCAGCTGTTTTATGATGTCCTGTCCCGTTAAAAGTCCGGAAACCGTAATCATTTCTCCGAAAAAATCATTTCTGATTCCGTATACATGAATGGTAAGACCGTGCAGCGTCCTCATCATTTCCTCTGCCATCTGTCTGATATATGGAAAGGCAAGTTTCCCGGTTACCATGGAAATCTCCTGTTCCCTCATCAAAATTACATCATTCTCCTGTTCCTTCCGAAGTTTTTCCATGGCATCCTGAAACTCAGAAAGAAGAAGTCTGATCATTCCCACACCATTTTCCAATTGTAGATAACCGTCATAATTCTCTTCCGGGGGAAGCTCTTCTCCTGCCAGGATATACCACTCATCACTGGCATGGATAAAATGAGTCCCATATTTTTCATAAATCTCTCTCTGAAAATGGTGAATCGTGGCAAGAACCTCTTTCGCATCTTCTCTTGTAAACGGCATAAGCGGATAAAGCCCATCCCTGTATTTGGAAAGACCAACCGGTACCACTGAAACACTTTCCAGATTAGGGAGATATTTCATCATCTCACGAATGCTGAATTCAAGTTCTGCTCCATCATTAACCCCTTTGCAGAGTACAATCTGCCCATTCATGGTAATGCCGGCATCAAAAAGCCTGTCCACCTTTTTGAGTGCTTCCCCTGCAAACCGATTGTTCAGCATTTTACAGCGCAACTGAGGATTCATAGTCTGAAAGGATATGTTAATAGGGGAAAGATGATATTTGATGATCCTGTCAAGATCATGGTCTGACATATTGGTAAGTGTCACATAATTTCCCTGCAAAAAAGAAAGTCTGGAATCATCATCCTTAAAATACAGAGTATCTCGCATCCCTTTCGGCATCTGATCAATAAAACAGAAAATACATTTATTATGACAGGATCTGTAATCATCCATAAGACCGTTGTCAAAGATAATACCAAGGTCTTCATCCTCATCCTTGTCAACCTCAAGAACCCACTGCTCACCGTCCGGCTTTTCAATCAGTATCTCAATATAAGTATCTTCCACATAAAACTGATAATCAAAAATATCTTCTATGATTTCATTATTAATAGCAAGAAGTCTGTCCCCTGCCGCAATATCCAGCTCTGCAGCAATACTTCCCGGCAACACTTCTTTGATTAAATGACCCTTTTGTCTATTCATCGTTTTTCACTCCAGTATACTAATTGTATTATAAATTTCTTGACGTGTCACTAGCAGAATGATATAAATTAATTGAAGTTTTTTAAAGCTTACTATTCTTTTATTCGGAGGATACCATGCCTAATTTACATGAATTGGAGGCTGCCATTCCGGTCGCTCCGCTTAAACTTATCGTACTTGATTCCGCTGCAAGACTTGGCAAGCAGGTCAATAATTATCTTGTTAATTTCAGAAGAGATGTTAAAAATATTGCAAAGAATGATCCTGCCTTTGAAGGTTATGTATCCGACAATTATATTGCCGATGCCACCTGCTACCGTTTTGGTACAGGAGAAGGAAAAGGAGTCATTTCGGAATCCGTAAGAGGAAAAGATCTTTTTATTCTCGTTGATGTCTGCAATCACAGTATTTCCTATACCATGAACGGTTATACCAACTATAAGTCCCCCGACGACCATTATCAGGACCTGAAAAGAATGATCTCTGCTGTGAATGGAAAAGCCCACAGAATCAACGTGATCATGCCCTTCCTCTATGAGGGAAGACAGCATAAGAGAAACGGTCGCGAATCTCTTGACTGTGCCTATGCCATCGAGGAATTAAGCAGCATGGGCGTCAACAATTTCATTACCTTTGACGCTCATGATCCCAGAGTCCAGAATGCAGAGCCCCTGTGCGGCTTTGACAATATCACTGCCCCCGACATTCTGGCAAGAGCGCTTCTGCGTTCCGAAAATGACCTTCTCATTGATAAAGATCACCTTATCGTGATCAGTCCCGATGAAGGCGCTCTCGACAGAGCGGTATATTTTGCAAACGTCCTTGGAGTCGATACCGGTATGTTCTATAAACGCCGCGATTATTCCAAAATTGTCAACGGCAAAAATCCCATCGTTGCCCACGAATTTCTGGGAGACAATATTGACGGCAAGGATGTCATCATCATGGATGATATGATCGCTTCCGGCGGAAGTATGATTGATACTGCAAAGCAGCTAAAAGCGATGAACGCAAAGAGAGTTTATCTGTGTGCCACTTTCGGTCTTTTCACGGAGGGACTTTCCAAATTCGATGAAGCCTATGAAAAGTGCTACTTCGATAAGATTGTCACCACAAACCTGACCTACCAGATTCCGGAGTTGAAATCAAGACCCTACTACGTGGAAGCTGACATGAGCAAGATGATTGCATCCATCGTCGACTTCATGAACCATGATTCTTCCATGTCAAATGTTTACACCTCGGCTGAAAAGATTCATGAGATTCTGGAACGCTACAACAGCCGCGAGGATTTTATCGAGAATGATCCGGCATAATTATCACATGACTGAAAAGCCAAAGCAGCCTCCGGTTTATTGGAAACCGGAGGCTTTCTTATATCCTTATACTATTTTTTACTTATCCTCGAGAAGCGGGAATGTCAGCACAACCTTGAACAGATCCCCATCCACCATAATCTCAAATTTACCATTCATGGCTTCTGTCAGATTCTTGGCAATGGAAAGTCCGAGTCCGCTTCCCTCCGTGGTTCTGGATTCATCTCCCCTGATAAACCGCTCTGTCAATTCATCGGAGCTCACTTTAATTGGATTGGCAGAAATATTCTTAACAGACAAGGCTACCTGCCCTATTCCTTTCTCGGATTTCAATTCTTCCACATCAATATAGACTCTGGTTCCAGCAAGTGCATATTTGAAGATATTGTTGAATAGATTTTCAATCACTCTCCAGATTCTTCTGGAATCTGCTTCCACATAAACACTGCTCTTTTTCGTCCGGATCACGGGAGTCAGATTCTTTTGTTCAAACTTCTCCGAGAACTCTCCTATGGTCTGGTTCAAAAGTTCAATCAGATTAATTCTCTCCATTTGCAGAACAATATTTCCCGATGAGATTTTTGATGCCTCAACTAAATCGTCCGTAAGCTGCTTCAGTCTCTGGGATTTTGTATCCAGGACCTCAATATATTCCTTCACCTTGGGATTGTCAATATTTTCCCGCTTGATCAGATCAACATAATTAATAATGGAGGTAAGGGGTGTTTTTATGTCATGGGAAACATTGGTGATCAGATCCGCCTTCAATCTCTCATCCTTCATGCTGGTTGCTACCGCATCCCGAATTCCGTCACCGATACTGTTTACCTCACCCGCCAGTATCAGATTATCTCCGTGAAGAGAAGTCACATCAATCTTGTGCTCCATATCGCCTGCATTGATCTTCTTAATCCCCTTTAAAATACGCTGTCTGTCAATGGCTGCTTTGTAGAAGCACGCGATAGCCAAACCGTCTGCAAACAACGCTATGATCAGCACTACTGTGAACAATTTCCTGCTCACATTATCGGCTGCAAAAATCCAAAGCAGCATATTCAGGAAGAACAGGAAAAGGGCAGGCACGAGTGCCCTTAAAACAACGGAGCTGTTATCATATAAATACATGGAAAGTCTCACAGCCTTTTTGCACAATCGTCGGAGAAGACTATTTTTCCACAGTGTTCCTGCTTTTATCCTTCTCACATAACTGTAATAAAAGAAGGAGATCAAAAAGCTGATGAACAGTGCAGTCATACCCGCAATCACCACAATCATCGGCATGACTGTACCGGCAGCCACAATTTCCTTAAGTCCTTTAAGCTTAAGAAGCGTTGCCACCGCAAAAGTCGTAATAGTCACCGCCCCCGCAGTAAGGAGAAGCATGATCTCTGTAGGGATTTTATCTTCCACCTTAAGCGTGATAATCTTCTCTCCCTCACCGGTAGTTCGTTCCTTTCCCTCTCTTAACGTAAGAACAAAGGCAAGCAGCACATAGAGAAGGATTCCTGCAACAGCCACTGCCAGATACTGCCAGAAATAGGGGGAATACTGTTCAAATCCTCTCCTTGCCTGCGTAAAGACATCAGCCACTGCATAAGGAGACTTGACTCCGATCAATATCTGGGTATCCTCGGGATAGGCATATTCATATCCTTTCAGAACGTATCTTACTGTTTCCTCCTCGATCAGAGTATTGGTATCATACTTCATATTTTTAGGGTCATAAATAATATATGCTCCGCATTCTTCCCTTAATTGCTTTTCCAGACTTTGAAGGTCCTTGTTCTTTACCGCTTTGTTGCTGAATACCTCCGTATTCTTTCCGACAGTTTTTCGAATATAATAAGCAATGTTGGAATTGTTTGAGGAATAGTAATCCTTATAAGAAAGATACTCCTCATAATTGATGGAAAGATCCTCCGCCGATTTCCGTACATTTTCACAGAGCTCATAATATTCATCCCAGGAGGAAACATACTCCTCTATGTTCTTTCCATCCACAGTATGATATCTGTTGTCCATAACAGTAGCTGTCACGTCATCCCTGATGGGACTATCCTCATTTCCGATCATATTGCCCGATACACTGACAACGGTTGTAAGCCTGTTCAGATCAGAATTTAAATAACTTACATTTCCGCCATCCTTCACATTGATCGTTGTGACGGTTCTGCTTCTTGACAGGAACTTATCTGCCTCATCTCCTGTCATATAAACATCTTCATAATCAAACCCGCTCTGTTGCCATTTGATCAGATCTTCCAGATAATATTTTGCTGTGATATATTCTCTCGGCAATCCGTTATATCTGCCTGCAAAGGCCGTCACATCAATTTCTTTTTTCGGATCAAATACACCGTCTGTCTCCATCTGTGCGCGTATGGCTCCGAAGCAGATAATGTCAGTGACACTGTTTCCCAGAAGCTTGTTAAAGATCCGGGAATCCTCATAAGCTGTATTCTGGTCTTCATTTTCAAGCCGATAGGTTTCCGTTCCCTTTCTGCCGTCTACCACCACAAAGGCTCCGGTCAGAACGATTGTAAATGCCACTGCTGCACATACAAAGCTAAGATGTTGTAGCCCATGCAGACAAAACAGACTTTTTTTCCCATTTTTATTTTTGCGCTCTCTTTTTTGCTTTTCCTTTTTTGCAGGAATTTCTTCTGATAATTCCTGCAGATTTTCATCTCTCATAGACTACATTCATCCTCCTACTGTTTTTCAATCTTGTAGCCCACACCCCAGACTACCTTTAAATATCTCGGTTCCTTGGGATTGATCTCTATCTTTTCACGGATATGTCTGATATGAACGGCTACCGTATTGTCAGCACCGATTGCCTCCTCGTTCCAGATATTTTCATAAATCTGATCAATGGAAAATACCCTTCCCTGATTTTTCACAAGGAGAAGAAGAATGTTATATTCAATGGGTGTCAGCTTGACACTCTCTCCGTCTACCGTGACCTCCTTGGTATCATCATTGATACAAAGTCCTCCTGCAGTAAAAAGCGCATTGTTTTCCACATTCAGGTTCCCAAGCTGGGTGTAACGGCGCAAATTGGATTTCACACGTGCCACCAGCTCCAGAGGATTGAAGGGCTTCGTCACATAATCATCGGCACCGATATTGAGTCCGAGGATCTTATCGGTATCCTCCGATTTGGCAGAAAGGAAAATAATAGGAATGCTGCTGGTCTCCCTGATCTTAATGGTAGCTCTGATGCCGTCTAACTTCGGCATCATGATATCGATGATCAGCAGCTGGATATTCTGTTCTTTTAACATGGAAATCGCCTGTTCGCCGTCATAAGCCTTATAAACCTGATAGCCCTCCTGATTTAAATAAATCTCAATGGCATCCACAATTTCCTTATCATCATCGCATACAAGAATGTTGATCATTTTCCTTTATCCCTCCCGGCAATCTGCTGTTTACAACAGTAAGTAAAACATATATTTTTTAAGTGTTTGTTAGGAAAAATTTTAAGAATTTCTTAATTCCATAAAAGCACCAAGATTTCCCCTTTGTCCATGGCTTCCCCTGTGAGAAAACAGATAGCTTTTGTTACAGCAGGTACAGATATCCGTTATCTCCAGATTTTCCGGCAAAATCCCTGCCTCCAAAAGTACAATCTGATTGGTCTTCCAGAGATCCAGCTGATATTTGCCTTCCACCTTTCCCGGCTTAATGATTTCCTCACTATGGGAAGGAAACGCTTCCATAAACTGATCCGCCACATCACTGCTCACCTCATAGCAGTCCTGACAGATGGAAGGACCGATGGCTGCCTTTACTTTTTCAGGTCTTGTGCCGAAAGCTTTCCCCATCGCCTGCAGCGTGGCCTTACCTATCCTGTGAACCGTTCCCTTCCAGCCGGAATGGGAGAGGCCGATGGCCCTGTTTTCCGTATCCACAAAATAGAGAGGAACACAGTCTGCATAAAAAGTAGCCAATATCAGTCCCGGCACATTCGTGATCAGTCCGTCCACATCGGTATAATCCTTCTCTCTGACGACTCCTTTTCCCGCATCCGTCTCCGTCACCAGACGGACATTTGTGGTGTGTGTCTGATCAGAGCAAACGACCCTGTCCGGCGTACTGTCAAACACAGCGGCTATCCTCCTATAATTTTCATCCACGGAAGATTTCTCATCACCTCTCGTGTAGCTCAGATTCATGGATGCAAAAATCCCTTCGCTGACACCACCTTTTCTGGTGGTGAACATATGATTGACAAGCCCTGTCTTCTCGATTCCCGGAAAAGAAAGATACTCCACCTCTCCTTTTCTCTTCCGGAGAAGAACCTCTTTCTCCCCTTTTCTGTTAAACATTTCTTTTCTATCCTGACTCATATAAACTCCTGTAATTTATTTTTTTCGGCAAAAACCTTTTTACCAGCAGGTGGATCCTTTTCCCGCCAGATAGGGAAAGGCATCCCTGTACCATCTGATCTCCTCTCCGAGAACAGCCACCACATCATATCTGACCTGAAGAGCCTCATATTTTCTGTGCCCTACACGAAAATAATCGGAGGTTTTGCAGATTTTATACTGCTTGCGCACTCCGACTGCTTCCTCCGGCATCCCTGCCCTTTCATTTTTTCTGTATTTAACCTCCACAAA
>JAGAQU010000002.1 GCA_017622575.1 Lachnospiraceae bacterium
ACTTGGAAAACAGCTCGGGATAAAATTTTTTCTGGATCTGATTACATTCCTTTACAGGATTCTCCTCCAGCTTCCTGGTGATTCGGTCACGTTCTCTGCTCATGCGGACTCCTTTGCGACAATGTTTTTCTTTTATTTTACCCTGTCTGCTCTAAGTCCGCAGTATATCAGCAAATTTATTGCGAAAAATTTTTACCTTTCACTACTGAGTACCAAAAACGATTCTCTAGTACAGAACACCGTCATAATACAAAAGCAACAGATCAACCACCCGGCTATAGCTGATTTTACCGTCTTCCACGCCGTTTAACACCAATGTCGTTTCCGTAAAAGTATTGGAAACTTTCTTTACCGTCTCCGTCTCAATCAGCGCTGTTTCCTCCACATGGTCCCAGGTTTCTTTCGTCAGAAACCTTTTATCCACCATCACCTGTTCACTGATAGCCGGATGGGATTCATAGATCTCATCATTCTGTCCGATTGCTTTGTAAAAATCACGGTCTAAATAGCTGATCACACTTAAATATGCACTGTATCTGAAAAAGTCATCCCCCGAGTCCACGCAGGCAAGATAACCGATAAAATTTGCCTCATCCTCACGGATAATGCCTTTTAAATGGGATAATTCATGACACATGGTAACAGGCATATTGATTTTGCACATGATGGCATTGTAATTTGCTTCCATGGAGAACGGGAAATAGTAACCCATAATATACTGCTGGCTGAAAAATTCAGAGGTGGCAAGAGGTTTCGGATCAGGATAATAACCCTGAAGCTGTGTAAACTCGTTTCCCAGCCGTCTCATCCGGTCTTTTGCCTCCTGCTTCATATCTCCCGCATAAATCAATTCTCCATTTTCATCTCTTGGCAGAGAAGCGCCCAGCAGATTTGCCTGTTCCACCACATAATCCCGAAGAACCGTTACCTCCGAAACCCCATACTTTTCCAGAGAACCATCACCAATAGGGTAACGTTCATTGATCGGAGATACATGGTACAGCAAAAAGCAGTTCAGCGTCATAATCACACATACAATGCCAAAAATCCAAAGGATCGTCAGACTGTAGTTTTTCAAAAAACGCCTCTCCCATTGCGGCGGAAAGCGATGAAGCAGAAGATGAACCACCGCCCACAGGATCAATATTACGATCAGTAAAACTGCCAGATACAGCATGATCTCCCCCACCGAAAAAGAGAACATCCCCGTCAGGCGGCCGTAAGTTTCCACCCAGACAGGAAAAATATGCATCACGTAATAATTGCAGAAGGAACTGCTAAACCACCCTGCCAGATTCAGACAAAGCGACAAAATAATCAGAGATATTGGTATTGTGATTTTCCATTTCTTTTTTTGATTCGCTCTGTTTTTTATCATATCCATACCGATTACCTACTATATTTGTAATAAGACAAAGCTTTTTGAGGATTCCGATCACATGTCTGCGCTTCTTACAGTCATAAAAAACAGCAATGAATTCCTGTGGAGCGGGCCGCTGCTCTTTCTCCTCATGGGTACTCATATCTATTTTACCATGAAACTGCATATACCGCAGAAAAATATTCTGAAAGCCATCCGCCTGTCCGTCACACCGGACAATCAAAAAGACGGAAACAATCTTTCTGTCTTTGCCACCTTAGCCACCACTCTTGCTGCCACTCTCGGCACCGGCAACATTGTAGGGGTCTCCACTGCTGTTGCCCTGGGTGGTCCCGGAGCCATTTTCTGGTGCTGGATCACCGGAATCCTTGGAATGGCTACCGCCTACGCCGAATGTTTCCTAAGTGTCCGTTTTAAAAGTACGGGAAGCGATCACCTTAACCGGGGCGGTCCCATGTATGTCTGGGAAAACGGCTTGCACAATAAATTTGTGGGAAAGCTTTATGCGCTTCTCACCTTGATTGCCGCCTTTGGAGTAGGATGTACCACTCAGTCCAATTCCATTACCCAGACAACTGCCATGAGCTTTGGCATTGCCCCACAGATCACCGGTTTTCTGGCAGCCATCACTGCAGGTTTCGTTATTATCGGCGGAATTCAGTCTATCGGAAAGGTATGCGTGAAGGTGGTTCCCGTTTTGGCGCTTTTTTTTACCGGCAGCTGTATTCTGCTCCTGTTTCTGAACCGTGCAGCCCTCCTCCCTGCTCTTCTTCTCATCCTGAAAAGTGCCTTTACCGGTCAGGCTGCCCTGGGCGGCGTGGTGGGTTCTTCTCTCATAGTCACGATGCGCTACGGAATTGCCAGAGGCCTCTTTACAAATGAAGCCGGAATCGGCACTGCCTCCATCACCGCTGCAGCCTCCAAGACAAACGATCCTGTCAGGCAGGCCTATGTTTCCATGACAGCCGTTTTCTGGGATACCGTGGTCATGTGCCTTTTAAGCGGTCTTGTGATCGTCACCAACATGATCCTCCATCCTTCCTCCCTGGATGGGGTAAACGAAGCCAGTTTAACAGATGCTGCTTTTACTTTTCTTCCGGGTCTTGGCAACACCTTCCTCTCCCTGTGTCTGATTGCTTTTGCCATCACCACCCTGATCGGCTGGTCTTATCTTGGGGAATCAGCCGTAGAATATCTGGCAGGGGATCACGGTATTTTCCTTTACAAAGTGGCATATATCGTTATGATCTACATAGGTGCCGTCATGCCTCTTGCCATCGTCTGGGAATGTACTGACCTGATCAACGCCTTTATGGTACTGCCCAATGTAGCAGCCCTATTTCTGCTCAGAAAACAGATTCATACTTAAAAAGGCGCATGCTTCGTTGCATACGCCTAGTCCTCACTTAAATAACATAATTATCTATTTTTTCTTCCTGCCACTCCACAAGATCTGCCAGAGTCACCGTGTCAACGACACTCTTTATGGCATCATCGAGCTGCTGCCAGAGCTTTAAGGTTGCACAGGTTTCCTGCCTGTCGCACTGGTTTACTTCATCGTCCAGACATGCTACCGGAGCAAGAGAGCCTTCCGTTAACCTTAAGATCATGCCCACCGTATAGCCGGAAGGATCTTTGGCCAGCTTATATCCCCCCTGAGGACCTCTGATGCTCTTTACATAGCCTGCTTTATTCAAACTGGAAATAATCTGTTCAAGATACTTATCGGATATATCCTGTCTCGCTGCGATATCCTTGATTCTCACCGGTGCATCATTATCATGAAGAGCCAGATCCAGCATAAGGCGCAGCGCATATCTTCCTTTTGTCGATATTTTCATGGTAACACCTCTCTCACATTCTTATCTCATTTCCCTATTATACTACTATTTTACTAGGAATTGCAAGCCCTTGACAGAAAGTTTTACTATGTTATGATGGATTGTATTACATTTGGAGGTTTTTATGTTTAAAAAATACTGGAAATTTATTTTTCCTTCTACGCTGTCTTTTTTATTATCAGGTATCTATTCTATTGTGGATGGTATTTTCGTCGGCAAAGCCATGGGCGATCCCGGTCTTGCCGCTATTAATATTGCATGGCCTCTTGTTGCCCTGATCATCTCTCTCGGAACCGGCATCGGCATGGGCGCTTCGGTTATGATCTCCTTAAACAAAGGTGCCGGAGATCATAGAACCGCTGACCGCATGGAGGGAAATGCCTTTTTCCTGTTATTTACAGGCTCCCTTCTCCTTACGGGAATTCTCTACTTTTTTGGAAGCCCTGCACTTACGCTTCTCGGCGCAGAGGGGGAAGTACATGTTGACGCCCTTACTTATCTTCACTATATTCTGTACGGCGCTGTTGTACAGACCATTTCAAACGGAACCATCCCCCTGATGCGAAACCGGGGGGCTTCCTTTTATGCCATGTGCTCCATGGCATGCGGCTGCATTTTGAATATTGTATTGGACTATCAGTTTATTCTCGTATATGACATGGGAATGAAGGGTGCTGCTCTTGCCACTGTGTTCGGTCAATGCACAACCCTTCTCTTCAGTATTGCCTTTTTCCTGAAAAAGGAAAACAGAATCTCTCCGAAAAATTTAGTACCGTCAGGGAAAGCCGTTTCTTCCATATTAAGGGTTGCAGCTTCTCCTTTCGGCCTTACGTATCTGCCTTCCGTAACGATTCTCTTCATGAATCTGCAGTGCCTGCGTTACGGTGGTGAAGAGGCGGTCAGTTCTTATGCAGTCCTGGCCTACCTGGTATCCTTCATGGAGCTTCTGGTACAGGGTATCAGTGACGGTGCACAGCCGCTCTTAAGTTTAAGCAAGGGGCAGAACGATAGGAAATCCTTGCAAAAATATACCGTCTGGACCTTTACCATCGGAATATCTCTTGGAATCATCAGCGGTATCCTTGTTTACCTGCTTCGTTATCAGATTCCTGTTTTTTACGGTACCTCCGATCTGGCAGGCTCTATGATCGTCCATTCTGCTCCGGCTTTTGCACTTGTCATGGCTCTGTATGGTCTCACCAAGCCGGCCGTTTCTTATTTTTATGCCACGGAGGCGCTTTTCTTCTCCACCTTTCTTGTGTATGGAGAGATCATGCTGACACTTGTGATCATTTTTGGGTTGCCACTTATATTCGGACTTGACGGTGTATGGTATACAATGCCGTCAGTGCAGATGATCCTGGGTGTCCTGAGTATCACCTTCTTAACTGTGAGAAAAAAGAAAAGATAAGATTCTTACAGACACAGAAATCCCGCAAACAGAAGAATCCCCAAAAAGAGTACATTGTATCCGGTAAACACAGCCATATATTTTCCCTTGTCCGCATCCTCTGAAGCTGCATACAGCTTGTAGGAAATAATGCTGGCAAGGGACGCAATCAGGGTTCCCACCCCTCCGATGTTCGCTCCGTAAATCAGTGCCCTGTAATTCTCTGTAAATCCACTGAGGAGCATAGCTGCAGGAACATTACTTATGATCTGGCTTGCCAGTGCTGCAAGCAGCATTTCTCTTCCTCTCAGAAGGCCTTCCAGTAATTCCTTCACAGATTCTATTCTCTGCATATTTCCCACAAAAATGAAAAAGAAAAGAAATGTGCCAAGCAGGCAGTAATCCACCTTTTTAAAGAGTTCTCTGTCTATAAGCAAAACTCCGGCTGCCACAACCATTGTCATAATCTGCCAGGGAAGAATGCGCACTACAGTCAAAAGGCACAGCAGAAATAATAAGCCAAGGGCAATCACCCGTTTTTTATCCGGTTGAATGTCACTCGCTCTGCTCACCTGTTCAATCACGCTTTTTTTGTCAAGGAAAACTCCAAGGAGCAGCAATGCAAGGGAAAGGGCCGTAATAGGAAGCATAAAAAGTAAAAATTCCGGGAGCCCCATATCTGTCAGACCATATAAATACAGATTCTGGGGATTCCCCACCGGTGTGAACATGCTGCCAAGATTGGCAGCTATGGTCTGGAGGACGATCACCCGGATCATTTTATCCCTGCATCCGGAAAGATTCAGAAGTTCAACGGTAAATGGCACAAATGTGAGAAGCGCCACATCATTGGTAATCAGCATACTGGAAAAGAAGCAGAGCATCACCAAAAGCATCAAAAGCTGTCTGCTGCTTTTTGCCTTCCCTGTCATCTTCTCCCCGAGAAGGGTAAAAATACCCTGTTTCCTGACTCCTGCCACAATCACCATCAGACAAAATAACAACGCCAATACCCGGTAATCCGGATAAGAAAAATATTCTGCGGATGGGTATATCAGAAAGGATGACAAAGCAGCCGCCACGGCTGCAGCCACAAAAACCGTTTCCCTCTTACAAAATGTCACTATTCTATCCTTCAAAGCCTGCATCCTCCCTGATATCGCATTCCCGGAAAAGCTCCTTCACAGCCGCTTCATACTCCAGGCCACGTTTTGCCTTTCTGATCTTTTTGATGTATTTCGAAGAAGTCTGCCCATCAAACAGATACTGCGCATAGTTCCAGAATTCCTTCATCTTAAACAGCGTGTTCTTATCTTCTCCCATCAGCTTTCTGTATTCCTCATACAATCTGTCATGAAAGCTGTGAAACACTTCCTCTGTCATGCCTTTTCCATTCCGGATTTCCGAGAGCAATCCCGGATTTGTCAGAAATCCTCTTCCGATCATAATACGGTCCGTGTCCGGGTATTTTTCACAAAAAAAAAGATAATCCTTCTTTGTAAAAATATCGCCGTTATAACAGATGGGATTTCTGCTCTCTTTGCAGGCAAGGCCATATGCCTCCATCCTCGGATGGTTTTTGTAAAAATCCTTCTGAATCCTAGGATGTATGATCAACTCTTTCATAGGATACTGATTATATACAGTGAGCAGCTCTTCCCACTCGCTCTCACTGTCAAGTCCGATTCTGGTCTTTACGGAAATCCCTATTTTCCCTTCACAGCCCTCAAAAATCCTGTCGAGAAATCTGTCAAGCTCCCGTGGATTATCAAGCATTCCACTGCCTCTTCCTTTGACAACAACCGTGCCATACGGGCAGCCCAGATTTAAGTTTACCTCCTCATATCCAAGCTCCGAAAGATACCCTGAAAGGGCAACAAAGTTTTCCACATTGTTACTCAGAATCTGTGGCACAAGAGGTATCCCCGCATTATTTTCGGGCAGGATATCCCTAACTGTTCTGCTCTTTACAGATGTGCCCTGCATCGGCACAATAAAGGGCGCAAAATATTTATCGATGCCCTTTCCGAAAAATTCATGAAAAACATTCCGGTAGAGATATCCTGTAATTCCTTCCATGGGTGCAAAATATAGTTTCATTCTCTTTTCCTCAAAAAATAAGTTTCTTTGACCTTTTTTCAGGTCAATTTCATCCTTTCCTGTTTTATCAAAAAACAGGAAAATGTGCAACCTGATTTTCGTGTGGAAAACTTTCCTGCTTTGTATTACAATATGATTGTTATGTTTTAGCTTACAAAATGCTTATGTAACTTTTCATATGGAGGATAACATGTTGACCACACAAAAGAAAAAAGACGATTTCTATCGTCAGATATTCAAGCTGGTGATTCCCATCGTACTGCAGAACCTGCTTAGCGCAGCAGTCAGCTCCGCAGATGTAGTGATGCTCAACTATGTGGGACAATCCTCCATTTCGGCAGCCTCTCTTGCCGCCCAGTATACCAGTGTGCTGTTCATGGTTTACTACGGTCTGGGAACAGGAGCCACCATGCTCTGCGCCCAGTATTTCGGGAAAGGTGATCTGCATGCCATTGAGGCGGTAGAAGGAATCGCCCTTCGCTTTTCCATGGCTATCTCCGCCGTTTTTGCCGGTCTTGCCCTGTTTGTGCCTGATTTCCTGATGACGATCTTTACGAATGATCCTGAACTGATCGACCTGGGAAGCACTTATCTTCGCATTGTCAGCATCAGTTATCTTTGCTGGGGCATCATTGAGATCTATTTGTCTGTTCTTAGGAGTATCGGAAGAGTCATGATAAGCACTGTCTTAAATACGATGGCGTTTACCTTGAATATCCTGCTGAATGCTGTGTTTATTTTTGGTCTTTTCGGTACGCCAAAGCTTGGCATTGCAGGCGTTGCTGTTGCCACTTCAGCCTCCCGCGTTATCGAACTTGTGGGATGTTTTCTTGTCTCCCTCCTGAGTAAGGATATCAAGCTTAAGTTTTCCTATATGCTGATCCGGAACAAACTTCTCTTTCTTGATTTTGTAAAATTGTCACTTCCCGCCCTTTTAAACGATGTGATATGGGGACTTGGCTTCTCCATGTATTCCGTGATCATCGGACATCTTGGTTCCGATGCGGTGGCCGCAAACTCCTTTGTCATTGTAGTGCGTAACTTCGGCACGATTCTTTGCTTTGGTGTTGCAAATGCCGGGGGTATCCTTCTCGGAAATATCATCGGGGGAAACCGTCTTGAGGATGCCAGAGCAGGTGCATCCAAAATGATGAAGCTCACCGTTTTAAGCGGTGCCATCGGAGGACTTATTATCCTGATTGTCTCACCGTTTGTCCTTCATTTTGCCTCTCTTACTGAGACGGCTTCCCATTATCTGAAATATATGCTTCTAATCAATACCTATTATGTCATGGGTGCTGCCGTCAACACCTCCCTCATAGCCGGTGTTTTCCGTGCCGGAGGTGACAGCCGCTTCGGCCTTATCTGCGACACCATCGATATGTGGTGCTATGCCGTACCCCTTGGATTTCTCGCCGCCTTCGTGCTGAAGCTTCCTGTCATGTGGGTCTATTTTCTGCTGTGTACCGATGAGTTCGTGAAATGGCCCTGGGTTATCGGACATTACAGGAGCGGAAAATGGCTGAATAATATTACAAGGGAGAATTTGTTTGAGGAATCACGTTAATCACCTGAGGCTGATTCGGTATCAGAGAATATTCCTTTCCATTCCAGATAAGCGTGCCACCCGCCCTTGTCGCAGTGACGGAAAGCTTTTCTTTATTCAGGGCAATGGAAACCTTCTCTCCGTTAAATGGGACCGGCACCCCAGGCATGGCAGAGTGATTTTTCATACCTGCCGCCATACATTGCATAGTGCATGGTGCCAGTCATCTCAGGACAGTATTCCTCCCAGACTGTTTTCGCCCCAGGTCCATCATACCGCCCCAATAGGATCTAAGAACTTTTTCTACCTCGTCAAGCTCTCCCAGCTTTGCCAGTGCGTCCAGTTCATAACCTTTAAAATAAGGCGTCGTAATCTGCGTGTTTTTTCATTTTTACGAACCTTTATTTTCTGTTTTTCATCAACGCCGCTGATATTGACAAACCCAAACAATTCCGTTCCAAAATCATACAAGATGCCCTGCTTTGTCTTTTTGATACTGACAGGCAGTTTACGCTCGTAACTGAAAGGGAATATCTCTGGATTCTGATCAATGCGATGAAATCTGACATTGTACCCTGCCGGCGTAAAATCACCGGCAAAATGATTGCAGTACCAGCTCCCGTCACCGGGACAGACATCACTCTCCACATAGATTGCAGGCAATCCGTAACCATTTTTATTTCCCTCTTTTTAGAAGGGCCACCGTCTCTATTCCGCTTGTCCAAGGGAACTGATCTACGGCAACGGCCTTCTCTACCACATATCCGTTTTCCAGAAAGACCTCCAGATCTCGCACGAGCGAGGTAGGCTTGCAGGAGATATACACCATTTTATCAATGCCGTAGCCGATGATCTTTTGCAGCGCCTTGGGATGGATCCCGTCACGGGGTGGATCCAGGATGATCATATCCGGCTTTTCCTCTATGGTATCAAGCACCTTCAGTACATCTCCTGCGATAAATTCACAGTTGTCAAGTCCGTTCAGCTTCGCATTTTTCTTTGCCGCCTCCACGGCTTCCTCCACAATCTCCACACCGATCACTTTTTTTGCCACGGGTGCCATAAGCTGTGCGATCGTGCCGGTACCACTGTAAAGATCATAGACGATTTTTTCGGGCTCTCCGCTTTCACTTAACTCTCCCACGTATTCCCGCGCCGTTTCATACAGAACCTCCGCACTTAAGGAGTTGGTCTGGAAAAACGAAAAGGTGGAAATCTTGAATTTCAGTCCCAGAAGCTCCTCATAGAAGTAATCCTGTCCATAGAGGATTTCCGTTCTATCGCTTTGAACCACATCAGCCACAGAATCGTTGATGATATGGAGAATTCCTGCAAATCTGCCTGTCAGACTTAGTGAGAGAAGACCCTCCATCCAGAGTGTCAGATCCGGTTTCTGCTCTGAGGTAGTCACTAAAGCCACAAGAATTTCCCCTGTTCTTGCAGCCTTTCGAACCAGAAGATGCCGCAGATAACCGGTATGACGAAGTCTGTGAAAAAAGGGCACCTTCTCTTTATCAAAATAATCTCTTGTATAAGAAAGGATAGCACGGTAATCCTCATCCACGATCCGGCAGTCTCTCACGGTAACAATATCGTAAAAGCTTCCACGTTTGTGCATGCCGAGAGCAAGGGGACCGTCCTTCACCTCATCTCCGAAGGAAAACTCCATCTTATTGCGGTATTCATAGATTGCCGGGCTTTCCTTAATCCCCTCAAACGTCCACTCTGTCTCCTGCCTTTCAAGAACACTGTCAAGAAGTCGTTTCACCTGGCCTTCCTTGATCTTCAGCTCTTCCTCATAAGGAAAAGAAATGTAAGTACAGCCTCCACAGGTGCCAAAATGGGGGCAGGGACTTCCTGCTTCCAGCGGAGATTTCTCCGTAATCTCCAAAAGCCTGCCTTCCGCTTTTCCTTTTCTCACCTTATTGATTCCCGCTTTAACCTTCTGTCCCGGAAGTGCATTCTTTACAACGCAGGTTCCATCCTCCGTCCTCACAATCCCCTTATTGGGGAAATCAATTCTTTCCACTGTTCCTTCGATAATCTGTCCTTTTTTCATAGCATCTCCTATTTCTTCTGTCATACACTGCTTCTATTACAACCGGAATTTTCATACTGTTATTCATTCACCCATTATTCATTGAATCTTAAGCCGCTATCATTGCCTGTTTTGATTACTTGATACACCGCGAGAGTATAGACAGCTCTTTCAGCCTTCATATACCCTCTTTACATGAAAACAGGATGTGCATTTTGGCACATCCTGCATCTTCTTTTCCTAAAATGCATATAAATTCTGAAAACTACTCAGCAAAATCCTCTTCTGTTGCCGCATTTTCCGTAGCGGGTTTCTCCTCTTCAGGATTTTTCACAGGCTCTTCATCAGCCTCAAAGAAATCGTCCTCAAAATCATCATCAAAGTCATCGTCGAAATCCTCAAGATAATCAGGTGTGAAATAGCGATAAAGAAGATATGCAACACCTGCCACTGCTGCGATCACACCGATAATGGCAAAAATCCAGATAATCGTATTGTTTCTCTTTTCCGCTTCTTCTTTTTTATTAAAATAATCCTTTAATTCCTTGATATCATGAGCCTTAACCAGTTCCATAATCTCTTCCACTTTATTCATAGCTGATACCTCGCTTTCATTTCCATGAAAATAGTATAACATTTTACAAAGGATTTTACTACCAGAAATTTAATAAATTTTCTTAAGCTTAGCAAATGCCGCATACATGATTTTCTGGCCTGCCTCGTCAAAGTCAACGGTCACTTTATAATCTCTGGGTCCCGGTTCCAGAGAAGTCACAGTTCCCTCTCCGTATTTGATGTGGGATACCCTGTCACCTTCCTCATAATCGGGTTTTGTGCCGACTGCGGCTGTCGCTCCTTTCACAATCCCCATTGCTCCGAAAGAACCGGTTCCAAGCCTGCTTCCCGCATTTGCGATATAAGGTTTGTTCTCTGCTGCAGTACGCTTTGGCGCAGAAACCGCCATGGGTTTTTGCCTGACCGGACTGTCAAGAAGAGGATCTCTCCTTGGCGCAGGAGGTCTGTTATCCATAAGGCTTTCCGGAATTTCCTTTACAAACCGGCTCACCGCGTTGTACTGGGTTTCTCCCCGCACCATTCTCTGCTTTGCACAGCAGATGGTCAGGTCCTTCTTAGCTCTGGTGATACCGACATAGGCCAGCCGCCTCTCCTCCTCAATCTCATCGGGATCATCCGCCGTAATACTCATATAGCTTGGAAAAAGTCCATCCTCCATACCGGTCAGATAGACATTTTCAAATTCGAGGCCCTTGGCACTGTGGAGTGTCATCAAAAGAACCTTGTTACTGTCTTCGCTGACATTGTCGATATCCGCTACCAGTGCCACTTCCTCGAGAAATTCACTCAGCGTCGGATCGTCGTGCGTCTCCTCATAGGAAGCCACTTTACTGATAAGCTCATCGATATTTTCAATTCTGGTATCTGCATCCTCCTCATCGGATTCCTGAAGTTCCTTTACATACCCGGTTGTCTCGATCACATCGCGGATCAACTCCTCCAGTCCGTAGTAGGAAAGTTTGCTTCGAAATGCCTGGATCAGATCCACAAAGGGTTTCAGCTTCACACCGCTCCTGCCGATGGTACCGATCTCATCCGCTTCCTTAAGAGCATCATAAAAGCTGATTTCTTTCATGTCAGCATAGTCCTGTACCTTTGCGATTGTGGAAGCGCCGATTCCTCTTTTGGGAATATTGATAATCCTCTTGACGGCCAGATCATCTCTTCCGTTATCAATGGTCTTTAAGTAAGCAAGAATATCCTTGATCTCTTTGCGGGAATAAAAATTTACACCGCCTACCACATCATAGGGAATGCCTTCCACCACAAATCTCTCTTCCAAAAGTCTCGCCTGCGCATTGGTTCTGAAAAGAACGGCACTTTCCCGGTAATCGTAGACTCCCTCTCTTCTTTTTCTTGCGATATCGTCTGCCACAAACTCCGCCTCTTCAAAAGCCGTGTCAAAGGGTCTGAAATGAATCCGGCTTCCCGCTCCCTGATCCGTCCAGAGAGATTTTGCCTTACGTCCCTTGTTATTTCTGATCACTGCGTTGGCCGCATCCAGCACATTCTGGGTGGAACGGTAATTCTGTTCCAGCCGGATCACTGTCGCCTCCGGGTAATACTTCTCAAAATCAAGAATATTTCTGATATTGGCTCCCCGGAACTTGTAAATAGACTGATCGTCATCTCCAACCACACAGAGATTATGGCTCTCTCCCGCAAGAAGCCTGATCAATTCAAACTGTGCCGTGTTGGTATCCTGATATTCATCCACCATGATATACCGGAAGCGATCCTGATAATTCTTGAGGACATCGGGGCATGCCTTGAACAGTTCTACTGTCTTCATGATCAGATCGTCGAAATCAACAGCGTTATTCTTTTTGAGTGCTGCCTGATATTCCTGATAAAGCTTTGCGATCTGCTGCTTACGGTAATCCCCGCCGGTGCTTAAGCTGTACTCATTCGGGGAGATCAGTTCATCCTTTGCAGATGAAATAGCAGAGAGAATTGCTCTCTCCTTCAGCATCTTCGTGTCAATATTGAACTGCTTGCAAATCCCCTTCATCAGAGATTTCTGATCGTCGGTGTCATATATGGTAAAATTGGTATCATAGCCAAGCCGGTCAATAAATCGGCGCAAAATTCTGACACAGGTAGAATGAAAGGTGGTCACCCAGATACTGTCGGATCCAAAACCTACCAGATCCTCCACTCTCTCCTTCATCTCTCCCGCCGCCTTATTGGTAAAGGTGATAGCCATGATATTCCACGGATTCACGCCTATCTCCTCTATGAGGTATGCAATTCTGTGAGTCAGTACACGGGTCTTTCCGCTTCCTGCTCCCGCAAGGAGAAGGACCGGTCCGTCCACCGTAAATACGCCCTTCTTCTGCTGCTCATTCAAGGTATCATATATACTCATCGTAAACTCCTGCTTATTATACTTCACTTACATTGTGGAAGGTCCATGCATAAATATTGAGTTCCACCACAGGTGTTCCGCAATATTCGCACACCTTGCTGCCAAGCCCTGATATGGGTGCCCCACAGTTAGGACAGTTAAGCCCCAGAGACAGATCTCTCTCATCCTCCACGATGTTTCTGTCCTGAATATAGACAAGTTCTACATTGTATCTTGACTGTTCCAGGGTATTCGGATTGCCTGCAAGAAGCTTTCCTCCTTCCTCTGTCAGTGTATGTTTATACTGCAGGGAAGTCTGAAAGGTAATGGTGCATCTTCCGCTTCTCTTTTTATAATCCGCAATTTCCGTGCGGTGAAGTCTGATGCTTTCAAACTTCTCCCTTTCCCCTCTACCCTTTTGCTGGGTGATATGCATTTCCAGTTTATCCTTAAGTTCTCTGCTTCCTTCCTTTAAAAGCCCGGGATTTTGGCTGCTTACTGCCATCAGATAAGAAGTCAGGACATTCTCAGCCCTGACTTTCATCTCATCATATTGAAAGTCCGGAAAATCTTTTTTAATTTTGGGAAGGCATAGGCCGGTCATTGCCGATACGGATTTCGGAGTGCTGGCGTATTCCTCCTCCACCTTGGCAAAGCCTTCTCTTAAGGAATCTGTTCCGAAGGCTTCCCTGGCAAAGGTTCTCGCTGCTTTCTTCACACGCATAACACCATAGGCAATGCATCCGATCACGATAAGCAAAAGAACCAGGGCAATGATCATCAGCGTAAGAGTTGTTGTCATCCTTCTTCTCCCGTTCTTTTATTTTCTGTTATGCTACTGCATCATAAAGTAAATGATTGCACATGCCGCAATTACTGCAAGCACGGTGATGATAACCTTGGGTATGGAGATCGGTATCTTACCGGAAACCTTACCCGTCTGCCCGTTTACCATAAACTGATAAACCTTGTCCTTATATTTATAGCTGGAGATCCATACCGGCAAAAGAAGATATTTGTAGGTGATATCCGCATAGCTCGTGGTAAGCCTCAGGTTTCTAACATGATCTGCGTTTTGTTCTTTTCTGATCTTGCTCTCCACATTGCCTGATATCTTCCGTGCAATGCTCTCCTTCGCCATTTTCCAGGCATCCTTGATACCCACTGCGTAGCGCTCTGCAATGAAACCTGCCACATACTCAGGCTTATAGCTCTTATTGTCAGCCGTATCAAAAGGCTCCAGACCAATCAGCATGGATTGATTGTGGTTGGTAGTGGCACAGACAAGCTCATCGTCAAAATCTTCCTTGTATACACCGTTTGTCTTATACCAGTCTGTCACGGTTTCTGTCTGATCGCCCTTTTTGACCCTGCGGTCCTTTCCGTACTCAGCCGTATATCCGGAATCTGTCCTTGCATCAAAGGTCCAGTAGGG
>JAGAQU010000049.1 GCA_017622575.1 Lachnospiraceae bacterium
CGGGTTAGTATATTCCCCACATCCAGCTTCCTTCAGATTCCACCTCGCGATGGACACCCTTGCCTTCGGCTATATCCTTCCCACTACCGGGCGGATTCGGGACTTGCACCCATTGGAAACGTGCGCCGCCAGGCGCACAATTAATGTACCCTGTCAGCCATCTGACAGGGTATATATATATTATAAAATATCTTCTATTAACTGTTTCAGCTTTTTAACTCTTTTTATATTACAAGTCAAATTTTGTCATTTCTAATTTATTTTCTTTATCGGATGTCTTATCACTGTTTTTAACCGTTCTGCCGCAACCTTTCTCGCATCACTTAAATAGATTTCATGATGAAGCCGTTTCTCCGTAATATCCAGCTCATACCCTGACTCTGTCATGAAATCATGCATCAGGCTGATCGTTTCAGGCTCATCATCGTAAGGGCCGATATGCATACACTGTACACATAACCCTTCATCATATGTAAGAAATTCCACTTTGGAAAAATCCTGTTTCTTTTTTCGCGTTGCTTCCTCTATGGCCCAGTTAAAATCTTCTTTTGTCACAAAATCGGGAAGTCTGATGACAGAAATAAACCGGAAATCCTCCTTGTGGGAATAATCGATTCCCTCAGTATCGTCCTGCCACCAAACCCCCTCCAGAGGAGGAACTACACAATCAAAGTATCCTTCTATCTGATGACTTCCCATCTAATCTGGCTACACGTTCCTGTATATTTTTTTCAAATTCTTCATCGGAAAAAGCCGGATCCTTTGTCTTTCTCCAAATATCGCAGGGAACACAATTACACTCTCCGCATCCTTTATATTTGTTCCGGTTGACAGAGCATTCGTAAATCGGACATGCCTGTCCTTCCGGTGCATGAAATACCTTTCCCAGACTTTCATTACATCCCTTGCACATCATTCCGTAAAATCCACACTTTTTACAATCCGTTCCGCAACAGCTTAATGTTTCAGTCAAAGTTACATTCTCTAATATCTCCTTCTGTTTTTTCTTGCTGAAACCTGAAAGAACCAGTTGATATGACTTGTCCAGCAAATCCTTTAGAAGCTCATCCGGCACCGCGCCATCCGGTTTAATGGAATTCCAGTGTATTTTGTTCATGTAATAGCCGGGAATGATATCCTCATACTGCTGCCGCAGGAAATCTCCTTCCAGCGGATCAAGCTTCAACGTAATATAATACGGCTTATCGTCACCACCCAGGCAGATTGCTGTGAACATTTTCCCACCGATCTGATAGCGTATCCAGTTCCAGTCCTTTTGCAAATCCTTGGTTACACCCGGCTTGTTCATCAAAAAATCATCCAGCCACTCATATCTCATAAGTAATTCCTCCTCATACGTTCAATATTTTCCCTGATTTCCGCCCGGATCTCTTCCGGTTCAAAAAGCGCTTTCACCTTTATTCCACCGGGAAATATCTTTTCATTTGATAGATCAGGCATCGGCACCTGCCTTTTCACAAATGTCTCCTCCGACATCTCCACTTTTTCCATGCGGTTCAGTTTAAACAGACGAAAATCCTCCCTCTTTTTACACCAGCCCCACACATACCAGCTTGACCACCGAAAAATCAGATAATAGGGTTCTATACGGCGAACTGACTCTCCCTTTTGAGAATAGTAAATGAATAAAATCTCATTGCCTCTGTCAATTGCCCCATGTATCAACTCGATTTTCGGTGCCAGGGAATCTTTATACCAGGAAGACAGATCAATCAACATCGACTGGTTACCGACCATAAAATCCGAAGAGCCTGCGGACAACTTTTCCATGAGCTTTCCGTAACGGTTCGTTCCGTTTACGCTGTCCAATCCGCCCAGTCCTGCAAGAATATCCTGCATTTCCACACAGCTGAGCAGCGTTTTGTCTATTTTATAACCCTCCATGATAGAGATTCCGCCTTTTATCCCCTGCCTAGTAACTATGGGAATTCCGGCTTTGCACAGGTCATCAATATCTCTGTTAATCGTCCGCCTGGAAACCTCAAACTGTCCGGCCAGAAAAGGGGCCGTAACAGTCTCCCTCTGTAGCAGAACCGACAGGATCCCGATCTGTCTGTCTATTTTCATGACTGCTCCTTTGATAAATATCATTATACTGCAAAAAACACGACAACTGTGTGTCGTGTTTTATTATACAGAGATATAAAATTTCTTTCAATTATTTTAATCAGGTATTCCTTTCGATTGTTTGAAATCTGCCAGAATCGATTTCCAGATTATTTTTGCGGCAAATTCAGAGCCGTATGCCGATGCATGGGCACCGTCCTCATAGTACATCTCTTGATCCGGTCTGCTTCGCACCTCACTCCACCAGTTCTGTCCCACCGGTGCCAGAACCGCACCGATTTCCCCGGCAATATTTTCATGCACCCTGTTCATGTGATCCTGCTCAAGTTCCTCATCCTTCTTCGCCCAGGTGGCATAGATCACAGGAACACTTCCCGCTTCCCGGATCCACTGATTTAAAGTGTGAACTGCTTCATAAAACTTTTCCTCGGGAGCAAAAGGATGAGAATGCTCCTGAAGCACCACATAATCATACTTTCCGTATTTTATATTAAATTGCACATCCGGTTCCTTAACGTGCTGGGCAAGAAACCAGCCACCATGGGCAATCATGGTCACATCACAGGAAAATCCTTCCTTTTCTGCCAGATCGGACACCATTGCCGGCATATCATGAAAATAAGTATGGCTGTTGCCTATAAATAGAATTCTAAGATGCTTTTGTACCCTCACATCCGTTCCCTCCCTGTACATTCACTTTCTTAAGGCATTCAGTGTGCAGCTCATCTCATACCACTGTTCTCCGCCCCAGACCGAGCCTGAAATTCCGTCATTTTGAAATCCCATCTTTTCATACATCAGCACCTTGGATTCCAGACAGGTTAAAATCACCTTGCTCCTGCCCTTTTCCTTTTCTCTTGCAAGATACCGGGACACGATCTCCCTTGCAAGTCCCTGCCCACGATATTCCGGCAGTACGTCAAGGCCAAGCACCATCACGTTTTTTCCTGCCGGATCATATAGCCCGGCATTGGTGAAAAATTCATCCCTGAGTGAAACCTCATCGGTAGAAAGACCATTCATAAATCCTGCCATTTTTCCGGTCTCTGTATCTATCGCAACCAGAAACAGCTCAGTCGCCGTCGCAACTCTTTCCTTCATCATGGTTTCAGAACACGCCTCATTGGGCGGAAAACATATTTTCTCAATCCGTGCAGCCTGATCGGACTCCTCCGGAAGAATATTTCTGAATACAAAACGTTCGTTCAGATTATCCATCTTTCCGTGCTCCTTTTTCTCTTTATCGATAACATCATCCTTTCCGGATGTGGCGCCAAATATTACATCAGCGGCTCAGTGCTTTTCTGCCCGTTCATCCCAGAATGTGCAGTCGTCTCTTCCGATCACTTCAGATGTAAATGGAGTCCCGTCATTCTTCTTATAATGCTTTGTTGCACGATAAACATATTTCGATCCGACATAAACAATAGGCACATTAAAAAATACGATCAAAATATTTCCCAGATCCGAAAAAGCCCAGAGATTTCCAAGTTCCAGACCTGCAATATTACACAGGATACCAAATGCCGCCACAAAAAGTCCGATTCCTCTGACTACGTTGATAAATTTTCTGTCCTTGCGGATTCGGTTTGCCGCAATCTCCGAAAAGCTGATCATTCCAAGGAGACAGGTATAGGCAAACATGCTGAAACACAAAGTAACCAGAAATGTCATGATCGCATTTGCTGCCGTCCCCGGCGTCAACTGTGCAATGGATTCCGTAAACTTTGGAAGCTTATCGAGTGCTGCCCAGGCTTCCCCATTCGTTCCATCCCAGCAATGTGCCATGATCACCACAAAACCGGAAAGCGTACAGATCACGATAGTATCCAGGAACACGCCGATGGAAGACAGCATACCCTGTTCGCAGGGATGCTCCGCATCCGCTGCCGCAGCTGACATGGTGATGGTTCCCTGTCCGGCTTCATTCGACATCAGCCCTCTCTTCACGCCCTGGGCAAGAACTGTACCGAACACGCCTCCGAAAAATGCTTCCGGTTTAAAAGCTCCTGCAAACACTGTCTTAAGCAAATAAGGAATCGCTTTCACATTCAGCACGATCAGAACAAACACCGTCACTATGTAGAGCACTGCCATAACCGGAACCATCTTATCCGTCCATTTGGTTACCTTCTTAATTCCTCCAAAGGCAATAACTGCTGTGATCAGCACAATTGCAGCACCAACAACATAGTAAAAAACAGAATCTGTCGGAATAGTTGCTCCACTCACGATCTCCGCCATTCTGCCAATAGAGGATACCACGTTAAAGCCTTGCGCCGGCAAGCAGCAGAGCGCGTAAAGAATGTAAAGCAGTGAAAGGAACACACCGATCCAAACTTTATTTCCAAGGAGCTTCCTCCCATAAAAAGGAAGGCCTCCCACAAACTCATCCTCTTTCTTCTCTTTAAAAATCTGGGCCAGCACACCTTCCATATAAGCTACCGCCATACCAAAAAAGGCAGAAACCCACATCCAGAAAAGCGCGCCCGGACCACCCACTGCAATGGCTCCGGTGACACCGATGATATTTCCCGGCCCCACACGCATAGCCGAACTTAGCAGGAAAGCGGCATGGGGTGAGATACCTGTCTCTACTTTTCTTTTCTCCAGCATGACCTGAATGCCCTTTTTGAAATGAGTCACCTGGATGAATCCCAGCCGAAAGCTGAAGAAGATCCCGGAACCCAGAAGCAAAATAATGGCAAATGAAAAATTGCCCAATACCGGAATGGATGAATACCACTCAAAATTTGTGGGAAAATCCCATAGGAAATCGGACAAAGGCCCGACAAAGGAAAAAATACCGTTAATAGATTCAAAAATGTGCTGCATACAAGTTACCCCTCCTCATTTTCTTTTCATTTTATCATATATATAACCATACTGTACTACGGAATTATCTGCATACCGGCTATGATACATAATATTACTCTCCTTTTCATTGAATGCTCCTTTTCACATTATTTTTCTCCACTCCTCGGTAAGCTTCTTAAGGCTCCATGCTGCATTGGCGGGACTGGTCGAAGGAAGGCATATTGCCTTACGCATAATTTTCGGGAAGATATATTTTTGATACAACTGCTCCGCCTTTTTCCCATTCACATAAATCTGCTTAATATCGGCTTCTTCCAAAATCAGGCCGAGATCATTTGGTATCACATTTTTAATACTGCTGTCCGAGGAACCCTCAATGTCACAGGACCTGATCACATCCCACACGGCAATATGGTTTTCAAGTAAAAAAACTTTTTTCTCCTCAATAGTAACAGGCACTTCACATTCGCACATAGCGGCCAGCACCTTCCAGAAACGATTCTGCGGATGTCCATAGAAAAAGCCCGCTTCCCGGGATTTTACCGACGGGAAGCTACCCAGAATCAGTATTTTTGAATTTTTATCATAAACAGGCTCGATTGGGTGTTGTATCATGGTTGCCCTCCTATTTATTTAATAAGGTGATCTATTTCCGTTTCATAAATCTGCTTTGTCCGTTCATCAAACAATACCCACGTCACCCGGTCAAATACTCCTTTATGCTCTTCCAGATATTTATCCACTGTAGCCACTGCAATCTTTGCCGCCTTTTCAACCGGAAAGGAATATACTCCTGTGGAAATGGAAGGGAAAGCAACGGAACGAAGTTCATGCGAAGCAGCAACTTCTAACGAATTGCGGTAACAGTCTGCCAATAATCTTCCCTCATTACAATCTCCGCCTCTCCAAATGGGGCCTACCGTATGAATCACATGCCGGCATGGCAGATGATATGCTTTGGTGATTTTGGCCTGTCCTGTCTCACATCCGTGAAGAGTCCGGCACTCCTCCAATAACTCTCTGCCTGCTGCCCGGTGAATGGCACCGTCAACACCTCCACCGCCAAGCAAGCTGTTATTGGCAGCATTTACGATCGCAGATACATCATTGACTTTGGTGATATCTCCCCGCATACAATCAATCCTTGCTTTGACGCCGGATACCCTGTTTTCAAGCAGCTTTATCATGCGCTCCAAAATCGGAGAAACCTGTCCTTTCCGATATCTCTTTTCGAAAGATCCATTGCAAAAATGATCTTCCCGTAAAAGCATCGTCATAAGCGCACAACAGATGTCATAATCTGCATTCTGCAACCGCTTTAATTCTTCCTCACAGTTAAGTCCGCCGTCTTTTGGGGAAGCATATTCATGATACTGAAACTTTATGTCGCCGGCATCCTCCAGCGCTTTGTAAAAGTCTTCCAGACAAATGTTTCCACATGCTTGCAGGTTTTTATAATTTGAAATTTTTTCATTTAGCTCCATATTCATTGACCCCTATACCAATTCCACTCTGTTTAATTGCATCGCCTCAATTTTGCCCCGGTATTTTTGAAGTATCGGGTTCAAACTTCTCATCAAAGCTATCTTCTTTCCTTCTGTCTCTATCTCATAGAAGACGTTTTCTCCTTTTTCTCTGCACTGGCTATTCTTCTCGTATCATTGCCACAAAATCAGTATATCTTTCTTCCCTCAGACAGTCAATTTTTCATTGCAATTGGTAGCGAACAAATCTATACTGAAATTATATACAGGAGGGATAAACATGAGCAGAAAAAGAATTTACAGATCAAGGATAAGAGTTCCCGCGACCGCTTTCGCATTTGCAGGAAGCGGCATCTTATTTTGCCTGTTAGAAATATTATTTAAGTCAGACGGCAGTAGCGGTAATATCGGTGCTTTCATTATTTTATTACCGGTGCCGGCAGCATTTTTTCTCCTCTCTTTTCTTTTATTTCGTAAAGCGAAAAGAACTGAGCAGGTGAGAATTGCCGAGATAACTGCCTATGCAAATCAAATGGCTGATGGAGATGAGCAAGTTATGCCGAACCAGCCGGACTTCGGCGATGACAGCGGAGAAATCCATACCACCATCAATTATTACAATCAGACGAAAGCGGACGGCTGGCAGCAAAACAGGGCTCTTTACGGTCCTCTTCTTAACACCAGCAAAACCAGGAACATTAAAGGAACACAGACCGGCTTCTATTATCAGACAGATGATTATCGAAAGGTTCTTCCGGGCTATATCATCGGGACAATCCTTATGATTATTATCAGCATTGTTCTCTGATACTCGTACCTATCTTCGGTGTATTTGTTTCCATATTCAGTATTGCATGGATAGTCGGCATGTGGAAAAAAGCACCTGTTAAAAAATGGAAAAACCAGGCAAAAAAGTTAAAGGATGAGGAATAAAACCTCATCCTTATTTTTTTCGCTGATTCATCATTATTCCCTATCGGTTCTATGGCTGGGCAAATATCCGCACCGTCAGCTCTCCTTTTCCAAATTCCAATACAGCGGTCAAATCTGCATCATTCAGCCATGCAAGTGTAGGACTCTGCGTCGTGATCACAGGGCGCCATTCATCCCGCTCCCACTGATTCACAATATGAATGGAACAATTATCTCCATTACAGTCATTTCCAAGGAGTGTATACTCTGCCTTTAGCTTAGGCGGCTTTCCCTCAGCATATTCCTGTCTGTCACACCCTTCCGGCACGATTGCTCCCCTGAAATATCCGGTATCACAATATCCGGTAAAGTATACGTCAGACTTGTTTACTTCGCCCTCTTCTACAGATTCACAACGCGTAATCACCACGCGGATAGTAAGAATCTCTTCCCTGTCTGCAAGGAACTGTCGCATGGAAGCAACAAGACTTTTTTGCTGCTCGGCATCGTAACCGTGTCCCATCAGCCTGATCAACTGCAGATGGCATTGTCCCTTTTCATAATTTGCCTGTGCGCGAATGGCGTAAGAGTAATCTACAATTTGATCTTCCAATCCCTGTAAAATCAAAACAGGACCTTTATAAGCTGACAGCTCCAGATAGGGATCCATTCCCACTACTGTGTCATGAAATATTTTCCCCAGCACGATATTGCCGCAGTCAATCTCCTCTGATACGTTATCTGCATCATAGTTTGCTCCGCCAAGACAACCTCTTCTGGCATGATCCGGAATACACAGCGCCGGAAACACCATGATCAGCTTCCTGATTTCATCCCCACACTTTGCTGCTGCCAGTCCCGACACAAATCCACCCTGGCTGAATCCCACCAAAACCAGATTACTGTTATCTGTATATGGCAGGTTTTGTACATATTCCTTAACTGCAAGCAGATCTGCAACCTCTGTAAGGATAGTCATATCCGTGGTTTCGCCTTCACTCTTCAGATCAGCAGCTGCATCGAATCTGCTTCCGCCACAAAAGCTGAAACCAAACGCCACATAACCCATCTGCGCAAAATCCCTGCAAAAGTCATCCACATCTGTGTAAATCCCGGTAAAACCATGACTGATGATAACTGCAGGATAGCTTTTCTCCTCCCGGAAATTCGACGGTAAATATTGCGCTCCCCGGATCAGAAGTCCGTCTCTTTTACATGTAAACAGTTGACTCTCAATACTCATAGTATGTATCCTTTCTACACCGCAATATATGCTCCGGCCTGCGCCTTCCACATCTGTGCATACTTTCCGTTTAGCTGCAATAGTTCCTCATGACTTCCCTGCTCCACGATCCGGCCGTTTTCCAGCATAATGATGCGGTCTGCAAGTCTGGTGGTTGACAGTCTGTGAGAAATGAAAATAACAGACTTGTCTTTGGTTACTTCCATCATTGCATGATTCAGCTGGTATTCCGCGATCGGATCAAGTGCACTGGAGGGCTCATCCAGGATCATGAGACCGGCATTCTTGTAGAACACTCTCGCGATTGCCAGCTTCTGACTCTCCCCACCGGAAAGGTTCACACCTTCCTTGGAGAACTCGGTGGTGAGCTGGGTATCCAGTCCTGCCGGCAGCGCATTCACTCTGCTGATCAGACCGCTGTCTGTAAGCGCCTGTCTGATACGCGCCTCGTCACCGCATTCCTCCACATTCAGGATCACATTTTCCTTTATGTTCCCGCCAAAAATCCGGAAATCCTGGAATACCGTTCCGATGGTGCCCCGATATTTCGCAACATCGTATTTTCTGATATCCGTTCCGTCTGCAAGAATCTCCCCGGATTTCACATCATAAAGCCTCATGAGAAGCTTTACCAGCGTCGTTTTTCCTGCGCCGTTGTAGCCGACGAGTGCGATCTTCTCTCCCGGTCTGATATGAAGATCTATCTCTTTCAAAAGCATATCACACCTGTCGCCATATGCAAAGGATACCTTCTTAAGCTCGATTTCTTTTGCCTGATCCGAAGGAATAAGGCCTTCCTCCGAGGTGATTTTCGGCTCATAATCCAGGAACTTCCTGATCCTGCTCACGTAGAGACTGGTCTCACTGGCAAAAGGATATACATCCGTAAAGATACGCATTCCTTCCTTCATCCGTCCAAAGGAATTGTATAAAATCGCAACCGTACTGAAGGAAAGGGCTCCCCGGACTGCTGCCTGAAATACCAGGTAGGAGATATACAGCACATCCCCAAACATGGCATTACTTACATATCTTCTTAAGAATCCAAGAAGGAATTTGCGGTTGGCATATTTCTTTTCCACCTGATACACTTCCGTGTTAGCCTCCTCAAAACGCGCAAAGAGAATGTCGGACACATCCGGATTCAGCCTGATTTCTTTTGCATAATCATTTAAGTAAAAGATTCTCTTTACATAATCTCTCTTTCTGGAAAAAGGAATACTCTCAACCCTCACCAGATAATTCAGCTTGTTGTACATCTGATTGAACACAAAGGAAAGCACAAAGGATGCTGCCGCAAAAATAATGGATACTTTGTCTTTCATCAAAAAGTAAATACCCGTGGAAACAAATACGGTAATTCCTGCCAGGGTATTCTGTATGAACTGGATTCCCCTGTCGATCTGCTTATCCACTTCGGAGATGGCAAGAACCTGTTCATTATAAAACTCGGGATCATCGTAACAGGCAAGATCCATCTCCTTTGCTTTCTCGTAGAGCATCAGCTTGATCTTCTGGCGAATTTTCGGTTTCTCTTTTTCTCCGATATAATCTCCCACAATGACCGTAAAGACCATACCAAGCTCGATGCATGCCGCCAAAATCAAAATAACGAATGCTACCTTTTTAAACGGATAATTGAATTCTGCTGCCTCCAGCACATACCCGATCCCCACTGTGTGCTCAAAGAAAATGGACAGCTGTCCCCTCACAGCATCAAAAGCCATAAAAAGAATATAGGCAGGCGAAGCAGTAAACATCAGCTTCAGCAAAAAGAAATTGTTGCCGAACACTTCTTTTACGGACTGCTTCGTCTTTTCTTTTTCGTTTTCTGTCTTTTTCACAGCTTCACCTCCTCCTCATTCTCCAGCGCCAGATAATTCATGGCCTGCTTCTTATACATCTGCGCATAACTGCCATTTGCAGCCATCAGCTCACTGTGCGTTCCCTCCTCGATCAGGTGCCCTTTCTCCAGCATAAACACCTTGTCACAGTTCTTTACGGAGGAAAGTCTGTGGGAAATGAACAGCATCGTATGGTCACTTCCCTCTTTCATGATATTTTGGAACAATTCATACTCCGCGATGGGGTCAAGGGCACTGGACGGCTCATCGAATATCTTCATGGGCGCATCCTTGACAAAGGTTCTTGCCACGGCAATCTTCTGACTCTCGCCGCCGGAGAGAACCGCACCGTCCTCATCAAATTCCTTTGTCATCATGGTATCAATCCCCTTTTCAAGGGATGAGACCTTCTCATACACGCCTGCCTTTTTCAGCGCCGCTATGACAAGCTCCTCTTCCTTTTCATAATGCCTTCCCATCAGCACATTCTCTTTGATGGTCATTCCAAACATCTGAAAATCCTGGAAGGTAGTGGCAAACAGCTCCCGGTATGCCTTCAGATTGTATTCCCTGATATCTCTTCCGTTGTAAAAAATTGTTCCCGACGTAGGGTCGTATAATCTGAGAAGAAGCTTGATGATCGTTGTTTTTCCTGCGCCGTTGTGTCCCACCAGGGCCGCCGTCTGCCCTTTTTTGATCACAAAGGACAGATCCTGAATGGTCTGCTCATCCTTGTAAGAGAATGATACCTTTCTGAATTCAATACTTCGGAATTCTTTTTCCGGCATATCGCCGTCCTGATCCTCCGGAATTGCTTCCTCATACGCAAGAAAACCGCGGAGATTGTTGATAAACACACCATTTTTCAGGATTTCCATAATACTCTCAAACACTCTGATCAGGATCCAGGTCATTGCCACCATGAGACTTGTCATAATCGTCAGCTGCGCCAGTGTAATTGATCCCGTCACCTGTTTTCTATAGATGGCATACAAAAGTACACCTTCAAAAATCACCGTGAACGTGAAAGTGATTCTCCAGAAGCTCAGGCTGGCATTGGCAAACGCATACTTGACCGCGATCCTGACATTGCGATCCGTTGCCTCCCGATACTGTTTTTTCATAAGAGAAAAAACTTCCGAAAGCCTGATTTCCTTTGCCCCGTCGGGCAGGTACATCATTCGACTTACGTAATTAAGTACTTTCTCATTTGGTGCCTGTTCCTGATAACGTTTAAATTCATACTTGTTTTTCAGATTGCCAAATACAAAATTTCCCAAAAGAGGGCAAACGATAAATAACATGGCATAGTGGTCTATCTCATACATAAACCAGAAAACCACCACCGCACTGACAGAGCCGATCACCGTTCCCAGGACACCCCTGATAATCGCCGTAATTTTTTCCTCCGCCCCATCCATTGCCATGGTATAGCGGTTGTAAAAATCAGAGTCCTCATAGCACCGAAGCTCCACGTTTTTTGCCTTTTCGTAAAGTTTCCTGTAAATACCGCCAAACAGCCTGTTTGTTTCCAGCGGATACACCACATTTTCCACATAATTTGTATAAACGGAAGCAGCACAGAATGCCACACCGCTTAACAAAATAAACAGAAAGATCGGCCGAAATCCCCTGCCCTGATCCAGTGCGTCCACTATCTTTCTCATAAAAATTCCGTCGAAGAATACCCACTCGCAATAGCCCACAAGCCAAAGGAAAAA
>JAGAQU010000003.1 GCA_017622575.1 Lachnospiraceae bacterium
AATATCGGCCTGATCGAGGTCATGGGACTTGCCGTTCTTCCAGCCAGATTAAAGGGAGAGATGGAACAGCTGAAGGCAGCCATGCTTGCCGGTAAGGACTTAAGGAGCGATGAAGTGCTTGAGAAACATGCCGATTGGGTGGATGAATTTTCAGCTAAATATGATAAAATAGATGAAAGCAATATTGATCAGGTTATTGAGACAGAAATCGGTCTTGTTTTCATGCAGGTTTTGGAGGATGCCGGTGTTTATAAGAGAACCCCGGAGGGGCAGGAAGCATTTGACAGATTTATCGGGAGTCTGTAAATATGAAATTTCTTCTCGTTGGCATTAACTCAAAATACATCCATTCCAATCCGGCAATCCATTATCTGAAGGAATATGCGGGAAAGGAATATGAGGATTCCATAGAGCTTGCGGAGTACACCATCAATCAGCGCGGGGAGGAGATTCTTGCGGATATCTATAAAAGAAATCCGGATGTGCTTGGGATATCCTGCTATATCTGGAATTTCAGTATGGTACAGGAGCTTCTTCATGAACTGCCAAAGCTTCTGCCCGGAAGAGATATCTGGCTGGGCGGGCCGGAGGTGTCCTTTGAAGGGGAACAGGTGCTGAAAGATTTCCCTATGGTCACAGGTATTATAGTGGGTGAAGGGGAAGCCACCTTCAGAGAACTGCTTGGATATTATAAGCAAAATGACCGTTCTTTTGAGAAAATTGCCGGTCTTTTGCTTCCGGGTGGTTATACAAAGGCAAGAGAGGAACTGAGTCTTGATGCTCTTCCCTTCCTTTATGAGGATCTGTCAGAGTACCGGAACAGAATCCTTTATTATGAAACCAGCAGAGGATGTCCCTTTCAGTGTATTTACTGTCTGTCTTCCGTGGAGAGAAAGGTCCGCCTCCGCAGCATGGAGAAGGTAAAGCGGGAACTTCAGTTTTTCCTTGACAGAAAGGTGCCGCAGGTAAAATTTGTGGACAGGACCTTCAACTGTAATCGTGAACATGCCATGGAAATCTGGCGCTATATCAAAGAACATGACAATGGCGTCACAAATTTCCATTTTGAAGTGGCAGCGGACATTATGACACAGGAACAGCTTGAAGTTCTTTCCGATATGCGCCCGGGACTTGTGCAGCTGGAAATTGGGATTCAGACCACCAATGATCAGACCTTGCATGAGATCAACCGTTATGTAAATACTGACCATATTGCGCAGGTAGTGGCAGCCCTTCGTGAAAAAGAAAACATCCATATTCACCTGGATCTGATTGCAGGACTTCCCTTCGAGGATTATGAGAGCTTTGGCCATTCCTTTGATAACGTTTATAATATGGAGCCGGAGCAGCTTCAGCTTGGTTTTCTGAAGGTACTGAAAGGTTCACCTATGTTCTATCTGGCAGAAAAGTACGGCGTGGTCTATCAGTCAAAGCCGCCTTATGAAGTGCTCTACACAGACTGGCTCTCCTATGGGGATGTGCTCAGGCTGAAGCAGATTGAGGAGATGATGGAGCTTTACTATAATTCCAATCAGTTCAGGGCAACACTTCGAATTATAAAAGAGAATTTTAACAGCTCTTTTGCCATGTTTGAAGCACTGGCAGAGTATTATGAGAAAAAGGGATATTTCACAAATGCACCGGCAAGAGGCTATCGCTATCAGGTGCTGCTTGACTTTGCCTGTGAAGTGGATGGGGAAAAGCAGGAGCTTTACAGAGAACTTTTGACCTACGATTATTATCTGAGAGAGAATGCCAAGAGCCGTCCTTCCTTTGCAAAGGATCTGTCAAAGTATCATGAAGTGATTTGGGATTTTTACAGAAAAGAAGAGGAAGCACCGGATATTTTGAGAAACTACCGGGATTACCACGCAAAGCAGACTCTGAAAATGACCCATATGGAGGTGTTTGCTTACCCTGTATGGGAAAAGGAAGCGGAGAAGATCTGTGTAAAAGGTCAAAAGCCCGGATTTATGCTGTTTGACTATCAGGTGAGAAATCCCTTAAATCAAGATGCAAGAACAGTGCTGATTTTATAGATGGAAAGAAAAAATCATTTTGAAAAAAGTAATTGAGTGATTAACCCTGTCTTGCTATAAATGAGTTGTTAAATGATACAATAAATGATATCATAAAATGAGACGATAATTGACATGGTAAATGAGACGATAAAGGAGTGATATCATGGAAACAAGAGAAACAGAAGTTGTAGAGTTTAAAAAAACAACAAGTGAATTAAAAGAGGGTGTTATTTCTTTGGCATCCATGTTGAATAAAAATCGATATGGCACATTGTATTTCGGAGTAAAAAATGATGGTTCCATTTTCGGACAACAAATTGGGAAAACAACCACTTCCGATATTTCAAAAGCTATTAAAAACAATTTAAAACCACGGATTACACCGCAAATTGAAGTGCTAAATGAGCAAGGCAAAGAAATTATTAAAGTGATTGTAAGAGGAGAAGATGTTCCATATTCTGCATATGATCGTTATTATATTCGTTCTGATGATGAAGATTTGATAATGACGAATACACAATTGGAACAGTATTTTTTGAACAAGAATTATGATTACTCAAAGTGGGAAAGACAGGATTCAGGGGTTAGTTTTGAGGATATTGATGAAGAATTATTGATTCAGTATGTGAACAAAGGGAATGATAGCGGGCGCATTAATTTTTTATATAAAGATTCATGGACAACACTTTCAAAGTTAAAATTACTATGTGGTGATAATCTGAATAACGCAGGGTATTATTTGTTTTCTAATAAAAAACCATTGCTGTTGAAATTGGCAATCTATCCGACAGACGAGAGAATCAGTTTTACAGACATGAGACATTTTCGTGGAAATATTTTTGAATGTATTGATGAGGCGGTTCGGTATGTAACGAATAATATTCACTGGAATGCAAAGATTGTAGGAATGGAGAGGATAGAAACACCGGAAATTCCTATGGAAGCATTCCGTGAGATTATTGTCAATAGTTTTGCGCATATGTATGTAAATGAAGTGTCTTCTAATGAAATATATATTACACCTACAAGGGTTCATATCTATAATCCGGGCTCATTAGTACCGGGAACAACTCCTGAAATGTTTGCAGAAAGAAAACAGGGTTCTATGATTCGCAATCCTTTGATTGCAACCACATTGTATTATAATAAAACGATTGATGCTTTTGGAACAGGCTTTGAACGTGTTTTTAATTTGTGTAAAAATATTGGGTATGAATATAATGATAGCCAATTCGGTTTTACATTTGAATTTTTTAGAAGTCAGAATGATACAATAAATGATGTGATAAATGATACGATATCAGAATTAAGTGCGGATGAACAAAAAGTCTATGAGTTGATAAAGTCCGGCAGGCATTATTCGAAGGCGGAGTTGGCATCTGAGATTGGAAAGTCCAAAGCGACAGTATCAAGAATTATTAAGCATCTTGTGGATCAAAATTACATTGAACGTGTTGGGTCAAATAAGACCGGTTATTGGATCGTGAAAGGAGATAACAGATTTTGTTAGATATAAGCAGTCCCTCTGTATGCAGCATTTTGTATATAAATTGCGTGATTGGTTAGGCGAATACTTCAAAAAGAAGCTCCATATATTGTAAAGACAAAAAGCATCAGGTCTTATCAATATGGCACAGGTTTTAACGAACATATCCAATATCATTATCCCTATTGTGATCTTTTATATCATTGCCTACGGAGTGATTAATAAATGTAATGTCTATGAAGACTTTGTGAAAGGGGCGAAGGATGGCTTCAAGACGGTAGTGGGAATCATGCCTACGCTGGTGGCACTTATGATCGCTGTCGGAGTTCTGCGCGCTTCCGGCTTTCTGGATTTTGTCGGCGAGCTCTGCAGACCGCTTGCGAATATACTGCATTTTCCGGCAGAATTGATTCCCCTTGCCTTTATCAAAATGTTCTCATCCTCCGCGGCGACGGGGCTTGTGCTTGATATTTTTAAAAACCATGGAACCGATTCTTTTATCGGTCTTGTCACCTCTATTATGATGAGCTGCACGGAAACCATTTTTTATACTATGAGCGTTTATTTCCTTGCGGCAAAGGTGACGAAGACGAGATATACCCTGACGGGTGCTCTGTTGTCCACACTGGCAGGGATTATTGCCAGCGTGGTGCTGGCGGGAATCATAAAATAAAAACGAAAGAAGGAAAATTTATGACACCGGAATTAAAGAAAGAAACAGACAGAAAGCTTCAGAATTATCATCAGCTGAATCAGACTGCAAAGAAGGGGCAGATTCTTTTTGCAGGTTCCTCACTGATGGAAATGTTTCCCATTGAGGAATTTCTTCAGGAGATGGGAAGCAAAATTATCATTTATAACAGAGGCGTTGGCGGTTACAAGACGGAGGACATGCTGAATGCAATGGACATTTGTGTCTACGAGCTGGCACCTTCCAGAATCTTTATCAACATCGGAACCAACGATCTGAGTGACCCTGCTATTCCCATGGAGCAGATGATCGGGAATTACGATAAGATCCTTTCTGAGATTGAGGCGCATCTTCCCGGTGTGGAACTGTATCTGATGGCATATTATCCTGTAAATTATGAAGCGGCCACGGAGGAGATGAAGCCCTGTCTCCTGATCCGCAACAATGAAAAGATAAATCGCGCCAACAGGGAAGTGGAAAAACTGGCAGGGAAGCATCACGCAAAGTATATTGATGTCAATGATAAGCTGAAGGATAAGGACGGAAATCTGAAGGCGGAATATACCATTGAAGGGATGCATATCAAGAGAGAAGGATATGAGGCAATTCTTCCGGATATCATGAAGTATGTAGAAGGAGGTATTTATGAACCCACAAATTACATGGCTTGACGACCCTGAAGTATTTCAGATAAATCGTCTTCCCGCACACAGCGATCACAGTTTTTATCAAAGCCTTGAGGAACAGCAGGCAAAAAACAATTCTTTACTTCAGTCCCTGAACGGAGTGTGGAAATTCCGCTATTCGGAGAATGCGAAGACACGTCCTGCGGATTTTTACAAGGAGAGCTTTGATTTTTCGGATTTTGATGAGATCAAAGTTCCCTGTCATATTGAGATAGCAGGCTATGACAAGATCCATTACATCAATACCATGTACCCCTGGGAGGGACATTACTACAGGAGACCTGCCTACAGCCTTGAAAAAGCAGGGGACGGCAGAGGCATGTTCAGCGAGGCGGACTATAATCCTGTGGGTTCCTACGTCAAAGAGTTTGATCTTAAAGAGGGACTTTTAAATAAAAGGGTGGTCATCCGGTTTGAAGGTGTGGAGCAGGCCATGTACCTGTGGCTGAACGGAAGCTTTGTGGGATATGCGGAGGACAGCTTTACTCCTTCCGAGTTTGACCTGACTCCTTATATCAGAGAAAAGGGAAACATACTGGCAGTGGAGGTGCACAAGAGAAGCACTGCGGCTTTTCTGGAAGATCAGGATTTCTTCCGGTTCTTTGGTATTTTCAGAAATGTGACATTGATGGCAAAGCCGGAAATTCATGTGGAGGATATGTGGGCAAAGCCTGTGCTTGCAAAGGATGGTACAGGCAGCCTTGGATTAGACCTTAGAATTTCCATGAGGGAAGGCCACATGGGAAGATGTGAGATTTCACTGAAAGATAGGGAAGGAAAAGAACTGCTTTGTCACAATATGCTGCTTCCCGGAGATGTTAAAGGGAAATTGTACGAAAAAAGTGACACGAATGTCACAGAAGAATATCGCGAAATCACAGGAGTGATGGATCCACGGGAGATTGGAAATGTAACACCCTGGGACAACCATAATCCTTATTTGTATTCCCTTACCATCAGTCTTTATGATGAGAAAGATGCTCTTGTGGAGACAGTTCCCTATGCAATCGGTTTCAGAACCGTTGAGATCGTGGAAAAGGTCATTTATCTGAACGGAAAGAGGCTGATCATCAATGGTGTCAATCGTCATGAGTGGTCAGCGGAGAGCGGCAGATGCATCGGTTCTTCGGAAATGGAACAGGATATGCAGATTTTTAAGGCGAACAATATCAATGCGGTGCGCACCTGTCATTATCCGGACCAGATTCCCTGGTACGATCTGTGTGATGAGAATGGTATCTATATGATGTCAGAGACCAATCTGGAGTCTCACGGTTCCTGGCAGAAGTTGGGAGGTACGGAGCCTTCCTGGAACGTGCCCGGCAGTGTGTCGCAGTGGAAGGAAGCTGTGCTTGACAGGGCGAGAAGCAATTTTGAAACTTTTAAGAATCATGTTTCCATATTGTTCTGGTCTCTTGGCAATGAATCTTATGCCGGAGATGATATAGAAGCCATGAATGCCTATTTTAAGGGGAAGAAGGATGGCAGACTGGTGCACTATGAAGGCGTAGTCCAGAACAGAGCTTACGAGGACACCATATCCGACGTGGAAAGCCGTATGTATGCTACACCCGATGAAGTCAGGGAATATCTGGAAAATAATCCGAAGAAGCCTTTTATCCTGTGTGAGTATATGCATGACATGGGAAATTCTCTGGGTGGGATGGATTCCTACATCAAGCTTCTTGATGAATTTGAAATGTATCAGGGCGGTTTTATCTGGGACTATATCGATCAGGCGATTCTGATAACCGATGAGGTCACGGGCAGAAAAGTACTTCGTTACGGCGGTGACTTTGATGACAGACCGGCAGACTATGAATTTTCAGGAAACGGCATTGTATTTGCGGACAGAACGGAGAAACCCGCTATGCAGGAAGTGAGGTATTACTATGGATTGCACAAATAAAAAACAGCTGGAAATCATTTACGGTGATGTTACTCTGGGTATAAAGGGCAGTCATAATGGCAAGGATTTTCACTATATCTTTTCTTATGCGGTGGGTGGACTAGAATCTCTTGTGATTGAAGGCAAGGAATGGATTTACAGATCACCGAAGCCTACTTTCTGGCGTGCACTGACAGATAATGACAGGGGGAGTAAATTTCATTTGAAAAGTGGAATGTGGCTCTCGGCAGATATGTTTTTAAGTTGTGCAGGTGTGGAAGTCGCCGTGGATGGCAAAGTGATTCCGCTTCCCTGCGCACCGGAAAACAATAATTATTCTGACAGGGAAACAGCGCAGACGATCAGAATTACTTTTCTTTATGAAACGATTACAAGACCTGCCACAAAGGTGACGGTTTCCTACGAAATAAACGGCGAGGGCGAAATTCTTGTAAGGACCCATTATTACGGCGTGGAAGGGCTCCCGGAGCTTCCGGCATTCGGACTCCGCTTTATCATGCCCACCTGTGCCGATAAATTTGTCTACGAAGGACTTTCGGGAGAGACTTACCCTGACAGAAAAGCAGGAGGAGTGCCCGGTATTTATGAAATAGAGGGTCTTCCGGTAACCCCTAATCTGGTGCCTCAGGAATGCGGTATGCACATGGATACCAGATGGCTTGAGGTTTATAGGACAAGTGTACTGGATAACAGAAATAAAGAAAAAAAGCAGACCTCTCTCCGATTGGAAGCAGCCGATAAGGATTTTGCTTTTTCCTGTCTTCCCTATACGGCAGAAGAGTTGGAGAATGCACTCCATCAGGAGGAGCTTCCCCCTGCAAGAAGAACAGTGCTCTGTGTTTATGGGGCAGTGAGAGGTGTGGGCGGCATCAACAGCTGGGGCGCCGATGTGGAACCTGCCTATCATATCAGCGGAGAAAAGGATATTGAGTTTTCTTTTAAAGTAGTAGTTGATTAAGATATATAATAAAATATATATTACTGACACGAAATATATATGACCGTTTAAAGTGCCCTGTGATAATATAGAAATATGGAAACATATAAAAAAGTATATGGAGACAGCGTTGAAAGGGCATCCGGTATGAACACATCTTATTTGGCATATGCATTGGAAATAGAGAGAGTTGGATCTATCACTCAGGCGGCACAGAATTTGTACATGGCACAGCCTAATCTGAGCAAGGCGCTAAAGGAGCTGGAAAAGGAACTGGGGTATCCCATTTTTAAGAGAACAGCCCTGGGGGTAAAGGCTACGGAAGAGGGAGAAGAGTTTTTGTTTCATGCAAAACATATTATGGAACAGTTTGAAGCCATGGGCCGTATCAGTCAGAGAACCGGCGGTGATAAATTGCGTTATAAGCTTTCCATTCCCAGGGGAAGCTATATTGTAAATGGCTTTACATCTTTTATTTCCGAGCTTTCTATGGAAAAAGGTATGGAGATCACCATCAATGAGACTAATGATCTGGGTACCATCAGTAATGTAGTTGATCATAACTATAATCTGGGTATTATACGCTATCAGGTAACCAATGAAAATTATTTCCTTACCATGCTGAAAAACAATCATCTTTCTTATGAGACGATCTGGGAATTTGAGTATGTTCTGGTTATGTCCAGGGAGCATCCTTTGGCTGATAAACCGGTCATTACCATTGAGGATTTGGAGGAATACACGAAGATTACTCATGGTGATATGGCACTACCACACGAGCGATATACCGGATTGAAGACGTCTTCTTCCGGAAATGTTATTTACGTATATGAGCGGGGCAGCCAGTTTGATTTGCTTGCCAATGTACCCTCTACTTATATGTGGGTATCTCCCATTCCTCAGAAGCTGCTGGATAAGAATCAACTGATACAGAGAAGCTGCAAGACAGCAAATAATCTCTATAAAGATGTGATGATTTTCAGAGAAGACTATCACTTTAGTGAATATGACAGATTGTTCCAGAAAAAACTCTATGAATCCAAGGTAGATGTTTCCACCATGAAGCTTTGAGAATAATAAAAATTGTAATACAGATTCAGGCCGCTATATGAAAAATCATATAGCGGCCATTTCTTTTTATATTGGTCAAAAATGGTAAAGTTGTGTTATCTAATATACAAAAAGAAATAAAATAATTTAAAAAGTGAGAGAAGAGACGTTATGTATTTTAAACCAAAGGAAGTAGTTGAAACCTATCGTAATGGATGTCAGGCAAAAGCGCACACTCCTATTCCCCATCTGATGATAAAAAGTATTTTTGCAGGCGTGATGATCGGTATGGGAGCAGCAGGAAGCAGTGTGGCGGCTCATGCGATTACCAATGTGGGGCTTGCAAGACTTGTAGCTTCATTTGTGTTCCCCGTAGGACTCATGATGGTGATTCTCATGGGAGCAGAATTGTTCACAGGAGATTGTCTGATGATTGTAGGACTTCCTGAAGGAGATATTACACCTGCTGAATTGGTGAAAACTTTGATTTTTGTCTGGTTCGGCAATTTGGTCGGCGGTGTCCTCTTGTCCCTGTTGATTGTGGGAAGTGGTCAGCTGGATTACTCCGCAGGATTGCTTGGCGCATATACAATTAAGGTGGCTCTTGCAAAAGCTACCATTACTCCTGCTAAAGCAATCACATCCGGAATATTATGTAACATTCTGGTTTGCTTTGCTGTTTTGATGACCATGTGTGCAAAAGATGTAACTGGTAAACTCCTGTCATCTTTCTTTGTAATTATGCTGTTTGTCACATCCGGTTTTGAACATTGCGTAGCCAATATGTATTATATTACAGCAGGTATTCTGGCTAAGATGAATGCTTCCTATGCCGCATGTGCTGCAGAAGCATATGGCATTACGGGCGATCAGCTCGCAGCCTTAAACTGGAAAACCATGATGGTGAATAATCTGCTTCCTGTAACAATCGGTAATATTATCGGTGGAGCATGTTGTGTGGGCTTACCACTTTATTATATCAACAAAGAATACGTGAAAAAGAAAAAGGCAAAGGAGGTTGTTACAAAAGATGAATATGGTAGTGACTACAGTTATGGCTTTACTCACTGAATTGGCAGGTGTTGCTGTTGTGGCAGGCATCCTGGGGATTTATTGGAAAGCAATGAAGAAATAATTACATATTGAATGTATATTGTATTGTAAATAAGAAACGAGTCCTCCTTTTTAGGACTCGTTTCTTTTATCTTTAATTATTTTGTAGTAGCTGTTTCGCAGCCAGCACCAGAAACATATAACAGGAGGAGCCTCCACCCACAATATATTCACCCTGTTGCCAGAGGAAAGGAAATTCCAGAAGCTCAGGGAAATCGGGACGGATCAGCGCTGTACCGGAAACTACGCCGCCCGGAATATAGGACCAGTCTGCACGGTTTGCCCCATAGGCGGTAGTTGCCGATTTGGCACCCACGCCGGAAGCAAAGGATGCGGTATTGGAACCGGGATGACATCCCAGAACAAAGTTGAGGGCATGGAAGATGAGATCCGGCTCAAAAATATCGGGAAAGGCCTGATGCAGGAAGTAATATTCAAAGCCCAATCTCTGAATTGCCCAGCCTGCACCCCAGATATAAGGGCGGTAAGGGATACCGTAAGGGGTTTCCCTGCTCTGCTCATCCAGTCGTTTTTTCAGAACAATCATGGCCCCGCGTATGGTTTCGGTAAACGTTTCCTCATTGATCTTATCGATAGCCCGGCTGATGATCCATCCAAGATTCTCTATGTGTGCAACAATAAAATCTGTTTCTGAGAGCAGAAATGCTTTATATTTGTCCTCTCCGGTGGTCAGATACAGTTCCACGGCTGCCTGAATCTTGGGACCTCTGGCATCCTCGTCCGGCTGATAAAGCTCATCAAAGCTTCCTGTGTCAATATCCTTGGTGTTGCCGGTCCCGTCAACAGTTTCGTAGAGGGAAGAAGCAATCTCAAGTGCCTGACAGCTTAGGGTATCGTTGAAGCCCTTCAATGATCTGGAAGCGGCAGCAAGATGAGCGGCTACCAGCAGTTCTCTGGGAGGATTGTCCTCTGTAAATACCCATCTGTCATCCTCATCGCCGGGAATGCCGTTTGTCATGGCGGCGGCATCTCCAAGGAGGACATACTGGCGCAGATCTCCGGCGATAATACCGCGATACAATCTGCCTAAAGAATGGTATCCTGAAACAATGGACAAAGCGCCGTGTTCAATCTGCTGTAAAATATCATTTTTCCCGTCCGGCTGATGAATTTCCGTAACCTTTGCTTTCTGGTCTATGGTTGTCACATCATAATCTACATGAAAAGCTTCATAAGCCAGTGTCAGAATATAAATCTCCTCTGACTGTGTTTCCACGCGCAGGTCGTAGTCACCGGCATCATGCCAGCCGCCTACATTGAGTCCCGGCACATGCTCGCCGGGCTGATATTTGGTTAAGGTAGAGGGTCCTTGGACATATCCGTCAAAATGATTCAAATTTACAGGTGCCATGTGGGCGTCATCATTGTGGCAAAGACCGTGCCAGACACGATACTTCTCGTTGACTCTCATATGACACATCTGTATGGGAAGAAAATATTCCAGTACCGGTTGCCATACACCCCGGTCATAGATGTCACAGGCGATTCTGAAGATACAGGACTTGGAATTTCCGTAGCATATCTGATAGAGGCTTTCTTCCTCGGTATCCGTAAAATCAAACCTGAGATAATTGTAACGAAGGAACTGTCCCCATTTCTCCCCTTTCAGGCGGCGGACCGGTTCTTCCCCTTTCTCTGTAATTTTATAAAGGATGGCATCTTCAAACACTGTTTCCCGTTTGTCAAGCTCAACGATGGCGATCTTGGAAGCTTTTGGGTGATAGCCTACCTGGGAAACCTGGACAACAGGGGAATACATCCATTCCTCCACAACGTTTGGTGTAATTACCCAGCTGATTGCACTTTTCGTGGCACCGGAGGGAATTTCACTGCTGATCACAAACCAGCCGTTATTGTGGTTCATGCGTCCGTCGTAAAGCTTTAATTCTGAGCGGGAGCTTTCAATGGTGAGCCGCTTATAGGGATCGTCAGGGCAGATGGTAAAACGCTTTCCCTCTGCATAAGGAGCAGCAATGATATCGTCGGCGATGATAGGATTATAGCCGTGGTTATCGCCGGACAGGCGCTTTTTGTCGGCTGTGAGCCCTTCTGTCCGGAATTTCCCAGCATTTGTGTAGTTGGAAGGCATGGACAGGGTGGGGCCGTTTGCCTGCCTTGGGAAAATTCCCTGCTTGCCATCCATAATCCAGGGCTTTCCGAACAGTGCACCCGGGAATAATTCCATATTGAAACACAGTTTTCCCACATATTTCTCGGGAATCGGTTGATCCAGAGAGACCGTGACTGCGACAGAATTCCCCTGTCCGGTTACGGAAACCTCATAGTTAAATTCAAGATCCGGATAAATCATGGGGTTAAACCCCTTTAAATGGGCTTCGTAATCGGGGTATCCGAGCTTTGTGGTAATCGTATTTTTCTCTTCATCTAATTTTCTTTCCTGCTGCTTTGGCACCGGCTGCCACTGTCCCGGAGTCTGTTCAAAGCGGATGTCACCATTGGTGGCAATGCGGCTGCCGTGCATGATGATGCTGACACCGGACTGATGACCTACCGGATAGATGTCATCAAAGGCCATCACATCAACGCCGTTATTGCGAAAATAACCGGTATCTGTATCCAATACAAAACCATGCTGATGTTTATCTGAATTGTTCATGTTAACCCTCCCGTTTTTGTATCTCATATTGACTATATGATATAAGAAAACGGGTAGAGATGATAGAAAGAATCTCTTTCATAATTGTCAATTTGACTCTTTTAAGCGGAAACTTAAATTAAACTCAGGGACTTTAAAAGATACAGCCAGAATGTCAGGGTGACAGAACTTAAGAAAGTAGTGGCAACAACTACGCTGGAGGTCAGGATCCCCGGATGTTTCATGTTCTTGGCCATGATATAGCAGCTGACAGTGGTAGGGGAACCCAGCATCACAAGGAGAGCTACCATTTTTTCATCGCGAAAACCGAGAAGGGCTGCCACTGGAAGAAAAAGAGCAGGCCACAGCATTAACTTCACAAAGGAGCAGACAAGTGTTGGTTTGATTTCGGCCAGCGCTTTCTTTCCTTCAAAACCGGCACCGAGGCCCATCAGGGCAAGCGGGGTTGCCAGTACCGCAATGCTATTGACCGTCTTTGAGATAATGGCAGGAAAATGAATCTGAAATAAGGAGGCGATCATGCCTGCCGCAATGCCGATGATAATAGGATTGGTGAGGATTCCTTTGACAGATTTCTTTAAGGCAGCAGGACGGAGTCCTTCCGATTCGGGACCGGTAAAGGAGAGGATCAGAACTGC